>JAHEKH010000104.1 GCA_024638445.1 Gammaproteobacteria bacterium | reverse complement strand
CCAGAGCCTGCGGCATTTCTGGGCCGCCGACCTCGCCCAGATTTACCCGACGCTGCAGAAAATGGCGGGTGACGGGCTGCTGGTGGTCAAAACCGAACCACCCGCGCAGGGCCCGCCGCGCAAGGTCTACCGGCGCCTCGCGGCCGGTCAGGAGGCGATCCGCAACTGGCTGGCGGGCGGACCCGAAGTACGGCGCGACCGCATCAGCTATCTAGCACAGGTCTATTTCCTGCACGAACTCGACGATCCGCCGAAGGCCCGCGAGTTCCTGGTGAAGCTGCGCTCACACCTCGCGGAACAACTGGAGCAGCTGCAGGCTATCGAGCGTGGCTGGCGCGCGGATGAACCGCGTTATCCCGACCGGCTGCCCGACGAACAGTTCTTCCCTCAGCTTACCCTCCAACTGGGACTGGAGCGGGTTGCCGCAACGCTGAAATGGTGCGACCGGAGCATCGAGCGGCTGGATCTGCGGTCTAGAACGGGATCCGGCGAATAAGTATGTCTCTGAACATCACGAAATCGGCGGCAAGGCTGTAAAGTGGATAGCGAAATGTCGCCGGCTGGTTTTTTTCGAAGAAAAAATGACCCGCCCAGGCAAAACCGTAGCCGAATAGCGGCAGCAGCCACAACAGCTTCCACCGCCCGGTAGCAATAGCGAATACGGCTGTCGCTATCACCAGGCCGGTGCCGAAAAAATGCAGGCGGCGTGACGTGCGGTTAGCGTGTTCCGACAGGTAGAACGGATAAAAAGAACGAAAATCGTTGTAAGACTCTGCGGGCATGGCGCCATGATAGCACCGGGGCAGGCGCCTCAGGCGTCGGCGGCTATCCTGACCGGTTTTGGCGTGGTGTAGTCGGTAAGCCAGCGCGACAGCGCCTCATGGTTCATCGGCTTCGCGTGATAATAGCCCTGCGCGATATCGCAGCCCATCGCCACCAGGGCTGCGTTAGTTTCTTCGTTCTCGATACCCTCGGCCACGACCTTGAGACCGAAGTTGTGAGCAAGATCGATGACGGTTTGCACGATCTTCCGGTCGCCCGGGTTCTCCAGCATTCTGAACACGAAGCTGCGGTCGATCTTCAGCTCGGTCGCGGGAATGTTCTTGAAGTAGGCGAGCGAACTGTAGCCGGTCCCAAAGTCGTCGATGGATATCCGTACACCTTTATCGCGCAGGCGAGCCAGCGTGCGGAAGCTGGCCTCCGGTTTTTTCATCAAGGCGGTTTCGGTGACCTCGATCGTCAGCTGTCCGGGATCGACATCCCAGACCTGCAGGGCGTTGCAGACAATCTCTGCAAAATCCTCTTTCTGGACGATCCCGGGCGTGACGTTGATGGCAACGTTGAACGGCCGGCCGGCCAGCGGCCAGTCGCGCAGCTGCCGCAGGCTGCTGTTCAGCGCGAACCAGGTCAGGTCCTCCATCTTGCCGATACGCTCGGCCATGTCGATAAAAATGTCCGGGCGCACCGGTCCGCGCGTCGGATGAAACCAGCGCATCAGGGCTTCGACACCGGTAGGGGTGCAGTCGGGCAGCTGCAGCTTGGGCTGGTAATGCATTTCCAGCTGGCCCTGTGTGATCGCCTCATCGAGCTCAGACTCAATGCCAACAAGCCCGGTGGCCTCCTCGGTTACCGACGGTGTGTAGACCTGCCAGTGCATCGTCGACGAAGCGCTGAACTGTGCGGCTTCCGCCGCCTGCATCAGGGACTGCGCATCTCTCCCATGCATCGGGAACAAGGCAATCCCCATTGACACCTCGATCACCATCCGATGCCCGAGTATGTCGACGTGCTCGGCGAACTCCCGCCAGATCTTGTTGGCCGCCAGCTCGGCATGCTCCTGGTTGTGCATGCCGGTCAGCAACAGCGCGAAGCCCTGGTCGGAATACTGGATAACCCGGTCGCGTGGCCGGCAAACCGCCTCCAGCCGCCGCGCCGCTTCCACGAGCATCTGCCGGCCCGCCTCGTAGCCCATCGAGGTATTGGTCCGGCGGAGGTTATCGAGGTCAACGAGGATCAGCCCGAACTGCTCATCCTTGGCCCCGGAGGCCTCGAGATAATGCCCGAGCACCTCCATGTAGGCGGTGAAACCCGTCTTGCTGGTCGTTGGTACTGCTGTGCTCAAAGGAAAAACTCCGCCGGGTCGATGCCGAAGGAACCCGGCGGCAGGCCTCGGGTTATCCACAACGAAACCGTACCGCTGTCATCGGTCTGCTGTTCGCGCAGGTCGATCTTGCGAAAAGAGTCGAGCAACTGCTTACTGGAATCGAGTAGCACCATGACCTGCGGACGCAAACGGCGCACCCGGTTCTGACCAGTAACGATCGCTACTTCGCCGGTGCTGAGCTCAACCAGCGATCCTGTCGGGAACATGCCCACGGCCTGAACAAACTGCTCGACCAGCTCGGCCTGGAACTCGACATCCGCCAACTCGTGGAGGTGTCGCATGACGTCGTAGCTGGCCATGGCATCGGCATAAGGCCGCTGGCTCGTCATTGCAACAAAGGTGTCCAGGATGCCGGCAATCTTGCCCAGCGGCGGAATCTCCGTCCCCTGCAATCCGTGGGGATAACCCGTCCCGTTGTACCGCTCGTGGTGAGTGCGGACCATCTCGATCACCGCCGGGTCGAAGCCGCCGCTGTGCTCAAGCATTTTTACGCCATTACTGACGTGTTTCCGGACCAGCTCCATTTCATCGTAATCCAGCGGTCCGTTGCGGGTCAGCAGCTCGTCGGGTAAGTCGACCTTTCCGAGGTCAAGCAGCATTGCCCCAATGGCCAGATGCGTCAGGGTCGCGCGGTCCAGCCCGAGGTGCCGCCCGAAAATAACTGCCCAGACCGAGCAGGCGACCGAACGGGAAAAAATATACTCGTCCTTGCCGCGCATGCTTTGCAGCCAGATCATTGCGTCCTTGTTGCGCAGCACGCTGTTGACGATCGGGTCGACCGCTTCAGAAACCAGCGATGCCTCAATCGTCTCGCTGACCCGGAGCGTTTCCGTCGCCTGACGCACGATGTCCTGCGCCTTCGCAATCGAGGCTTTGGCCTGTGGCAGTTCATCGCTGATGCTGGTCTTGCGTTCCGGGTAACTCTGCCGCGGCAGTCCGGCCAGGGAAGGAATTGGATCCAGCGACTTGCTCTCTTCCTCCGGCCGCCCAAGAAAGCGACTCAACAGGCTGCCTAACCCGCCCCGCCTGGCGGGAGCCGCAGAATGCTGCCGCCGGCCTTTCTTCGGCACATCGACCTCGGACAGCTCCCGATCGACAAAGACCCAGCTGCAGTAGCGGCACAATTCCTCGATATCGCGCTGGCTGCGAACGATAAAGCCCTGGAACAGGAACGGGGTCTCGAGCCACGGGCGGTCGAGCTCGGCGACATACATGCCTTCGCGCAGGCTGCTGGCCGGAATTTTCTGGCGGGCAATCATCCCTGACTGGCTTCCTTTCCCTGGAAACAAACTCTCACACAGGATTTATCGGCAAGAATCGCAGAAACTTTAGAAAAAAATTTCTTTTTATTTTCTGTGGCTTAAGGACCAAGCCAGCTTCGTTAATCCTAGATCAGCGTGGGCGGCTGCGACGTGACCCGCTGCTCAATTAACCGGTTCAGATTGTGACAGGAGATTGAGCAGGTGCTCGTGGCCACCCCGCCGCGCGAGATCGAGCGGCGTGAATCCAAACCGGTTGGACGCCGCCGGCCGTGCATCGCGACCCAACAGGTAGCGGACCACGTCGGCATGCCCGTAATAGGCGGCCCAGTGCAACGGCGTATCGTGATCGCGATCGAGCACATGCACCGTGTCCAACCGGGCGCCGACGGCAGCAACGACCGGCAGCTGGCCCGAGGCCACAGCGCGGTGCAGCACCGAGTAACCCAGGGCATTACGCGCACCGGGTTCAGCGCCTTGTTCCAGCAGCAGTTTTACAACTTCGAGGTGCCCGTTGCCGGCGGCAGCATGCAGTGGCCGGCCACCATCCTGTGCTCGCGCATTGACCTTGGCATTGGCCCGCAGGAGGATCTTTACCGCCTCGGTCCGGCCCTGTTCGGCGGCCGCGTGCAGCGGTGTTGCGCCGAATTCATTAATGGTGTTTACCCCGGCACCGGCTCCGATGAGCCGTTGCACTACCTCGGGATTTCCGCTGAACGCAGCACAGTACACCGGCGTGACGCTGGTGAAGGAGCGAAGATCGGCGTCGGCCCCTTTTTTCAGCAGGGCGTCGACGATACTGACGTCGCCAACCAGCGCCCCCCAGTGCAAAGCGGTATAGCCGATTGAATCCCGTATGTAGACATCGGCACCGGCGTCGAGCAGCAACCGGACGACGCCTGACTGCCCGCCACCGGCCGCCATGTGCAATGGCGTGGTTTCCTCGTTATCGGCGATGTTTGCTGAAGCGCCGGCTTCCAGCAGCGCTGCGGCGATGGCCGTGTTACCGGTCAGGGCGGCGATATGCAGGGGGGTGAGACCATTGGCCAGGGCCTCGCGCGGATTCGCCCCGCCGGCAAGCAGTTCGGTAACTGCGGCCGTGTCGCTGCGTGCGACGGCATCGTGCAGGGGTCCCGCCTGGGCGGCAGAGATAATCGTGACTGCCAGGACCAGGATTACTCTGGAACTCATGCACCGCCCCACTGTCTGTATAAACAAGACCGACACCGGCGCCCGGATTAGGTTCCGCCGCCTTATTCCGCACTGCAAAAAGATTAACACAGCGGGATGAGGATGCGGATCGTCGACTTGGGCTCCCGGTTCGGTCTAGACTGCCATGAAGGCTCAGGTCGGGGAACAACATGATCAAGGCTCTTTTCACTGCTCTCGGTTCGGCCGTCTTGCTCGGCGGATGCGTCTCCGGCGACGCCTACGATCCCGAAACCAAGTTTGCATCGATGCGCCCGGCGCAGCCCATGAAAATTACCGGTTCGCGAATCTCGCGCATGGTCAGCCCGGATGACACCAATCCGCAGACGCTGTCACCGGTCAGCGTGATGACCGAACACGACATTGCGGCGAGCGGCGAAATCAATCTCGGCGATTACCTGCAGAAACGCATCCCCAACATGATCCGGGATTTCCCGGAACGCTAACCCGGGATCGCGATACCCGAACTGATCCGGGATTTCCCGGATCGCTATCCGACCCGTACCCTGACAACCCGCTCAGGAGCGGCTTCGAGTCGCAATTCCGACACGTTCGACCTGTCCGCCGGTTGGTTACCGCGAAGACCTCAGCGAGAGACCTGTCGATGCTTCTTTCTGGTGACTGGCTCCCCCCTCTCGCGCAACCCCAGAACCCGGTAACGTCGGGTCATTAGCGTTTGCCTCTCGCCAGGACCCGCGCTGCCACCTGGCTGCTTTCCGGCGTGTGGGGGCCAACCAGCGCCCGCCGGGTGACCAGTTCGACCGCGGCCGTTGCCATTCTCGAATCGGGCATCGCACCGGCGTGCTCGACGAGCAGCGCCGCCGCCATGACCCGGCCAATTCCCAGCGACAGTTCGCGGGCGTCGGCCTCGCGATCGAGCGGCATAACCCTGAGGGCCGATAACGCGTCGTTAATGTGCCGGCGAGCGGCTGCCAGCGTCGGTTCCTCGCCGGCAACGCGACGCTGCACGTCGCCAATCAGGACCGCAAACGCATCACTGCCCTGGATAACCCGCAGCACATCGAGACTCAGGACGTTGGTTGTACCCTCCCAGATCGGTAAGACCTGCGCGTCGCGCAGCAGCCTGGGCAGGCCGGTGTCCTCGATGTAACCGGCGCCGCCGAAACACTCCAGCACTTCGCTCGCCGACGCGACGGCAAGTTTTGCCGTATACAGCTTGGCTACCGGGGTAAGCAAACGCAGCAGCAGCCGGTCGGTGTCGTTTGCACGGTCGCATTCGACGCGGCCGAGCAATAACGCCAAATGAAAAACCAGGTGGAATGCACCCTGGTAGTGCGCCTCGAGATTTCCGAGAGTTTCGGCATGCAGCACGTGGTCGATCAGCGGACGACCAAATGCCTTACGCCTGGCCGAGTAATCGCGCGCCAGGGCGAGGCCGCGACGCATGCTCGCCACTGCGCACACCGAGTTATACAGCCGCGTAATGTTCAACATGCCGGCAATATTCCGCACGCCGCGACCCGGCTCGCCAACCCGTTGTGCCACTGTCCCGTCCAGCGTGAGCTCGGCGGTGGGCATCGCACGCGTGCCCAGCTTGTCCTTCAAACGGTCGATGCGAATCCCGTTGAGCTGGCCGTCGGCCTGGCGGGTTTCGAGGTAGAAAAGACTCAGGCCCTCCCGGTCTTCGTGCCGGGCAAGGGTCAGTGCGATGTCTGAGGTCGCAGCGGAGCTGAACCACTTCTGGCCGTAAAGCCGGTAGCAGCCTTCACCCTCCCGACGGGCGACCGTAGCAGTGCCGCTGACGTCGGAGCCACCGCTTTTCTCGGTCATCCACTGACCCGAAGTCCAGAAACTGGCGGGATCGCGGCTGGTAAGCCGCGGCAGCGCGCGGTCACGCAATTCAGTCGCTGCGAGGTCGCGCAGAACGGCCGCAGCGCCGTCGGTCATGGCCAGCGGGCACGAATAAAGCGCCGAGGACGGATGAAAAAGATACAGGCGGGCAAACTGGTGCGCCCTGGAATATTCGCCGTCGGCCTGCTCGTAAGCGGTTGCCACGACACCCTCTTCAGCGGCGGCTTCGTGCAGCGCCCGCCAGCCCGCAGCGGTTTCGATCCGGTCGACCCGTTGACCCCAGGCATCGTAACGCGACAGCTGCGGCGGATGGGCTTCAGCATCAGCAGCCGCATCGGCGAGATCGCCCGCAGCCCGCGCGCCCAGCCGGTGCAGTCCTTCGCCAATCCGGCCATACACCCGGTCGGGCAGGCGCCAGCGTAACCAGCGCTGCAATAACTCGTCATCGGCGTACTGGTTACCCAGACGCGGACCGTCCTGCACGAAGCTCACTTGCCAGCCCCGATAGATTTCGAATTTAATCCACTGAAAAACATAAGAATAGTTGACCCCCAACCGTCCTTCCCGGATCACCCCCGGACGCAACGAATCCTTCAATCCGGGGTCATATTAAGGCAGTATTCCCCGGTATTCATGTCCGCCACAAGGGGGAGTTTGCTTGGCGGCACCCGACCTGCGAAACACCCAGGAAACAACCGTCCACCGGATCGATGCCATCGAGTCGGCGGCGATTGTCCGTATTTCCCGGCTGGGTACCGGTCTCAATGTCAGCCGGTTCTTTCGTGGAATCAGCTGGCTTGGTGACGGCTGGTTCTGGTACGGCCTGATCGTTCTGCTGCCGCTGCTGTCCGGGCACCAGGGCGCGGTCGTCAGCCTGCACGTCGGTTTGACCGCGCTGATCAACGTGGCGCTTTACAAGTATCTCAAAGAGCGACTGGTCCGCCCACGACCGTTCATCCTGCGCAGCGAGATCGTTGCCGGCGCACCGATTCTCGACCAGTACAGCTTTCCTTCCGGGCATACACTGCACGCGGTGTGTTTTACCACGATGCTGTTTCCGTATTTTCCCGAGACGATCTGGGTGCTGCTGCCCTTTACTGTCCTGGTGGCCTTTTCCCGCATGATACTCGGGCTGCACTATCCGACTGACGTGCTCGCAGGCGGGCTGATCGGCTTCGCCATGGCGCGAGTAAGCCTTTTCGCCTTCGGCAACTGCACGCTGACCGGCTGCTGACGGTATGCGGTTTTTAATGGTGTTCCTGCTGGTAGCTCCGGCTGCGCAGGCGCTGGACGCCACCGAGGCGGGCCGGTTTGCTGAACTGGCGCTGACCTGTGTGCACCAGGAATACCCGAACAAGATCGCCCACGTGATGAACAGCGACGACGATGCCGGCGTCCCCCGCCAGTTCACACCAATTTTTTACGGGTGCTACGACTGGCACTCGGCCGTACACGGTCACTGGCTGCTGGCACGACTGGCGCGCCAGTTTCCGGATGCGCCCTTCGCCGCGCCGGCCCGGTCCGCGCTGGACCGCAGCTTCACCCGTCAGCGCGCCGCAGGCGAGCTGCACTACCTGCGCGGCGCCGGGCGGGCCAGCTTCGAAAGACCCTATGGGCTCGCCTGGCTGCTGCAGCTGACGGCGGAACTCCGTGAATGGGACGATCCGCAGGCACGCCGCTGGCTGGCCGTTCTGAAGCCTGTCGAGGAAATAGCCGCACAACGCCTGGCGGACTGGGTTCCGAAGCTGCATTACCCGATCAGGACCGGGGAACACTCACAGACGGCATTCGCTTTCGGCCTGGCGCTGGACTGGGCACGCACGGCAGGCAACGCGGAATTCGCGGGAATGCTCGAAGGTCGAATCGTCGAACTCTACGCTGCCGACCGGCACTGCCCGCTGGCCTATGAGCCGTCGGGGCAGGACTTCCTGTCGCCCTGCCTGGCCGAGGCCGACCTGGTGCGCCGAATCATGGATCCGGCGCATTTTGCCGCCTGGCTGGAGAGTTTTCTGCCACAGCTTCCATCCGGTCATAGC
>JAHEKH010000020.1 GCA_024638445.1 Gammaproteobacteria bacterium | reverse complement strand
CATTCACGGTAACCGGCGACGGCGCCCAGGACGAGCGATACCGGCTCATAGTCCAGACCGCCGCGACGGGCAAAAGAGCGATTTTCGATTTTCGTACCGACGCCGCGTTCGAGTGGACGCCCGTCGACGAGGGTCTTTATTACATCATTGCCCAGGCCATGGATGCTTCAACGGCAACGATCACGTCGACCACGGCGATCGGCTACGCGATGCAGCCTATACCCGCGTCGACAACGCAGCCTGTTGTCTCTTCAACGTCGCACCCGATGGTTGCCCGCTATAGCGCGCCAGCATGCCCGACGGGCTCCCGGATGCAGGTCACGTTTGTCGCGCCGTCTGCGCCGGCCGGTATCACGCCCAGCAAAACTCATTTTAAAGACTGCCGGTCCGGCAGCACTATGAATTTTTATGTGGGCGGTATGCGGGAGAATACCAACTACGTGTTGCGCCATAGAATCGTCGATGCAAACGACAATCTGCTCGGAGTTGGTCCTTACCTCTCCTTCCAGACTGGATCGCCCGCGATCGCCTTGCCGGCCGCTACCGTGCTCGACCCGATCGATCCGGGTACCAGCAATACCGAAAAACTCGTACTGGTTTCGCCGGTCGGTTCGAGCGTCATGCTGCGTACGCCCTTTGCGGTAGACCTGCTGGGTGCGCCGGTGTGGTACGCGGAAATCGAAGCGAACCAGACTGTGGGTTCGATCATGACGCGGCCGACGGGTGAAGGCCGGTTCATCGTGTTGTTGAACACCACGGAAGCGGTGGGGCAGGTCATGCAGGAGATTGACTTGCTCGGTAATCCTGTTCGCGAAATTCATGTGGAGCGGATCAACCAGATGCTCGCGGCCCGCGGCGACGACCTGATCAACAATATTCATCACGATGCACGCCTCCTGCCGGACGGCAACACGGCTATTATCGGTACGAACGAGCGGATACTGACGGACGTACAGGGGCCCGGCGATGTCGATGTCCAGTCCGACATGATTGTCGTTCTTAACCCGAATCACGAAGTCATCTGGACCTGGAACGGATTCGACCATATTGATAACAGCCGGGTCGCGATTCTCGACGAGAAATGCACCAACCGCCCCGGCTGCTCCCCGGTACTCCTGGCCGAGGTTGCCAATGACTGGATGCACTCGAACGCGGTCGCTTACTCCGCGGACGACAACAACCTGATCCTGTCGATTCGTCACCAGGACTGGATCATCAAGATGGACTATCAAAACGGGCGAGGAACTGGTGACGTGATCTGGCGGCTCGGTCCCGACGGCGACTTCACGATCGCCGGGTCAACCGATCCGTTTCCGTGGTTCTCGCATATCCACGACCCGAATTTTGGCCTGACCAGCGATATACTCGCTGTATACGACAACGGCAACACCCGTTGCCATCTGGATCCCAACAGCTGCTACAGCCGTGGGCAGGTTTATCAGCTTGACGAAACAAACATGGTGGCGACGCTGATTACCGATACCCAGTTCACGGAATACTCGGGCGGTTTTGGCAGCGCACAACTACTGGTTAATGGCGATTTCCATTTCAACTCGGGAATTGCCGCCGACTTTGGTGTCCCGGAGAGCCTCTCTCATGAGACTCAGCCGGATGGCACCATTGTGCAGACGATGCAACTGGCCACGATGGCCTATCGTACTCACCGGATGGTAGATCTGTATGCCCTGCCTCCGTCGTGGGGTAACTAAAAAACGATCCGGAGATAAGGTAACCAGACGGAATGAGATACCAGGCGGAGATTTTAAAAATTGACGGAGACAATGATGAAAACTAGAGTCCTGAAAATACTAAAGACGATGGCGGTACTGCTGCTGCCGGCTTTGGCGGTACCTGCTGCCAACGCCGCTGGTATCAGTTCCAGCCTGCCGACAGGCACTGCAGCGGGTGAGAGGATCACTTTCACTATCACCGGTGAAGGTGCAACCAACGAGGCGTACCGGCTGAGCGTCGGTCCGGCAGCTAATCCGGATGACGTGCACGTCGTCTATGACTATCACGACACGATGAGTGCGGTTGACTGGGTGCCTACCGATCCAGGCAACTACCTGGTAATCGGCAGCGTGCTCGATATCGATACCGGTGTTGAGACCCATGCCGGCATGCAGTTCACGGTGGGACCGCGGACACCGCTGGCACAGATCCAGGGTGTGGCGACTCCGACGAGCAACCCGCTGGTGGCCTATTACTCCGCGCCGGCCTGCCCGCGTGGCCTGCAAATGCGTGTGCGTTTCTTCTCGCCGGCGGTCGGTGCGACTACGACCACCAACGAGAAGAACTGCGTATCGGGCACCACGATGAACTTTATCGTTGCCGGAATGCGTGAGAACAGTGTCTACCTGATGCAGCACCAGATCCTCAACGGCGGAACCGTGGTCGGCCAGTCGCCGTTCACTCCGTTCCGTACCGGTACGCCGACGGTTGCGTTTGAGCCGGTCGTCGAAGGGCTGCCGTACAGCATCGAGTCCAGCCTCATCGAGAACACCGTGTTGATGGCGCCGATCGTCGGCAACCCGGGTGCCGGTGTCGACCCGAACATCTATGCGGTCGACCTCGAGGGCAACCTCATCTGGTACGCCGAATACACCGGCAACTCGTTCCGCCCGGCCGGCGGTGGCACGATCTGGACCAACGAAGACGATCCGGTCACCGGCCACATTCAGCAGCAGCTGACGCGGATGGACCTGCTGGGCAATGTCGCGCAGCGGACGACCGCAACCCAGATCAACCGCCAGCTCGCGGAGATGGGACACCAGGCGATCAACGACTTCCACCACGAAGCGCGGCCACTGCCTAACGGCCACACGGCTGTGTTGACGACTGTTGAGCGCGTTCTGGTCGACCAGCAGGGGCCCGGTGAGGTCAATACGCTGGCCGACATGGTTATCGTCCTCGACGAAGATCTCCAGGTGACCTTCGCCTGGAATATGTTCGACAACCTCGACACGAGCCGGGTTTCGAGCACCGGCGACGTGTGCGTTCCCGGCGGCAGCGCCGGTTGCGGCAACGTGTTCAACGGCGAGGAAGCTAACGACTGGACCCACTCCAACGGCATCGCCTACTCGCCGACCGATGGCGACCTGATTGTCTCAGTCCGCCACCAGGACTGGGTGGTCAAGGTCGATTACGCTGACGGCGCCGGCACCGGTGCACTCGAATGGAGACTGGGTGATGAAGGCGATTTCACGCTGACCACCGGTAATCGGGACGATTGGCCGTCGCATACCCATGACGTCAGCTATGTCGCTGACGACCAGATCCTGCTGTACGACAACAGCAATCTCCGCTGCGAAGCCAATACGCCTCCAGTGGACTGCAAGAGCCGCGGCCAGGTCTGGCAGATCGACGAGACGACGATGGAAGCAACGCCAGTCGTCAACATCGACCTGCAGGATTATGCCCGCGCGGTTGGCTCGGCCCAGCTGCTGGTCAATGGCAACTACTACTTCAACAGCGGCCTGCACGGCTTCAGCCCGCAGAACACCTCGTACTTCCAGGAATTTACTCCGGGTGGTACCGAGGTGACGCGGTTGGAAATCAACATGTGGACCTACCGGTCACATCGCCTGATCAGCCTGTACGCCTTGCCGCCGTACTGGGATATACCGCAGTAAGCGAACGGATCTCGCCGGAAAGCCGGCCCCGCGAGGGGCCGGCTTTTCATTCTTGACCAAACCGGCCCCGAGAGCCGGGTGGAGAATATTATGACCTGCCGACTAATCCTGATGAGTTTCGTAACGCTTTCGCTGGCCAGCTCGCTGGCAACGGCGCAGGTGCCGAAATCGAAACGGGGTTCGGGACAGCCGGTGGGTACCTCGATCGAGTTCAATCTCGATGCCGGACCCGACGCCATTGCCTTCAGCCTGGTAATCGGCCGGACCGGCGAACCCAGCCGGGTGATGACCGACTACCAGAAGAGCAGCATCATCCGCTGGACGCCGCTCGACGAAGGCGTGTATGACGTAACCGGTCGTGCGCTTTACAAGGACGGCAGCGAAAAATTTGCGACTATTCCTTACGAGATCACCTCGGTGACCGGCGGCCCGCTGGTTGCGCCCGTGGTCTCGCCGACACCCCTGCCGCTCGTCGCGCTGTACAGCGCACCGGCCTGTCCGGACGGCGCGGAAATGGTGGTGCATTTTACGACCGGTGATCCGGTCACCGATACCAGCACCAACGCCAGGGCGTGCGATCCCCAGTACTCGATGAACTTCTATCTTGGCGGGATGCGCGCGGAATCTACCTATTTCATCCAGCACGAGCTGCGCGACGCTGACACCGGGCAGACCATTGGTTTTGGCCAGCAGTCGAGCTTTACGACCGGGTCGATTTCACCCATCGTTCCGGCAGCCTCCGTGCTGACGCCGGCAACACCGCAATCCAGTTTCATCGACAAGGTCATCCTGCATTCGCCCGTTATCGGCAACCCCCAGGGGCCGATTTTCCCGCTGCCGTATGCCGCTGATATCGCGGGTGCCGTGATCTGGTACAACGACCGGCTGGCCGGCGGTACGCTGGTTCGTCCGGCCGGCAATGGCCTGTTCCTGTACATCATGGATTCCGAGAACGGCGGCCGCGACCTGGTCATCTTCGACCTGGCCGGCAACATCCAGCGATCGACCAACATCGACACCATAAACCGCCAGCTCACGGCCATGGGCGAAGACATCATCAGCGACATGCATCACGATATACGGCCGTTGCCCAACGGCCGTATTGCCGCCCTGGGTACCGTCGAGCGCATCCTGACCGATGTCCAGGGACCCGGCGATATCAATGTGCTGGGCGATTCGATCGTGGTGCTGGACCAGAATCTCCAGGTTGAGTGGTACTGGAATTCTTTCGATCACCTCGACGTGACCCGTGAGGCGGTTCTCGGCGAGACCTGCGAAGACGGATCCGGGGGGCGGGGCTGCTTCCAGTTTTTCCTTGCCCCTACGGCCAATGACTGGACGCACGGCAACACGATCACCTATCACGCTACTGACGGCAATTTGCTGATCTCGCTGCGACACCAGGACTGGATTACGAAAATCGATTATCGCGATGGCGCGGGTGACGGTCACGTCGTCTGGCACCTGGGTAATGACGGTGATTTCGAGATCAACTCTCCCTTCCCGTTTCCGTTCCCCTGGTTCTCGCACCAGCACGACCCCAACTTTGCGAACGCCACCGACCTGGTGGTTTATGACAATTCGAACGTCTATTGCGTAAGTTTTGGCGAGGAGCTGTGCAACGCCCGTGGCCGGGTCTACCGGCTGGACGAACAGAACATGGTGGCCACCCTCATTCACGATGTCGACCTGCTGGTCGAGTCGCTGGCGGTCGGCAGCTCGCATCTCCTGAGCAACGGCAACTATTTCTTCAGCTCGGGGCTGGCCGATGGCGACCAGTCTTATCGTTCGGTCGTGCACGAAACGGCCGGATCCGGGTTTATAATTAACGAGCACGAGCAGACAACCGCGGTTTACCGCTCACACCGGCTGCCGAGCCTGTATTCGGCACTGCCCGACCTGAGTGGCCTGCCCCTGCCGGTTGCACGGGAGAGGAAGAAATCAAGGCGAACAAGATGATCAAAACAATAAAGCCGTCTCAATGCATCGTCGCGGCGTTGGCCGGGCTCCTGTTAGCCTCGTCGCCCGCTTTCGCGATCAGTTTCACCGAAACGACCGCAACCGTCGGCATGACCGAACTGAATTCCAGCTGGGGTGCGTCCTGGGGCGATGCAGATGGCGACGGCGATCCCGACCTCTGGGTCACCAACCACACGCAGGCACCGACGCTGTACATCAACGACGTGGACCAGAGTGGTCTGTTCATCGACACGACGCCGGGTTTCGCGGAAAGTTTCGTGGACGATGCCCACGGCGCGCAGTGGACCGATTTCGACAACGACGGCGACCAGGACCTGATACAGCTCGGGGGCGCTGGCGCCCAGCTCGATCCCTCGCCCAATCGTTTCCTGGTCAACGACGGAACCGGTGTCTTCACTGAGGAAGCCGTGCAGCGTCTGGTCGACCTGCCCCTGGGTCGCGGCCGCAATCCGTTGATGTTCGACCTGAACAACGATGGCCTGCTCGACCTGTTCTATACCGCACTGGCGCGCAACGACGGGCAGGTGCCCGCCGGAGTCTACGTCCAGCAGACAGACGGCACGTTTGTCTACGATGCCGGCGCTTTTCCCGCCAACCCGCTGGCGCCGACCGTGGCCCAGCTGACCGACGTGACGCTGGATGGGGTCATGGAGGTGGCAACCTACAATCGCGATGATGGTCCGCCAGTGCAGGTGGCCTGGAAAATTTTCGATACCGTTATAATGCCGCTCAGCGAGCTGTCGCTGTTTCCAGGCACGGCGCCGGGAATCTCAGTCCTGGACGTCGCGATTGCCGACTTCAATGGTGATCTCCTGCCCGACCAGTTCATGGTCCGCGCCAATCCCGACGGTTCCGACGTGGTCCAGATCAGCCCGACCCAGCTCCAGGCCCGGCTGCACCCGGCTGACGGTGCCGAAGGCATGGACATTGAAACAACGGGCGACCTGTACGTACTGATTCCGTCCAACTGGTTCTGGCCGGTCGAGCAGATTTATATTGGCGCGAACGGCATCAACCCGGCGGAAACCACTTTTACGCTCGATGAGTCGAACCCCGATCACCAGGGGCTTGACCGTTTTACCCAGGGCGTCGATGTCGGCATTTATATTGGTTACGATACCGCGACCAGCACCTGGCAGCTGCGCGTTTCCTGCTGCAGCGAGCTCAACACCCTGATCCACTCGCAGGACCCGATCACGGACATTGCTGCCCTCGGCTTCGTGTACCCCGGTGAGCCATCGCGTCAGGACTACCTGTACACCTTGAACAACGGTGGTTTTGCCGACTCAACCGCCAGCTCCGGCCTGCTTCTGACGCCCTGCGTATCGGTTACAGCGGGCGATTTCGACAACGATATGGACGTCGACCTCTACCTCGCGTGTACCCGGGCAGTGACCAATGCCCCGAACATGCTGTTCGAGAACGATGGCACGGGGTTCTTTACCGAAGTCCCGCTGGCCGGCGGTGCCGAGGGCAGTGAGCTCGGGCGCGGCGAAACGGTTATCAGCGCCGACTATGATGGTGACGGTTTCCTGGATTTGTTTGTCGCCAACGGCAACGGCTGGCCGCCGTTCAACTTCGGGCCGCACCAGCTCTTCCGAAATGACGGCAACACCAATCACTGGCTGCAGATCGATCTCGAGGGCACTCACAGTAACCGTGACGGCATCGGCGCCCGGGTGTTTGTAACGGCCAACGGCGTAACGCAGCTGCGTGAGCGCTCGGGCGGCATGCATCTCCATAGCCAGGACTTTCACCGGCTGCACTTCGGCCTGGGCACCAACACCACCGCCAACAGCGTCACCGTGCAGTGGCCGTCGGGCGCAACCCAGGTCATGAATAACGTCGCCGCCGACCAGGTGATCAAGATCCGGGAAATCGGCCCGGGTTGCGAAGTCCTGATGAGCCAGCCGAGCTATGTCGAGGGCGAGACGATTACTGTTTCTCAGGCCCGGTACGTTAACCCCGCCAGCGGTATTGCATTCGACGGCCAGATCAAGCTGTCGCTGGAAATACCCAACGGCGCCGTCTTCTCACTGCTGGATATCGGCGGCGATGGTTCGCTGACGCTGCCGGCCGGAATGATACTCGATCCGGCGCCGCTGTCGCTGCTGACGATTGGACAATCATTCCCGCTGCGTGGCACCTATACGCTGAGCTGTGAAGTGCTCAATCCGGCGATTGGCCGCAGCCTGACCTCGGACAGCGTCACGTTCGAGGTGCTGTAGGCGGGAAGCTCAGGCCCGGTTACGGCCCCGGAAATAGCCATAGACGAGGTATAGCGGCCAGGTCAGCGTGACGACCAGGAGTCGCTGGGCGCGGTTCAGCGCCTTGCGGTAGCGGTCGTCCCGGCGTATCTGGCTCTTGCCTGACCGAAACCGGTCGGGGTTGCCCAGGTAGGCATGCCCGGGCGTGAACGACAGGCCGTAGTCACCCTCGAAAGCGGTGTTTCCGCGGCTGGCGAAATCCGGGATCTCACTCATCATTTTGACGATTCGTTCGCGCGGGCTTTGTACGAACCATTCATAGTGATAACGCCGCACCGGCATCACCAGCCGGAGCAGTTCCACCATGGTGTTGGTGACCAGCCACCGTATCGCGGTAACCGCCGGCGGCTTGGTGTCAGACGGCGCACCGCCAAAACCGGGGTGTTGCTTGACCGTGTTCCACGAGTTGACGACACCCTCGGGGCGGCGCACCCAGTGGAGCACGTGAGCATTGGCGTTCGGGATCTCCTTGATCACCAGCGCGGTCATCGGGATGTTGGAGGCATCGATGATGACCGAGGCGCCAGTCTCGGCTGCCACGGCCCGGTAGTAGCGTTCGTGGTAGGTCGCGAGCTTGCGGATTCTCTCGCGAATGTCGCGGTTCAGGCCCGGGACGAAGTAACGGAGGAAAAACCGCGGCCGGAACAGCGAAGCCTGCAGGCGGATGATCTCGTCCAGCTCAGCCTCGGTGAAACCGGTTCTCTCGAAGATGCGGTTCCAGTAGCCGCAGTCGCCCAGTCGTTCTCCGCAGGAGCAGGGAAAATCCTCGAACTTGATGCCCACCCGCAGGACGTACCACCAGGTTAGCCCGAACTCGCCCGCCGAGGCTACGCCGTCGTAGGTTTCGAGGATGCGCTCGATCAGGGTCGAGCCGCTGCGACCGGTGCCGGCGAGCAGGACGATGTCGAGCTTGTCTTGGGTGTCTGTCATTGGGGCTTTATTCGTATCGTTATTGGACTGAGGATAGCCGACAACGAAGGCTTTTTCCGGTTTTCCTTAATCTCGGGGCAACCCGACCGAGCCCTGCAGGCGTGGGCCGATTTCTGTCACCGTGGCGTACTGGTGGGTCGTTTCAGGCACGGGGCGGGTGAGCGCCACGCTCATCGAAATCAGGATCCAGAAAAATGCGAATGGCGCCGGTTCGCGGTGCATCGGCGTTGCCATGCCCTCCACGACAAACGCGCACAGGGCGATGAGAATCGCCATGCCGATGGTCGCGGCGAGGTTGCGTGGCCCCATGGCCAGCTTCCAGGCCCGTAACGCAGCAGCGGCAATCAGTCCGTAAAAAGTGACCACACCGAAGAGCCCGGTTTCCGAACCGAGCCACAGCACCGTGTTGTGGACGATGATGTCCTGGTTCCACCCGTAGTTGTACTTCCACAGCGCCTCGATGTAGTTGCCGACCCCGAAGCCGAACAGCGGGTGCTGGGACCAGATGTGCAGGGCAACCCAGAAACCTTCGAACCGGGTGGTCAGTGTCTCGACGGGCGATTTCTGGAATCGCTGGATCACCAGATCGATCGACCACGGCGCCATGACCAGGAAAATCAGGAACCCAACCGCCAGGAACGGGATTACGCGCCGGTCTTTCCACACGAAAATCAGCATGAACATCGCGAACACCAGCGATGCGGCGCAGGCCACCCAGCCTGACCGGGTAAAGGTCATCAGCAGAACGGCAAGCGACAGCAACATGGCGCCAGCCATGATGGTCTTGAACAGCGGCCGGATGCTGTTATCGAACAGGCCCACCAGGAAAAACGGGATCATCATCGCCAGGTACAGACCCAGCGAGTGGGAGTCATAGAGTGTGCCGGTGGCCCGGTGCCATTGTTCGGTGCCCGGAACCATGTACTGGTAGTCCAGCGCCGAGCCTGCACCCTTGTCGAGACCGAAACCGAGCAACTTGCCCGTGGTGTATTGCACGGTTCCGAAACCGCCCTCCACGATGACCGCAAAGATCAGAGCCGCCATGAACCATGGCACGTGACGCATCCGGAAGTGCCTGGAGATGTAAAAGTACAGGGCAATAAACTTGAGGAGATAAACGGTTGCATGCAGCCCGAGCGTGACCTTGGCGGTGCCGATCAGCGACACCAGGTAGGCTGAGAGAAACAAAAACGCCCAGAAATCGATGTTATTCAGCCGCGGCAATTTCTCGGACCGCAGGATTGCGATCCTGAAAAACCAGTGCAGGTAGAGCCCGAGGACAATGAAATCGAGTACGCCAACGCCGGCGACCCCCTCCAGCGTGGCGTTGTGCGAGGGCGAGGAAAAGACGGTTTCGCGAAGGCTGGAGGGAAAAAACCACTTGCCAAAGCCGGCAAAAGGTATGGCAAACAGCAGGCAGATCAGCAGGAATTCCGCGAAATAGGCAATCATGACCATCGCCGCGGAGACCCCGAGGATGCCGATAACCGTCACCACGAACCAGCGGGTGTCGAGGCCCCACAACCGAGACACGGCCACGGCAAACACGGCACCGAGAAAGGCGGCGATGAGGTGACGGCTCGTGCCCCTGACTATCCCTGACAGGTCAGGCATGGTGCGCGTCAGCAGGCCGGCCAGTGAACGAGAATCCGGGGCTCATGGCGAGACGTCTGCCCGGACTACATTCCTGCGTAGCGCAGCGCATAGGAGGCGAGCAGCCCGACGCTCGACCCCATGGCGAGCACCAGCAGGTAACGGAACGGCGCCCACAGGTGGTGACGCTTCTTGCGGTCTGTCGTGCCACGTTGCGCGACCACGGTACTGTCGTTGCCGGTTACGACACGACGCAGCTTGGTACTCATTTTCATCATGACGCTGCCTCCTTGCCGATCATCGGGTTGGGTGGCGGCTGGTCGGGTGTCGCGGGCGACGCCTCGGCACGTTTCTTCACGCCCTTCGATGGCACAAACAGGCGAATGTTGAAGTACGCAAACAGGTAGGCCAGGCCAATCGAGAAAAATATTCCCAGGATGCCAGCAAGCCCCACGTGATAGACCTTGATCGGCGAAACCGGTGCGGTCGGCACCGTTGCCGGATGTTGTATTTTCAGCTCCGTGGTTGCATCGGCTTCACGGACGTTCAGTTCCTGCAGGACGACGTTGAGCATCGAATAGTCGTCATTGGCACGGTGTAACTCGTTTTCCAGCGACTGCACCGTCAGGTCCAGTTCCGGCAGTTTTTGCAGCTTGGCTTCGATGTCACGTATCGATTTCGCCAGCGACGCATGCCGTGCCCGCTGACCGTCGAGCTCGATCTCCGTGTAGAGCTTGTCGGTCGCCATCTTCTCGAAATCGTCCGGCCGGAGGCCGCTGCTGCGCGATCCGCCGCCTTTCAGCGACAGCTTGCTGTCCAGCGTCGCGAGCTCCCGCTCGTTTTGCCGCATGTCCGCTTCGAGCAGGGTTTTCTGGGTCGTGAGCTCGTAAAGCTGCTCGAGGCCCCGGTCCATTTCCTGGGTAACTGACGTGAGGTTATTGGTCTCGAACAGTTCGTCCAGCTGCGACTGGATCCGGTCGATTTCCGCGCGCTTCTGCGCCAGCATCGGCTTGATCTGTTCGATACGCTGGACGGCCGGGCCCTTGTCCTTCTCCTCGAGGATATTGACGAGATAGGCCGCCACGGTGTCGATGATGAGGGCGGCGCGCTCCGGGTGCCGGTCTCTCGCCTTGAGCACGAATATGTAGGAATCCTGGGCCCTGACCTCGATATTGCCGGCCAGTTCCAGCACCGCGTTCACGGTCGGGTCTTCGTCGGGCAGCTTGCCGTATTTCAGGTAGCTCCAGGCCTTGAGCACATATTCCTTGGCGTTGTCCTTCAGTATCTTGTAATAACGGATGTACGCAGGACCGGTGTACTCGGTTTCTTCCACGACATCGAGTTCGAGATCGTTGACGACCCTGCGCAACAGCATTTCGTTGGTTGCCAGGTTCTCGAGGGTCTTACCCACGACCTTGAAGTCAGCGCCCGGCATTGGCGCACCGAAGGCCTCGTTTTCCGCGGCCTTGAATTTCAGCCGGATGATTTCCTCCGGCGAGAAAAACAGTGTTGTCGTCGCCTCGTATTTTTCCGAGTAGACGTAGGTCAGGGCCAGGGCACACAGCATGGCCGACAGGGTAAAGACGATGATGAACTGCTTGTGGTTCTTCAGGTGCTGGAAATATTCCCAGTTAGAGAACACGAAGGGCGACATTTCACTGGAATTCCGCTCACTCATCGGAGACGCCTCCCCACAGAAGCCCGCCCACCCATCCGGGTGTCAGGCCGATGATCCCCTCCCGGGGCGAATGACACGGAGCAAAACACGCTTGTCCTCCTGTTGTATTCCAAAAATCCATAGTCCTGCGACAAGTATAGACCCCATTCCGGCAAGTCTCAGCGCCAGCAGGGCCGCTCCGGACCCCGGCCCGGCACCCATTGCCGCGGCGCCATATGAGACCGCCAGCCCCAGTATTCCGCAGACAGCCAGGTACCGTGGCAGGTAGAGTCCGAAAGACCCGAGTCCCAGCGTCAGCCTGACCTCGATGACCCGCAGGGCGCTTAGACACGTCAGCGAAATAACAGTTGCCGAGGCTGCCCCAACGATACCAAAGCGGGGCACTAACAACAGGTTAAGGATTATGTTCAAGATCACGATGACCGCGGCATTGCCGGTCTCGAAGCGTTGACGGTTGGTGGTCAGCAGCAGCAGGCCGGCTCCGCTGAAAGCCACTTTAACCGCTGCTCCACCGGCCCGGATCGCAAGTGCTGTCGATCCCGCCGCGAAGCCGGGACCGAGCAGGTTGAGGATGTCCGCTGCATTTAGTGAAATCAGCAGGTAGGCGGGAATCACCATAATGCTGGCGAGGTGCAGCGCCATCGAGTAAACCTCGCGCAATTTTTCGCGGTCATTGGATTCCGACAGCAACGAGTAAAGCGGGGTCGTTACCGCCCCGAGGGCGAAGGCAACCAGTTCGAAAATCAGCATGACCCGCAGACACCCACGGTAAATGCCAACCTGTTCTGCGCTCTCGAAGATACCGAGCATGAAGACATCGGTCAGCCCGATAGTCAGCAGCAGCGCGCTGTTGATAAAAACATGCGAGGCGTAGGCGTAGAGCTCACGCAGCCGCAGGATCGGCGCGGTCCAGGTAGCCTCTTTTTTCAACAGCCGGGCGACGATCAGGGTGCCCAGCGAAGTGCTGAAAAAATAGGAGAACACAAAACCGGTGACAACGGTGATCGGCTCTGCGTCGACGAGGTGGGAAACCGTCAGCCAGATAAAGAACGTAACCGGCGGAATCAGGTTCCGTATCAGCACCTGCTCGACCGAGCGGCCGAAGGCGCGGGTCACGTGACCGAGGATGTTGGCAAGAGCCAGGAAAGGAATGACGGCGGCCAGGTAGCGGATATAGCGCTTTGCTTCCGGCTCGTTGAAAACTTCCGTTGCAAACCAGCCGCTGCTGGCATAGACCGCCCCGGCCAGCAGCACGCCAGCCACCGCGGGAAAGACCAGCGACCCGGTGATGGCTCCAGCCACTTCACGGTGGCGTCCGTCGACCCGGAACCCGGGAATAAAACGCACCACGGCCAGCTGCAGACCGAAGGTCGCCGCGATCTCGCCGATCTTCGCCAGCACGAAGGCCAGGGCGAAAAAACCATAAAAACGGATACCCAGCAGCCGTGCGGCCAGCACCTCGTTGACGAACACGAGAACCGCGCCGATAACCACGCCGCCCAGCGTGATACCGGCGTGCCGAACGATACTATCCTTGGACGTCTGGTAGATGGCTGGCTCCCAACGGGCGTTTACCGGGCTCGGGCGGGCTGACCGCCCGTGCCTGCGGTCAGCCGGTCAGTGTCGCCTTATCCTGGCCGGCGTAGTAAGAACGGGCGTCGGAGATTCCCTTTACAAAGTAGTAGTAGAGAAACGCCCGGTAGATTTGCCGGTTCATGAGTTTTGCCAGCCAGGGGCGTTTTTCGGCGCCGTACAGAACCGGTCGCCAGAACAGCGGCACGGTCACGCGGTTTAGCACCAGCATCCGGACGGCATGAAACAGCAGGTGATAGCTGATTCGGCTGTTCGCGCCCGCCAGGGAGTTGGGGCGTCGCAGTACTCCGAAGTACTCGCGGGCGTTTTTCCGGTTGAGGACATGAAAGCTGACGTCACACTCCGGGTCGGGCATGTACTGCTTGAACTCGTCCCAGTTCATGCCTCGGTCGTGATACCGGCGCACCGCCTGGTCGAGCGTATACACGTGGTAGTGGTATCCCCAGGCATCCTTGTTGTACAGCAGCTTCAGGCCGTGCTGATGCAGCCGGAAACCCAGCTCGACATCTTCGTGGGCGGCACCGCCGCCGCGACCCCGGTGCTCCAGGAACATGCCGTGTTCCAGCATGTAGTCTTTTTTGAAGGAGATGTTGCAGCCCCAGAACAGGTAGTAGGGCAGTTCGGTCAGATTGTCGAAGCGCGACATGCCGAACTGGTCCCAGTGTTTCAGAAACACGCTCAGGGAAAACAACTCGGGCGACTGTATCGCTTTACCCAGCACGGCCACTTCGGGCTCCGGGTTCTCGTTATGACAATCCAGGTGCGCGCGCAAAGCGCCAGGCACCAGCCAGATGTCGTCGGCCAGCACCAGGATGATCGGCGCTTTTGCCAGCCGTATGCCCCGGTTCTGGGTATAGCCCGGACCGCGGTTTTCGTCGTTCTGTAAAAACGTAATCCCGGGCATCGAGGTCTGGCGGGCTTCCTCGACGACCGCGGCGGTTTCTTCGGTAGCCCCGTCCTCGATGACGATAACTTCGAATTCTTCCGGCTCGAGATCCTGTTCTGCCAGGCATTTCAGCGTTCTGCGCAGCGTATCAGGGCGCTTGTAGGTCGGCAGGACTACGCTGAGGCTCGGGGTTTGCTCCATTTCTCCTCCTTTTCGCGGCGATTATAGTAGCACCCGTGGAACACTGCCGAAGATAGTGCCCTCGCCGGAACAATGTTCAATCCGGGTATATGGCCGACACCTTCCGGGTAAACTCCACACGACCCAACTAGACTATGAGTACACCAATAAAATTACGGGGAGCGGGAAGGACAACCATGAATACATCAGCGGAGACTCTGGAAGTCGCTATTCTGGGCGGCGGGCTGGCGGGCCTTGGCGCCTCGATGGAGTGTGGAGCGCCGGTTTTTGAGGCAGCCTCGCGTGCGGGCGGTGTCGCGGCCTCGGACCAGGTAGACGGTTTTTCCTTCGATCGCGGTATTCACGTGCTGAATTCCAAGAGCCCCAAGGTGCTGTCTTTTCTTGCCGATCTCGGGCTCGACATGGTGCCGATCACCCGGGTCGCGCAAATCTACTCGCACAAGGTCTACACCGCCTATCCCTTCCAGGTGAATACGGCCGGTCTGCCGCTGCGGCTGCGGATCAACAGCGTGTGGGGTTTCTTCAACCGCAACAAGCACCCGGACCCGACGAATTACGAGGAATGGATGTACCGCAATATCGGTACTACCTTTGCCGATACCTTCCTGATTCCCTACAGCGAAAAGTTCTGGGGCGTTTCACCGAAAGAGATGACTTTCGAGTGGACCGGCAACAAGGTGCCGATGCCGTCCACCCTGCAGGTGGTGCGCGGTGCGCTGTGGAGCCGCCAGACCGCCATCGGTTCCAATGCAATGTTCCATTACCCGAAAAACGGTGGCGGCTATGGCGCGGTGGCCCGCGCCCTCGAGAAGCGCGCCGGTGACATCAGGCTGAACCATCGCGCCGTCGAGCTGGATACCACCGCGCGCCAGGTGACCTTCGAGAACGGCGCCCGGATCAGCTACGACACGCTGGTCAACACGATTCCGATCAACGAGCTGGTACGAATTACCACCGATGCCCCGGACGAGGTCCGGGAAGCGGCATCGAAGCTGCGCACGAACAGCATTCGCGTGGTCAATCTCGGAATTCGCCGGGCCAACGTTACCGACAAGCACTGGGTGCATTTTCCGGAGAAAGACATCAGCTTCTTCCGGATCAGTTCCCCCAGCAACTTCAGTCCCGACATGGCGCCGCCGGGCATGTCCTCGATCTCGGCTGAGGTGTCCTACGACCGCAACTCACCGCCGGATTCGGAGGAGCTGTTCGAAACCGTCCGCCGCGACCTGGTACGGGTCGGTCTCCTTCGGGACGACGATGAAATCGTAGTCCGTCACTCTTACGACATTCCTTTTGCGTACTGCATTTACGACCGCAACCGGAAAGCGGCGATGCGCACGCTGAAAGACTGGTACGGCGAGCGCGACGTAATCACCTGTGGCCGTTTCGGTCTGTGGACCTACTTCTGGAGCGACGAGGCCATCAACAGCGGAAGGACCACCGGCAGGAAGGTCCTGAAGCGGATGAATGGCGACAGCTCGGTGCGGGCGGCCGGATAAACCGGCCTTACCGCTTACGGCGAGGGATCTACCCGCTGGACCTGGCCATCGTTGTCAGACCAGATGTACTGCAAATGCACCGCGTTGGGGATGATCCGGTTGATGTAGGCGTCGACAAAATCGCCGATGTTGCTGATACCGGTCTTGGGCACATAAACCGTGTCGTACTGCCGGACATAAAGGTCCGGTGCACCCGACTCGAGCACGTTGGTCAGGTTGACCCTCGACACGGTGACCATGTCGCTGGGTCCGCGCCGCATCAGCAGGACCTGCTTGGCATCGCCGCTGGTCATCACTCCGCCGGCGGCAATGATTGCCTGCAGCAGCGTCAGGTCGCCCTTTAGCGGAATCATCGAAGGCCGGCTGACCTCGCCGCCGACGTAGACCGCCATCGCCGCCGGGTCTACCACGACCGTAACCTCGGGCGCGTGGAGATATTCGGCATAGGATTCGGTCAGCAGCGTATCGAGCTCGTTGGGCGTCATGCCGATGACCTTGATGTCGCCTAAAAACAACACCGAGATCCGGCCATCCGGCCTGACGACCAGCTCCTGGTGAAGCTTGTCATCGACATAGGACGTGATGGTGACGTTGTCGCCAACGGCGATCCGGTACTCCTCCTCGATCGGCGGGAGGTAGATTTCCGGGGCTGCCTGCGGCGCCGGCGTGGCCTCGATCTCTTCGACCACGTTGGCCGTCGGCGCGCAGCCGCCGAGGGCGGTCAGGGCCAGCAGGAGGCAGGAGATTCCCGGCTTCAGCTTGCTTGATATTGTAATTTTCATCGGTCGGTTCCCTTCGCCACCTGGGCTGGGCGACCCCGCTTGGCCCGGGGTCATGGATAAAACGGCAGGAATCATCCTGCTGTAACAGTCAGTGAAAAGTCTAGTCTACGGCGGTGAGCCGGGCCAGACCCAGGGGGCCGGTCGACCGGAATCCGGGGGCACCCGCTTCGGGGGGCGCGGGAGGGCAGGTCGCCCCCCGGTCTGGCAGGCCTGAGGCGGGGGATTTGCGCAACCTGGGCCGTGCCTCCCGCGAGGGTCCGTCAGGGGTCTCGGCAGGGCGTCGTAAGTGCCCGAAAAAACAGTGCTTTTTCAACCACTTATGTCAATACGACAAAACCTACACAAATTGTGGCAATCAGCTAATTCTCACCTACACTAGGACTTACAAGAGTCATTTCACCACAAGAAATATGAGGGGAGATTAATGCAGAACTCGGTGATGCAAGAAAAAATCGATCAACAGGGAGACCTCGACGCAACACTCGAGTCCACTCTGCAGAACGAATGGAATGCCAAAGTCGTCGATTACGACGCGGACCGCTATGACTTCCACAAGTGGATTCTTCAGCGCATCAATGACTATGGCTATCCTGTCGAAGACCTGACCACGCTGCACGAAGTGGTTCCGCTGGATGAGGTCTACACAGTAACCAAGCGGCTTTGCAAAGATTGCAACCTGCCGTCGTTCAGGGAAAAAATGCTCGATTTCACGCGCGATGTCGTGGTGAAAGACGGCGCGCTCGAACTGCCGGTAGGCGTGCAGCGTTTTCCCAACATCCGAATCATGTTGCCGTCGCGGCCGCAGTCGATCTTTCCGTTCCATACGGGATTGCTGTACGGCCACGGTATTGCGTCGCGCAGCCTGTGGATGCCGATGACCGATGTCACGGCTGACGAGGACTACACCGCGTCGATGCAGATCATCGACGTCGACAAGTCCCGCGAACTGGTCAAGTACGCAACGGACAACTGCCTCAGCGTTGACGACATGAGCGAACTGTTTGAAAAGTCCAGCTGGCCGCTGAAGGCCGGTCCGGGCAAGGCAGTGTTTTTCACCCAGGAAAACATTCACGGCAACTTCGTCAACGTCACCGGCAAGACCCGCGTGAGCATGGACTTCCGTGTCGCGGAAGCCCGATTCGGCGACAAGCTGGCCAAGAAGATTCCGGGCGGCTACTTCGAAATCATTCCCGACGAAGGCTACAAGGGCCACAACGCGCGCTACGAAGTTGGTGAGAAGGGCAACGGCCGTCCGAACCTGCTGTATCTCGCAAGCGGCACCCCGGGCACCGAAAAGATTCCGGTGCACCTGCAGCGTTACATGGTTTACGAATACTGCAAGAACAAGGAGCTGCACTTCGACTTCGAGCTGTTCGAGCTGGAAGACATGCAGCACCTGCCGACCCTGCATCACATCATCGACAAGCTGAAGTGCAACGCGGTCCTGTACAGCGTGTTCTCGCTGCCGAAAGAGAAAGCATTCCGGACGCGTATCCTGGATGCCGTTCTCGAAACCGGCCTGATGATGCACTTCGTCAACGAAGACATGGTCATCCGCAATTCGGAAGATCGCGACGCCGTGGAAGCAGTGCTCGAGTTCGGCAAGTACTCGGCCTGATAGCGACTGCAATGGCAGTAAAAAAGCGCGGCAACAGCCGCGCTTTTTTTATTGCCGCGCTATCTCGATTGGTCCTGGGTGAGTCTTTCCAGTACGAGGCGGTAGGATTTCTCAACCCGTGGTCCGAATACCGGGTCGCTCGCGCGGCGGGTTGTGTCCTCGATTTTCTGCCAGTCCTGCCGCGACAACACGATGGATGAGAGCGAGAAGACCTCGGCTGACTCGCGGTTCATGTGTGCCGCGAGACGAGTCATGTAGTCGGCGAGCGAGTCTGCCGTAACCGACGACCCGGCGGGTTCCCACGTCATCACTTCGACCAGCCGCAGGCCTATCTCGGCCAGCTGTACATGCTCGTCTTTCAACTCGGCGACCACCTTTGCCGATTCGGCTGACCGGTGTGCGAGCCTGTCGAACAAGACATCCTCGCGAGGATGATGAAACACATCCTGGTAGCGTGTCAGGTAGTGCATGATCTGGGTCAGCAGCGGCAGGTTCGGTGGGTCGCCTCGCTCGTGAGCCCGGTGTTCGCGTTCGAAGATCTCCAGCAGGCGTGCAACGTTGCCGTGATCCTGGTTCAGGTGAGCGAGGATGGCATGCATGATTTCCATCCGCAGCGGGCGATAGCTCGATCCTAGTAGAGCGTACCGCGCCCGAAAATAGGTACATGCACTTACCCCACTACCGGCCGCATCTGGTCGCGCCTGCTATGCCACAATGCGGCTCATGATTCAGGTTCTTGCGGCGTGAACAGTCCGGCCAGGCAAATCGTGATCCTGGGTGGCGGTACCGCCGGCTGGATGGCAGCCAATCTTTTTGCCGGAAAGTGGCGCGACGGCCGGATCGGAATAACGCTGGTGGAATCGCCCGACATCGGCATCATCGGCGTTGGCGAAGGTTCGACGCCTACACTGAAGCGGTTTTTCCAGCTGCTGGGTATACCGGAATCCGACTGGATGCCGCGCTGTAACGCGACCTACAAGCTCGGGATCAGCTTCGACGGCTGGAGCCCGGCTTCGGGGGTCGATCGCTACAGCCATCCGTTCATATCCGAAGCCGATGCCTACCGGCAGCAGGCCTTCCTGGTGAACTGCCGCACCCGTCGCCTGGGTCTGGACGTCCATACCGCACCCGGCGATTTCCTGCTCAACGGCGTGCTGGCGCGGCTGGGCAAGGGCCCGCAGTCGCCGCCGAATTTTCCCTTTGGCATGGAGTACGGCTACCACTTCGACTCGGGCCTGCTCGGGGCCTGGCTGGCACAGCGGGCGGCCGCTCACGGCGTTTGTCACGTCCAGGCGCGTGTCGTCGAGGCCCGGCAGGATGAGCAGGGCGATATTGCGGCTCTTGTCACCGATGACGGCTCAGAGATTGCCGGCGATTTCTTTGTCGACTGCACCGGCTTTGCCGGCCTCCTGATGGAAAAAACTCTCGGGGTGCCTTACCGCAGTTTCAGCGACAACCTGTTTAACGATGCCGCTGTCGTAATGCCGACACCGGCTGCCGGCGAGCCGCCGGCCGAAACCGTTTCAATTGCGATGCGGCACGGCTGGCGCTGGAAGATCCCGTTGACCCGCCGGTTCGGCAACGGCTACGTCTACAGCAGCAATCACTGCAGCGCCGATGAAGCCGAATACGAGCTGCGCGAGTCACTCGGCCTGCTCGACAGCCCGGAAAACGCCCGGCACCTGAAGATGCGGGTAGGGCAACTCGAGCGTCACTGGGAGCGCAACTGCATTGCGCTGGGTCTTTCGCAGGGATTCATCGAGCCCCTCGAGGCAACCGCCCTGCACCTGGTGCAGCAGAGCATCGAGCTGTTCATCGTCAAGTACGAGAAAGCCGGCTTCGGCAGTGACTATCGCGACGACTACAATCGCAGAACCCGCGAACGCTTCGAGCGCGTTCGGGATTACATCGTCGCTCATTACAAGCTCAACACCCGCGACGATACCGACTACTGGCGGGCCAATCGCGACAACGACGTGTTATCGGAATCGTTACGGCAAATACTCGATACCTGGTTCCGCCGCGAGGACCTGACCGCGGAGATCGAGCGGCAGGATATCGAATCGCATTTCGGGACACTGTCATGGCACTGCCTGCTGTCGGGCTATGGCGCATTCCCGCCGTTCTCGCCGAAGCAGCCAGGCGGGGGCGACCTTTACCGGGAGCAGGACGTCGCACGCTTTCTCGCCGGCTGCAGCCTCAATTTCGACAGCCATGCCGAGAACCTGGCAAGGCTCCAGGCGTGATGCGGCCATAACCCGTACCTGTGGCTACCCACCGGTAATTTTTCGCACGGCAAAGGCAAGCACCAGCGGAACGAAGCTCATGCCGAGTATCAGCAGCCACCCGTTTGCCCCGGGGTCGCTCAGCTGGAGCAGGCCGCTCAGTACCGGAACGTAGGTAGCGGCCACCAGCAGGGCCAGGCAAATAGCTATCGCAACCCAGATCCAGGGGTTGCGCGTTATCTCGTTGCTAACCGGCCGGCGCATTTCCTCCCGCATGTTGAACACATGCCAGACCTGGGCCAGCGCCAGTGTGCAGAATGAAACGGTGACAGCGTCGTCGGAAGAAAACCCAAACCAGGTCACTGCGAGCGTCATTGCTACCAGCACGGTCGCTGCAATACTCAGGCCGTGCAGTCCTATCCTCACCCAGTGACGACGGGTCAGCACCGGTTCATCGAAGGGCCTGGGCTTCTCCCGCATCAATGAACCCGAACCCTCGCCGACGCCCAGCGCCAGCGCCGGAAAAACGTCTGTCACGAGGTTCAGAAAGAGGATCTGTAACGGGAGCAGCGGCAGCGGTGCCCCGGCGACGGTGGCGATGCTGACTATCAGGACCTCACTGATGTTGCAGGACATCAGGTAGACCACGAATTTCCGGATATTGCCGAAGATTGCCCGTCCCTGCGTGATCGCCTGCACGATCGTTCGGAACTCATCATCCTGCAGAACCATCGCCGCGGCATCACGGGCTACATCCGTTCCGCGTATACCCATGGCAACGCCGATGTCGGCTTTTTTCAGGGCAGGGGCGTCGTTTACTCCGTCACCGGTCATCGCCACGACATGCTGGTGGTGCTGAAAATAGTCGATGAGCCTGAGTTTCTGCTCGGGCGTCACCCGCGAAAATACCCGGGCCGTGGCAAGGCGCCCGGCAGGGTCCATCGCGAGCAGCGCATCGAGTTCAGTGCCCTCGATGGGATGAACGCTGGCCGCGCCGTGCTCGACGATTCCGACCTCGGACGCGATCTTGACAGCGGTTTCACCATGATCGCCGGTAACCATGACGACTGAAATCCCGGCCTCCAGGCATTGGCGGATCGCCTCGTGCACCCCGGCACGTGGCGGGTCCTCGAGCCCGACAATCCCGAGTAAAGTCAGTTCCCGGTAAGGGTCCTGGTCGGTTGCTGAGGTGCTCCGGGTGGCCAGCGCGAGCGTGCGCAGGCCTGTCGCTGCCAGTTCGCCGGCCCGGCGCAACCAGCGGTCGGCCTCAGCCGGATCGACAGGCGTTTCGCCATCGACCGTGCGAATGCTGCGGCATAAAGGCAGGATCGACTCCGGAGCGCCCTTGACGGCATACAGGGTGCCATCGGCCCTGCGGTGGGCAGTTGCCATGCGCTTGGTGTCAGGATCGAAAGGGAACTCCCTGGTTTCCGGCCAGCGCTCCAGCAACTGCTTGCGGTCGATGCTGCGCAGCTGGCAGGCAGTGAGCAACGCCACTTCGGTCGGATCGCCAACGAGGTGATCGATACCCGCAGGGTCGGTTTCGATGGACGCGTTACTGCACAAAGCAGCGACGGTCAGCAGCTCATCGAGCAAGGCCAGTGCCGGCGGTGAAGCGGTATCGTTACCCTGCCGGAATGACCCGCCATTGCCGGAAGTATCGAAGTCGAGACGGATATCTGCGAGGCAGGCTGCCGTAACCGCCATGCGATTTTCAGTGAGTGTCCCCGTCTTGTCTGTCAGGATGATGCTGGTAGCGCCAAGGGTCTCCACTGCAGACAGACGGGCGATGAGCGCGTTTTGCCGGGCCAGTCGATACATGCCGCGGGCCAGCGCGATAGTCGCCACGATGGGCAGGCCTTCCGGTATCGATGCCACTGCCAGGGCAATGGCAACTTCGATTGCCAGCGCCGTGTCTCGCCCGGTAGCAACACCGGCGATGGCGATCAGGGCCGCCAGGACCAGTACCACCCACACCAGTATTTGCGCGAGCCTGTCCAGGCGCTTTTCCAGCGGGGTTTCCTGCGCCTCCGCCTGACTGACCAGCGTCGAAATACGACCCAGCTCGGTGTTCGTTCCGGTGGCAACCACCACGCCCCGTCCTGAGCCGCGGGTTACCGCGGTTCCCTTGAAGAGCATGTTCCGGCGATCCATGACCCGGGTGCCGGCATCCAGGGCTCCTGTCTCCTTGGTCACCGGCATCGACTCTCCGGTAAGCGTGGACTCGTCTGCCTCCAGCTTTGCAGCCTCGATCAGCCGCAGATCGGCGGTCACGATGTCGCCGGACTCGCGAATCACGATATCGCCGGGCACCAGCGCTTCTGCCGGCAGTTTTTGCGGGACACCGTCACGTATGACTACCGTTTCCACGCGACCGAGCCGCGCCAGCGCCTCCATCGAGCGGATTGCCCGCCATTCCGTGAAGAAACCAATTCCGGTGTTGATCACGATGACTGCGGCTATTGCGAGGCCTTCGGCAGTGTCACCCAGGGCAAATGCGAGTGCCGCTGCACCGAGCAGCAACAGGACGACAATGCTCCGGAGCTGGTCCAGGAGAATCGCGACGACGTGCCTTCGCTGTTTTGCCTGGAGCTGGTTGTAACCGAACCGCGACAGCCTTTGAGCAACCTGCGCGGCGTTCAGCCCGGTGGATGGGTCGACCTCCAGGTATGTCAGTACCTCGTCGATTTCGAGGCTCCACGCCTGTTCACAGCTGCTGGCGGCAGTCTTTCTCGTTGGTAAGGTCATTGGCTCCGGCCGGTATAGCGCAACTCATGCTCCCGCGTACGGCGCACCCGCGCAAGAGTTGTTCCGCGGCGCCCTGTCAGCCGAGTCTCTTCCACGCTCAGGGTCGATCAATACGTACAACTACTGCTTGGCGCGCAATGACACAGCACACATATTTATAAGCAGTACACTTTGGTCAGAATGGGGGTTTGGTGTGGGTATTCCGGCTTCGGGTCGCGGGAGCGCATACTGGGTTGTCGTAGCCGATGAGTCGTCAGCTGTTGGCTACGGCGGCCCGGCTCCGCGTAAACCGGAGACGGAGTTGTTTCGTCTCGAAAACGAGGACGCGCGCAGGAAAACCGGCGAGCTGCTGTCTGACCGGGGTGGACGCAGTTTTGACAGCCACGGCCACGGGCGCCACACGATGACGCGGGAGAAGGACGCGCCGAAGCAACGTGCCGGCGCAGCTTTTGCCCGCGAAATCGCAACCCGTATCGCGAGGGCGTTAACGGACGGCTCCTGCGAGGGTTATGCCTTGCTGGCTTCACCCCGGTTCCTGGGTGAATTGCGCGATGCGCTGGCGTCCCGCGTAAAAACAAAACCCTACGCCACCATCGATAAAGACGTCGTTGACGCAGACTTGTCTGTAGTCCAACAATTGCTGATGGATTGAGGGCGACGGCGATGATGGCTATTGTCGGCGCTGGCCGATGGAGGAGGTCGCCGAATGAAGCAGGTTTTCGCGACTGTTGCCGCGGCGCTGGTTGCGGCGGGATGCAGTACCCAGGAGCGTGACCCGCCGGATGCTCCTGTTACGGCCGCCGAACGCATGATCGAGGAAATCCAGCGCAGCGGACCGCCCTACGTTGGCGAGCGTGTGCTCGCCGTAATGAAAAACGTGCCGCGCCACGAGTTCGTGCCGGAGCGGTATCGCGGCGCTGCCTATGACAACCGGCCGCTGCCGATTGGCGAAGGCCAGACGATTTCCCAGCCCTATATCGTCGCACTCATGACAGAACTGGCGGCGGTGGATGAGGAATCCGTCGTACTCGAAGTCGGCACCGGGTCTGGATACCAGGCGGCCGTGCTGGCGGAAATGGCCAGTCATGTCTACACGATCGAAATCGTCGATGTCCTCGCCCGGCAAGCGGCACGAAAGCTGGAGGAGCTGGGTTATCAGAACGTCTCGGTCAGGTCAGGTGACGGCTATGCCGGCTGGCCGGAGCACGCGCCGTTTGACGCAATTGTCGTAACCGCGGCGCCCGAGTCGGTGCCGCAGCCGCTGATCGATCAGCTCGGGCCGGGCGGCCGGCTGGTGATTCCCGTTGGTCCCCCTGGCCGGTCACAGGTGCTACAGGTGCTGACCAGGAACGACGACGGGTCCGTGGAGACCCGGAACGTCGCCCCGGTGATTTTCGTTCCGTTTACTCGCGACGAGTAGCAACCCGGTTCACCCGGAATCCAGTTCCCGTTCGATCTCGTTAATCGAGATCATCGATTTCAGCAGGGTGTCCGGATTGAGGCTGATCGAGTCAATGCCGGCACGAACCAGGAACTCGGCAATTTCGGGATAATCGGAGGGTGCCTGCCCGCAGATTCCGATGTGGCGGCCGTTACGTTTCGCGCCGTCGATAGCCATCTTCAGCATCGCCAGGATGCCCGGATCACGTTCGTCGAACTCGAACGCAACGAGGTCGGAATCCCGGTCCACGCCCAGGGTCAGCTGGGTGAGGTCGTTCGAGCCGATCGAAAATCCGTCGAAATGCTCGGCAAAGGCATCGATCTGGATCACGTTGTTCGGGATTTCACACATCACGTAGACCTGCAGATCGTTGACTCCGCGTTCCAGGCCGTTCTTTGCCATCGTCTCGAGAACGCGCGCGGCCTCCCCGACCCGGCGGCAAAACGGGATCATCAGCCGCACGTTGGAGAGTCCCATGTCCTCGCGAACCCGCTTCATGGCCTCGCACTCCAGGGCAAATGCGTCGGCGTAAGAGGGGTGGGTGTAGCGCGAGGCGCCGCGGAAGCCGATCATCGGGTTTTCTTCTTTGGGCTCGAAGTCGGCGCCGCCCAGCAGGTTGGCGTATTCGTTCGTTTTGAAGTCCGAGAGACGGACCACGACCGGACGGGGATAGAAAGCCGCGGCTATCGTTCCGACTCCCTCGGCGACCTTGTCGACGAAGAAAGCGGCCGGGCTTGCGTGGTTGCGCGCCATATCCATGATCTGCGCGCGGACCTCGGTGTCCTCGATCCGGTCGGGGTGCAGCAGCGCCTGGGGGTGCGCCTTGACGAACTCGGTGATGATGAACTCCAGGCGGGCGAGACCAACGCCAGCACACGGCAGCGCAGCCAGCTTGAAGGCAACGTCCGGATTACCGATGTTGATCATCAGCTCGGTCCGGGGCGTGCCGATTTCGTCGAGATTGGTTTCTGTCACCGAAAAAGGCAGCTCACCGTTGTAAACATGCCCAACGTCTCCGTCGGCACAGCTCACGGTGACGGCTTTGCCGCTCTGGAGCCGTTCGGTCGCATCTTCGGTGCCGATCACCGCCGGAATCCCCAGCTCGCGTGCCACGATAGCGGCGTGACAGGTGCGCCCGCCGCGATTCGTGACCACCGCCGCCGCACGCTTGAGCACGGCGCCCCAGTCGGGCGTTGTCATGTCCGAAACGAGAACTTCGCCCGCCTTGAACTGCGGCAGCTCGGACTTGTCGTGCAGGACGCGCACACGGCCGGATGCGATGCGGCTGCCGACGGCCCGGCCGGTCACCAGCGCGTCACCGGTATCTTTCAGTTCATACTCGACGAGCACGTTTCCACCCTGTTGCGACGCCACCGTTTCAGGGCGTGCCTGCACGATGTAGAGCTCGCCGTCGTCGGCGTCCTTGGCCCACTCGATGTCCATGGGCTTGTCGTAGCCTGCCTGCTGCGAGTAGTGGTCCTCGATCTTCAGTGCAAACTCGGCGAGCTCCAGGACTTCGCCGTCATCGATGCAGAAACGCCGGCGCTGGGGTTTGGGCGTGGGGATGTTGTGCGTCGTCGCGGCCGAGCGCCCGTGACCATAGACCATCTTGATCTTCTTCTCGCCCAGGTTACGCCGTAATACGACCCGATGTCCCTGGCGAAAAGTCGGTTTATGCACGTAGAACTCATCGGGATCGACGGCCCCCTGAACGACATTCTCGCCGAGCCCGTAACTGCCCGTGATAAAAACGACATCGCGAAAAGACGACTCGGTGTCGAGCGTGAAAATAACGCCGCTGGCGGCACGATCCGAGCGCACCATTTTCATGATGCCAACGGACAACGCTACCTTGAAATGATCGAAGCCCTGGTCGATGCGATAGCGTATGCCGCGTTCAGTGAACAGGCTGGCAAAACACCGGTGGCAGGCATCGATCAGCGCCTCGCCGCCGCTCACGTTGAGATAGCTTTCGTGCTGGCCGGCAAAACTGGCCGTCGGCAGGTCCTCCGCCGTCGCGGAGCTTCGAACGGCGACCGTGACATCCTCCCCGTACTGCTCCTGCAGCTTGCCAAACCCTTCCAGGATTTCAGCCCGCAGCCGGGTGGGGAATTCGGCACTGTATACGATGTCGCGACACCGGTGAGCGCGGCGTGCCAGGTCGGCCGAATCGTCCGGGTCGAGTCCCGCCAGCACGTCGCGCAGCTGATCCGTCACTCCGGCCTGGTCCAGCACCAGGCGAAAGGCGTCGGCTGTGGTTGCGAAGCCGTTGGGTACGCGAACACCGTCGGCGGTCAGCTCACGGTACATTTCGCCCAGCGATGCATTCTTGCCACCCACTTCGGCGACATCATCGATAGACAGCTCTTCGAACCAGCGGACGAAACGCTTAGCGGGCATCAGGGATTCCTCGACGTGACGATCCGCACCTGCGGCGCGGACCCGGGGCTACATGGTGCCGCCGGGACCGCAGGCGGGCCATCAGGAGAAACCGAAACGGGATAAAACGGGGCCGCCCGATTTATGGCGGCTCTCTGGCTAGTAAAGCAATTCCACCCAGCGACCGTCGGCGACAAGCTGCTGTTTTCGCTTGTCCCAGGCCAGTGGGCCAAACTGGCTGCTGAACAGCTGGTCCAGCATGCTGGCGATCTGCCTGACGCCGGCCACGTAAACATAGGTGTTGGGGTCATCGAGCAAAGCGACGATCTCCTCGACCCGATCTTCGATGGCGTAGTCCCAGGCAATGGGATCGGCCCAGTTGGGCCTCGGGCTCAGCGCCTTGATCGCTTCGAAAGTCTCCTCGTCATAGTACTTCGAGAAATCATCCCGGCGGTCATTCATATACAGCAGTTCGAGCCCGGAGCGGGCGCCATACAGGAGCCTCACCTTGCCCTGCCAGTTCTTTTCGTGCTCGTAGATCCGTTTGACCAGGCCGCGGAAAGGGGCGATGCCCGTACCGAGCCCGATCATGAACAGGTTTGCGCTGCGATTCGCCGGCACGGAGAAAGGCTGCCCGAACGGGCCGGTCAGCGTGACCGGGTCACCGGGACGCCGGTCGCAGAGATAATTCGAGCTCACGCCGCGAAAGCGCTCGCCGCTGTATTCATCGACATAGTCGCAGCGGCGAACCACGATGGTGATGCGCGAATGACCGTGTTCGTTGACCGCAGGGACATCGGCGATGCTGTAGAGCCGGTGATGCCAGGGTTGGCCGAACTCGTGGGGACCAGGCACCAGTACGCCCACTATCTGGCCGACTTTGTAGCTTATGCCGTCGTCGGCCACGTCCAGGACGATTTCGCAAACCTCATCTTCCGCATCGGTGTCGGTGAGTCCTTCATTGCTCACCACCTTTGCGGCGTAACGGGTATCGATATCGTAGTCAGTCAGGCGCATTGTTGTCTCTCCTCATGCAGTCGGCGCCGGCACATTGGTCGCCATGGCATCCGCCGGAGCGTTCCGGCAGCAGTCCCCGCCGGGTAAGCAGCACCCGGAGGCCGACAAGGGCGGCAATGAACAGGCTGGCGACAATCCATTTTACGATCACGGCTCAGCTCCCGAGTCCCGCGAAGCCCATGAAGCTCAGGCTGAGAATTCCGGCGACGATCAGTGCCGCACTCGCGCCCCGGACCACCTCGGGAACCGGTACCAGGTCCAGCTTCTCCCGCACGCCCGCCATCAGGACCAGCGCCAGCGTAAAACCCGCCGCCGCTCCCAACGCGAAAGCAATGCACTGACTGAAGCCGTAGCCGCGGTTCGTCTGAAACAGCGCCAGGCCCAGGATCGCGCAGTTGGTGGTGATCAGCGGCAGGAAAATGCCGAGGGCACGGAACGAGGCCGGACTCAGCTTGCGCAGCAACATTTCGACCAGCTGGACCGTCGAGGCGATGACCAGGACGTACGAAATCAATCGCAAATACGTCACGTCGAGCACCAGGAGCAGCTGGTTGAGCCAGTAGGCGCAGGTGGAGGCAACCAGCATCACGAACGTCACCGCGCCGCCCATCCGCAATGCGGTCGAGAGCTTCGCCGAAACACCCATGAACGGACACAGACCGAGAAAATAGGCCAGCACAAAATTATTGATCAGCGCTGCATTGACAAAAATCGACCAGTGCGTCGCGTCGCTCATTTCCCGGCTCCTTCGGCAGCCGGGCTGCCGGTCCGTTCTGCAGCCTGCTGCCAGCGATTAATGATCAGCAGCCACAGCGCGAGCACGAAAAAGCCTCCACTGGGCAGGATCATCACGGTCCAGGTCTGGAAACCCGCCGGCAGGACCGCCATGCCGAAAAGCGTGCCGCTGCCCAGGATTTCGCGCACCGACCCGATGAGCAGCAGCGAGACCGTGAAGCCGGCCCCCATGCCAAGCGCGTCCAGCACCGCACGCACCGGCGTATTTCTCGAGGCAAAGGATTCGGCCCGTCCCAGGATCAGGCAGTTGACGACGATGAGTGAAATGAACGCGCCTAGGCTCTTGTGCAGCTCCAGGCTGATTGCCTTGATCGTGAAGTCGACACAGGTGACGAAGCTGGCGATGATGCAAATATAGGTCACGATGCGCACATCGGCCGGCACCCACGAGCGAATTGAGGAGATGACCAGCCCGGACGCGAGCAGCACAAAACTCGTCGCGAGCCCCATGGTCAGCGAGTTGATGGCGCTGTTGGAAACCGCCAGTGCCGGGCACAACCCCAACAGCTGGACGAATACGGGATTCTGGCGCCACAGGCCCCTGACAAAATCGTCGGTGGATGGATTGCTCACGGTTGCTCTTCCCTGTCGGCCAGACGCATCAGCTGGATGGCATCGCGAACGAGCACTGGCACCCAGAGCTGTGCGCTCTGGTTCAGCAGATCGCCAACCGCTTCCGAGGATACGGTTGCACCGGTGATGGCATCGATCTGCCAGGCCTCGGTCTTCGTGCCCTGGGGCACCGTAGTTAGGGGGTTACGCAGCCCGCTGCCGGCGGCATTGACGGCCACATCGAGCGCGTCGAAGTTGGCCGTAAAATCGGGATCGGTCTCGATGCGGGTGCCAAGGCCGGGTGTCTCCAGGCTCTGCAGCACACGCATGCCAACGATTTTCGAACCCTCGAATGAATAGGCGTAAATCACCTCGATAGTGTCCTGGTAGCCCATCCCGGCCGCCGTAATCGCTGCTCCGACCAGATCGCCCTGGTCGTCGTAGCCGAGGAACGCCGGCAGCGGCTGGTCTGCCGGCTCTGCGTCGACGATCTGCCGGCCGGCGGACAAGGCAATGGACCGCAGCTGTTTCGCCTGCGGCAGGACTTCGAGCACGGCAGACTCGAGAGCTCGCGCCTCGTTGTCGGCGATCCGTAAAGCGGTGGCCTCGTAGACGCCGACGATCAGGAGGGCGCACAGCATTCCGACACCCACGACAGTGCGAAACATGGCGAGGGGAGTGGACGCCGCGGTCACCGGGCCGTCCCGTAAACGCGTGGCTGGATCACGTTGTCGATATGCGGCGAAACCGCGTTGGCCAGCAGGATGGCGTACATCACGCCCTCGGGCATGCCGCCCCAGAAGCGGATCACCACCACCAGGGCGCCGATCAGCAGTCCGTACAGCCAGCAACCGGCGTTGGTAATCGGCGAAGCCACCGGATCGGTCGCCATGTAAACGGCGCCGAGCATCAGGCCGCCGGAAAACAGCATGAAGGCCGGGTCCGGGTAGGCGCCGGGCGCGACGGCGCCGGCCACGAGGCTCATCAGCGCGACGGTCGCCAGGATAGCGACCGGGATCCGCCAGTTCATCATGTTGCGGGCCACGAGGTAAACGCCGCCCGCAAGGATCAGCACAGCGCAGGTTTCGCCGACCGAGCCACTGGTCAGTCCGAGGGCGAGGTCGGCCATTTCGGTTCCCGTGTCGCGAAATTTCAGCGCCGACAGCGGAGTGGCGGCCGTTACCGCATCGAACGCCGGTTCGGCAAACGGCAGCGTCAGGATCGAACCCGGCAGCTCGGAAAACCGGCCGGGAGTGAAAGCGGGCGACCAGTAGGTCATCGCACCCGGGAATGCCGCCTGCAGGAAAGCGCGGCCTACCAGCGCCGGGTTGAAGGCGTTTGCGCCGAGCCCGCCGAAGAGGAACTTGCCTACACCGACACCGAAAATGCCGCCGACGGCGACCATCCACAACGGCAGTGCCGGCGGTAACACCAGCCCGTAAAGCAGGCCGGTGATCACGACCGACCCGTCGCCGAGCGTGGACTCGCGCCCGGCGAGGCGGTTGCAGGCGTGCTCGGTGCCGACACAGGCCAGCGTGGCGGTCAGGATGACCAGCAGGGCCGCCAGGCCAAAGGCGAATACCGCAAACGCAACGACCGGCAGCAGCGCGTAAACGACGTTGCGCATGATCAGTTCCACGCTGGCGCCGCTGGCAACATGCGGGGAAGAGGCAATTTCCAGCGTCTTTCTCACGGACTTCTCAGCTTGCGGACCATCTTCTTGGCCAGCCGGAAATGCTGGACCAGCGGAATGTGCGACGGACAGACATAGGTGCAGCTGCCACACTCGAAGCACGCCGACAGGTTGAACTCGTCAGCCATCCGCTCGTACTCACCGTTTTTTGCCAGCAGGCCCAGCATCGAGGGGTTGAGAAACAGCGGGCAGGCCTCGACACAGCGCGCACAGCGGATACAGGGATGAACCTTGCGGTCGACGACCGGTCCGGTTTCCCGCTCGGTGAAGGCCAGGATGCCTGAAGTGCCCTTGGTCACGGGTATATCGAGGCTGGACACGGCCGCCCCCATCATCGGGCCACCGAGGAACACCTGTGTCACGTCCTCGGCCGCGCCGCAGGTCTCGAGTGCAAATCGTACCGGCGTGCCGATCGGTATCAGGTAGTTGCCCGGCTTTGCGACACCGGGCCCGGCGATCGTAATGACCCGCTCGGCGATTCCGCGCCCATGCGGAAGAAGACGCCCGATCTCGGCAGTCGTTGCCACGTTGTTGCAGACGACGCCGACATCGATCGGTAATCCCCCGGCCGGCACCTCGCGTCCGAGCAGCGCCTCGATGAGAATTTTCTCGGCGCCTTGCGGATACTTGACCTTCAATACCTCGATGTCCACCGGGAGTCCGGGTGGCAGGAGACCGGCCAGGTGCCTGGCCGTATCGCGGTTGTTGGCCTCGACGGCAATGATCGCGCGCGGCGCGTCACACGCTTTGAGCAGGTAGCGGATACCGGTGAAGATGTCGTTGGACTGTTCGACCATCACCCGGTTGTCGGTAGTCAGGTAGGGCTCACACTCGACCCCGTTGATGATCAGCGTATCGACACGCTTGTCGTCGCCGAACCTGAACTTGGCATGCGTCGGGAATGCGGC
>JAHEKH010000103.1 GCA_024638445.1 Gammaproteobacteria bacterium | reverse complement strand
GCCCATGGGCCCAACGAGTTCCTGCACATCGCGACGGGCAAAAAGGTGACCTGCTGTGTCTCACAGGTACTGGCCGATCACTACGAGCGCGATTGAGGGTCAGTCGAGCATCGACGCGCTGGTCGGTGTCGACAACAACGCCTCGAACGCCGCCCAGCGTTCGGCCGGCGTCGTGCCGGCGCGCTCCACATACTGCCTGACCAGGTCCTGTCCGAGGTTATAGTTGATCACGTAGGCGCGGTATTTCTCGATGAAATCGAGTCGCTGCTCGGCACGTTCCCGGCTCATCAGGGCGTAGTCGATCAGCCACTGCACCGCGGCCGCGCCGTCGATATCGCCATCCAGGTAACTCCGGGCCGCCTCGTTGCCGGCATACTTCAGCTGCTCGGTCAGCTCTTCCACCGCGTAGTACTCCTCGACACGCGCCCGGTCCAGGCCGGCCAGCGGAAACAACACGTCGCGTTCGAAATCGAGCCTCTCCTCGCCCGGGAACGCCATGTGAATGCCGTAATTGGCGCTGCCTTCCGCAATCAGGCTCATGGGGCTGAATAACGGATAGACCGAGAACTCCATCCAGCCGCGCTCGACGACGAGTTCACGCTCGAGCAACGTATTAAATACGTGGTGACCCGGGTACCCCTCGTGACACGCCAGGTCGACCGCCCGGTCGATATAAATCGGCAGATCCGTGTTGAGCTGTATCAGGCTGTAGGCATTTCCCTGGAACCAGTTGTATCCGCTCCAGGGCTTGTCGTTCACATACTCGACCACGAACCGCTCGTTGTCGGGGAGCGGTATGTACTCCAGGGTCCGTCGCCGGCACTCCGCGATTGCCGCTGCAAAAACCATATCGAGCCGGTCCACGTCGATCACGAAATCGGAACGGTATTCTTTCAGCCGCTCAGCGAGTGGTCCTGTGCCGGGCAGCAGGCGGTCCAGTTCGGCCACGCGCCGCCGAAAATAGTCCTCGTCATTACGTGGAGGCAAGACGTCGTAGAGCAGTCGCGCCTCCTGGTCGAAAGTCAGCGTACGACCGCGCAGGATGTCGGCACGGGCCTGGGTTGCCGTCAGCTGTTTTACCAGTAAGGAGCGCCGTCGGGCTTCGATCGGTGTATCGCGCCCCCGGTCGCCGGCGGCGACGGTACTGCGCAACAAACCGGCCCTGATCGAAATGGCGTCGAGCGACAGCTCGTCTCTCTCGACCTCTTTGCGCCATTCAGCCGGGCCATGATAGGCATCGACGAAATCGGGGTCGTGCACCCCCAGCGCCAGCACCACGCGGACATAGTCTTCTGCCAGTGCGTTCATATCGGTCGGATCGATCGTCGGTCCACTCGCGCAACCCATGGCAAGCAGGCAGCCCAACGCCGCCCCGTGCTTAGAAAGCATCCCAAGAAACCCTCACAGGTTATTGAATTTATTAAGCTGCTGCCGCCGCTTCACGCAAGCGGACCCACTCACTATAGAAGGCATCGATCGGTCTGTCTGCCGCCGCGGTGCCGGCCGGCGAAAATTGAGACCGGAGCTGCTCCAGCGTTACCACCTGTGGCAGGTCGTCACCGCGAAAATCGATTTCGCCGTTGAACACGATACGCCCGTGCACCGGAATGTCGGGAGTCAGACGCTTGACCGCCACGACACGCGCCAGCGAGGGACCGATCGGATTGGTGATGTTGTAGCGATCCGGTCCATCCATGACCGCCCACCTGTCGAGGGCTGACCCGACGAAAACTATTCCGCCGACTTCCTTGACGTCGAGAACGAGCAGTCCGCGCGAAGTCAGTAAAAGAAAATCGATCTCGATTTTTCCATCCAGACCATCCGGGACAATCACATGTTCGATGTAGTCATGCGATATCGCCCGCACTGTCTTGAGTAACTGCCGTCGCGAGCGCCGGCGTGATCGCGATATGAACGCAATCAGACCCGCCGACGCCGCGACGAAAGTAAAGGTAGCCGTCAGTTCCGGTGCCATGCCAACACTCGTTTTTCTCCTTGCTTGGGGAATTCTACTGGTTTGCACGGCAGGTCTCATCAGCGAATGCTGGTTGGGCCGAAACCGGGCTTGAGCGAGTGCCTTACGAAAAATGCGAAGCACCCTGATTCGGCTTTAAAACTTCCGGTCTGCCCGGGACGTCGCCACCGCGGAACAGGCGCCAGGGAGTATTTTTTAACAAACCGGTTTGCGCAATCAGGTGCTGCGGAGGACCGCGAAGAAGGCCTCCGGCTCGGTGCCGAGATCATCGGCATGCGATGGCAGGTCGAACAGATTCGCCAACGCCGGTGGTACCGGAATCGTTTCACCGATGAGGGGTTCGATTACCGTTTCAAACTTCGCCGGATGCGCGGTGGCTACTATTGCAACCGGGCCCGCAGAAAAATCGTAGTGATGATCGGCGACGTGTGCGGCAGTTGCGGTGTGCGGACACCACAGTTCACCGTGTTCGCTGTAATCAGTGCGGATCTGCCGGCGGATCTGTTCGTCACTAACGGCAAAGGCATCGACACTCGCGGCGAGTTCTGAAAAGTCGGGGTGCAGGTCCTGCAGCCGGGCCATGTTGCTGGGGTTACCCACATCCATCGCGGACGCCAGCGTTGCCAGGCTCTGTCGTGGTTGCCAGTCGCCACCGGACAGGTAGTCAGGAATGACCTTGTTGGCGTTGGTCGCCAGCGTAATCGTACCCACCGGCAGACCCGTTGCACGGGCCCAGACTGCCGCAACCGCGTTACCCAGGTTTCCGGTCGGAATGATCAACGAGAGCCTTTTACCGTGCTCGCGCCAGTGCCACAGCGAGGCGGCCGCATAATAAACTGCCTGTGGCAGGAGCCGACCGATGCTGATGCTGTTGGCCGAGGTGAGCCGGCATTCCGCCGTCAGCGCCTCGCTGGCGAGGGCGGCCTTGACCAGCCGCTGGCAGTCATCGAAGGCACCGGCCACGCGAAACGCGTGAATGTTGTCACCCCAACAGGTCAGCTGCTGCTCCTGCCTCGGCGACACCATGCCCGCCGGATAGAGCACCTTCACTTCGATACCCGGTCTGCGGTGAAATGCTGCCGCCACCGCACCACCGGTGTCACCGGAAGTGGCAACGAGCACTTTGAGGGTGTCCTGTTCCTGCTGTTCCAGCCGCTCGAGACACGCCGCCAGGAAACGGGCGCCGACGTCCTTGAAGGCTGCCGTCGGACCATGAAAAAGCTCTATGACTGAAACACCCTTCCGGCCATTCACCGGACGCAGCGGTATCGGAAAGGAGAAGGCGTCCTGGCAGATCGCCGGCAGCTCCGGCTGCAGTGGATCACCTTCGAAAAATGGCTCGAGTAAAATCCGCCCGACCTCGGGCAGGGTTACAACGCGGGCAAAATCACGGGTCTGGAACGCCGGAAAGCGCTCCGGAACGTACAGACCGCCGTCAGGCGCGAGGCCGTTGCGTATGGCCTCCGAAACCGTGACGGCTGGTGCGTCTTTGCCGGTGCTTCGATACTTCATGATTCAATTATCGCGCCCGGGGAATTGAGCGAAGATATCCAGGCATCGCTGCCGAACCCGGATCCGGCAAAGGCTGCCCGCATGGCGGTCGCGACTGACCCGGCGTCGCCGGGGTCGCATAATGCAAAAATGCTGGGTCCGCTGCCGGAAATGGAGCAGGCCTGCGCGCCGCTGTCGAGCGCGGCTGCCTTGACCGAATGAAATCCGGGCACCAGGTGCGCGCGCTGCGGCTCGACGAGCACATCGCGCACTGAACCGGCGGCTGCCGCGGTGTCGCCTGTAAAGCAGGCGACCAGGAAATTGCCAAGCGCCGCCAGCTGATCCACTGCCGCCTCGAAGGGAACATCGCGCGCCAGCACCGCCCGTCCTTCGCGAGTCTCAATCTGTGCGTGGGGGTGAACCAGCACGGACACCAGGCCCTGCGGTACCGGTATCGAGATCGCACGGACGGATTCCCGGTTGTCGACGAGCGTCAGCCCGCCAAACAGGGAGGGGGCGATATTGTCCGCATGCGCCCGACCACTGCTCGCCAGCGCCTCGCCCGCCAGCGCATGCGCCAGCAGCGCATTATATTCCAGCGGGTTGTCCAGCAGCGCATTGACCGCAACGACCGCGGCGACGGCCGAGGCCGCCGAGCCACCCATCCCCGAACCGATCGGTATGCCCTTCTCCAGCTCCAGCGTCACGCCGAATGGCGCATCCACGGCTTCCAGCAGGCTGGCGGCCGCCCTGCCCGCGGTATTCCGGTTGCTGTCGCCGGGAACTGCGCAGGGCAGCCCGCGGATCGCATCGATCGTCACACCGGGTCTGGCGGCGCGACTCGCCGTGCAGCGGTCGCCGGGCCCCTCGATGGCGAGGCCGAGCAGGTCGAAACCCACGCCGACGTTGCCTATCGATGCCGGCGCAAAAGCTGTCGCTCGATTCAAACTGACGCCCCGAGGTAGCCGGCCAGGCGCAACAGGTCGGAAAACACCCCGCCGGCGGTTACCGCGGGACCGGCGCCGGGGCCCTGCACGATGAGCGGGTTGTCACAATAACGGTCGGTTTCGAACTGGACGATGTTATCGGTGAGATTGATGTTGGCGAAGGAATGACTGGCCGGCAATCTTTCGAGGCCTACGGTCGCTCGCCCGTCCGCCTCGAGTCGGCCGATATAACGCAAGACCTCGCCCGCGGCGGCGGCCTCCTGGTACATCGCCGCCATGCGATCGTCGTATGCCGACAGCCCGTCGAGAAACTCGTCGATCGAACACCTGGCCAGGGGCTCCGGCACCAGGCTCTCCAGCGCTATGTTGTCCAGCTCGAGATCGAGACCCATCTCGCGACCGAGGATGACCACCTTGCGGGCCACATCCATTCCGGAAAGATCGTCACGCGGATCAGGCTCCGTGTAGCCCTGGTCGCACGCCTCACGAACCAGCTCCGAAAACGGCCGCTGGCCATCGTAAAGATTGAACAGGTAGGCCAGCGTGCCCGAGAAAATACCCTGGATCCGGCGCACCCGGTCACCGGTCTCCCGCAGGTCACGCAGGGTCTGGATGATCGGCAGTGCCGCACCCACAGTCGTTTCGTACAGGTATCGGGCGTCGCCGGCGCGTCGCTCGGCGTTCAGCCGCTGATAGGTGGCATAACGGTCGGAATTAGCTTTCTTGTTGGGGGTCACGATGTGAATACCGCGGGCCAGCCAGCCGGCATAACGATCGGCGACCGCCTGCGACGCACTGCAGTCAATAATGACAGCATGCGGCAAATGCTCTGCATGGACGTGACTGGTAAAGCGGTCGAGATCTACCGGCTTGCCGCTGGCGCCCAGCCGGTCGCGCCACTGGTCGAGCTCGATGTGGCGATCGTCGAGCACCATGTGCCGGGAGGTCGCGATTCCCCGTACCCGCAGGTCGAGGTTCAGCGCCTGCGAGAGGCGGCCACTTTCGCCGGCAATCTGCTCCAGCAGGACGCTGCCCACCGAACCGGGCCCGATCAGGCCGATCGACAACGTTTGTGACGACAGGTAGAAGCCCGCATGAACCGCACGCAACGCACGCACCGTGTCGCTGTCGCTGATCACGGCGGAAATATTCCGTTCCGAAGAGCCCTGCGCAATCGCGCGTACATTGACCCCCGCCCGGCCAAGGCTGCCGAACACCTTGGCTGCAACGCCCGGGATGCCCGCCATGCCATCACCAACGACCGCGAGTATCGAACAGCCGTGAGTTATCTCTACTGAGTGAATCTGCCCGCTCTCCAGCTCGGTGCGAAACGCGCCCGCCAGCACGTCGCTGACATGCTGTGCATGCTCGTCACGGACCGCAAAGCAAATCGAGTGTTCCGAACTGCCCTGCGAAATCAGCACCACCGAGACACCGGCCTCGCGCAGTGCGCCAAACAGGCGCCATGCCGTGCCCGGCACGCCGATCATGCCCGCACCCTCCACATTGACCAGCGCCATGCCGTCGATTGCAGTGATGCCCTTGACGGTGCTGCCTGGCACCACGCGGCTGCCAATCCGGGTACCAGCGGTATTGGGTGAGCCGGTATCCCGAATATAAATTGGAATTCCGCTCTCGACCGCTGGTGCCATCGTCTGTGGGTGGAGCACCTTGGCACCGAAATAGGCCAGCTCCATGGCCTCGTCGTAGGTCAGTTCCGGAATGACCGCGGATTCCGCAACGAGCCGCGGGTCGGCACTCATGACGCCTGGCACGTCGGTCCAGATATTGACCTGGCTGGCGTCGAGCAACGCACCGAAAATCGATGCCGAGTAGTCGCTGCCGTTTCGTCCGAGCGTCGTCTGCACGCCGTCGGAATCGCGCGCGATGAAACCGGTGATGACCAGCAGGCCGGAGAAATCGCCGGGAACCCGGGTGCGAATCCGCGACCGTGACTCTTCCCACAGCACGCCCGGCCCGAGATCAGAATGCTCGACGACCAGCACATCACGTGCATCCAGCCAGTCGACGCTTCCGGGATCGCCGTTTTTCTGCAGCAGACCCGCCAGTAGCTGAGCGGACCATAGCTCCCCTGCGCCGGCGACCACGTCGCGGACGACCGGCGTTTCCGAGCCGATCAGCAGGGTGGCATGCAGCACGTCGGCGATATTCTGGCAGGTCCGGTCAAACCCGGCCTGGAAGGCGTCACGCTCTGCACTGCGGCCCAGGAGTTCGTCGGCGAGCCGTTCGTGGTCCGCCCGCAGTGAGGCGAGTCCGGCGGTATAGCTGTCGTCGCGCTGACGGGCCAGTTTCACCAGCGCCAGCAGCCGGTCCGTGACGCCGCCGACTGCCGAGACCACGGCGGCCTGGGGTGCCCCGCCACGGCCCTGCAGGATGGCCGCGACGCGCTGGAAACAGCCGGCATCGGCCAGGCTGGTTCCTCCGAACTTGTGAACGATCCAGGGCTGTTTAGTCATGATCGCGGGAGCCTACGCGATGCCTGTGCGCCGGACAAGGCGAGCGCTCAGGCGGCCGCCGTGATGGCGCCGTACCGCCGCACCGTCTCATCGAGGCCGAGCCACAGAGCATCCGCGATGAGGGCGTGACCGATGGAGACCTCCTCGATGCCGTCGATCGTCAGGAAAGTCGCCAGGTTGTCCAGGTTGAGATCATGGCCCGCGTTGAGCCCCAGCCCCGACCCACGGGCTTCCTCCGCCGCGTGGCGGTAGCGCTCCAGCACCGCAGCCTGCCGCGGGCTGCCGAAGGCACTGGCAAAACGCCCGGTGTGCAGCTCGATACGATCAGCCCCGAGTTCCCGGACCAGCCGGTACTCGTCGGGCACCGGGTCCATGAACAGGCTCACCCGGCAACCCAGCGTCCGGCACTCCTCGATTACGGGAGCGAGTGCCGTGGCATGCTGGGCCACCGGCCAGCCATGGTCGGATGTCAGCTGGGTATCGTTGTCCGGCACGAGAGTGACCTGCGCCGGACGGGTCTCGCGTACGAGTGCCATGAAACCGGGATAATCACCGGCCGGTGCTGCAAAGGGGTTGCCCTCGATGTTGAACTCGACAGGCAACATCCCGGCCAGGGCGCGCACGTCGGCCGGCCTGATATGCCGCATGTCGGAACGCGGATGAACGGTAATTCCGTCCGCACCCGCATCGATACAGGTTTGTGCCGCCGCCAGTACGTCCGGACGCGGGCCGCCCCGGGCGTTACGCAGCAGGGCGACCTTGTTCAGATTGACGCTGAGAGCCGTCACCAGCGCGCTTTATCCATGAGTGACCGGGGGGTTCGCGATAGCCGACAACCCGGCGACAGACCCTTCGTCCGACAGATGTAAGCTTCTCTCATAGGATCCTCTGCTTGCTCCGGGTGCTAGTGCACCCGCAATTTCGCCTCGATCTTCCAGTCCGGCACCCAGCTGACGCGGGAGTCTGCGAAGGCATGGTTTTCGGGCTCGCGGTCGATAGGCGTGGTGAAATTGGCCAGCGCAACATGCACTTCGCCCGGCCATTTCTGCGATTCGAACAGCAGCGTGCTGCCACAGCTGCCGCAAAAACTGCGAATGGCTTCATTGGAGGAACGATAGCGCCGCAGAGATGCCTCGCCGCGGGTAACCCGGAACCGGTCTGCATCGACTCCGACCCAGGTCACAAAGCCGGCACCGTGCGCCCGCCGGCACATGGTGCAATGACAGTGCGAGCACCACCTGGTGGGCAGGCGAACTTCGAAGCGCACCTCGCCGCAGAGACAGCCGCCGCTGGCTTTTTGCGTCATGGCCGGTTACCTGCACACCAGGAATGGGGCATCAATAATACCGGGGATCGCCCGGCGATGCCGCGCCCTGGGCGTGAAAGAATGGTGGGGGCACCAGGACTCGAACCTGGGACCAGCGGCTTAAAAGGCCGATGCTCTACCAACTGAGCTATACCCCCGCCTGCGGCCCGCGGAATGCCCGCCGGCGCAGCGGCGCATGATACCGCACATCGCCGTGCTTTCAAGCGCTAGCAGTACCGTGTCGGATCCTCGACGCCGGCCGCCTCGAATCCCTCGCGCCGCAGCCGGCAGGAGTCGCAGCGCCCGCAGGCCCGGCCCTGCGAATCCGCCTGGTAACAGGACACGGTCAGCCCGTAGTCGACGCCCAGGGCGGTTCCGGCCCGAATGATCTCCGCCTTGCTCAGGTCGATGAGTGGGGCATGTATCCGCGGCGCCTTGCCCTCTACACCGGCACGCGTGGCTACCGCGGCAAGCTGCTCGAAGGCATCGATAAACGCCGGACGACAATCCGGGTAGCCGGAATAGTCGACCGCATTGACGCCGACAAAGATGGCCCCGGCATCGAGCACCTCGGCCCAGCCCAGGGCGAGCGACAGCAACACCGTGTTGCGCG
>JAHEKH010000019.1 GCA_024638445.1 Gammaproteobacteria bacterium | reverse complement strand
GAGTGAGCCACTCGTAGCCACGCTGCCCAGAGCGTGGAGGTGCTGAGTAGGCGTTTTACCGATTCAACCACCGTCTGGCGTCTGGCGTCTGGCGACGGCAGCTTCGATCTTCTGCACGTGCACGAAGGGCGCAGCGCGCAAACCGCGGCATTGCGCAACCTGCTGTCCGGCACGCCTTTCCTGGTGACACGCAGAATTCCGCAAGCGCCCTCGGCGGGTGCCTTGCGCTGTTATCGGCGCGCGTCCCGGGTCGTCAGCGTGTCCGACGCGATAGCCGAGGGTCTGCGGAAGCTGGACGGCAGCCTGCGGCTGCTGACCGTGCATGACTGCGTGCCGGCACTCCATGCCGACCCGGGGGCTGCAGAAGAATTCCGGGGTGGAGCACGGTGGGTCATTGGCCAGGTCGGTGAACTGCACGATGCGCACAAGGGGCAACTGCTGACGCTCGAGGTGGCCCGCCAGCTGATCCGGACGCACCCCGGCGTCAGTTTCAGGCTGCTGGGGCAAGGCCGGGACGAGGCACTGTTGCGCCAGGAAGCCGCTACTCTCGCCAATGTGGAGTTCAGCGGCTGGATCGATAACGTCGCCAACGTCTATGCGGCGATGGATGTGCTCGTATACCCATCGCGTTACGAGGGGCTGGGTTCGGCCATACTCGAGGCAATGTCGTTTGGTGTGCCGGTCGTGGCGGCTGCCGTCGGTGGCATACCCGAGATCGTCACGGACGGTGTTAACGGACTTCTGTTCGAGGCGGGGAACACATCCCAGTTCGGTGACCGGCTGCGGTCTTTGCTCGACGACGAACCCCTGCGGCTGCGGCTCGGTGCGGGCGCGCGCGAGCAGGCGGCGCGTTACTCGGCCGCCGCCATGGCCAGGGACTACCGCGCCATTTACGAGGAAATCGCCGGTGAAGAGTCGTGATACGCTTCCCGCGACGAGAAGCTGTGTAATGACTCGATGACCAGCAACCACCCCGGGCTCAGCGCCTGCATCATTGCGTTTAACGAAGAAGACCGCATCGGCGACTGCATCGCGTCGCTGGATTTCTGCGATGAAGTCGTTGTGGTTGACTCGCGTTCGGCAGACCGGACCCGTGAAGTCGCGGCAAATCTCGGTGCGCGGGTAATTGAGCGCGACTGGCCCGGACATGTCGCTCAGAAAGAATTTACTATCCGCCAGGCCAGTCACGACTGGGTCCTTTGCGTAGATGCAGACGAACGAATCAGCGATCCACTGCGGGCTGAAATCCTGTCGCTGCGGGATACCGGATTCGGCGAACGGCCCGGCTATCGCATGCCGCGCTGCTCGCGGTACCTGAATCGCTATTTGCGTCATGGTTCCTGGTATCCCGACCGTCAGCTGCGGCTGTTCGACCGACGCCGCGGTCGCTGGGGCGGGCACGATCCGCATGACAAGGTCGAACTCGAAGGCGACGCCGGCGAGCTGCGTGGCGACCTGCTGCATCATCCCTACCGCAGTTTTGCCGAACACCTGGCGACTATCGACAACTACACGACGGTCATGGCGCGCAGTCTCGAGAAGCGGGGTAAGCGGGCCGGTCTGCGGCATATCCTGTTCAATCCCGCCTGGCGGTTTTTTCGGGTTTACGTCATCAAGCATGGCTTCCTGGATGGCTGGCGCGGGCTGGTTATGGCTTACCTCGAGGCGTATTACACTCGCCTGAAGTACATCAAGCGCTACATCGCGCAACGCGAGGACACTGACGAAACGCTGTCCACCTGACGGACCCGGGGAATACGATGATCAGAAGCAGCATTCTTCTATTGCTAACCGTCCTGTTGTACCCGGGTTGTGTGTCAACAGGGCTGCCGATGGCAACAGACCGTCTCGAGGCAGACGTTGCCGACCGGGAACGCGCCTTCGCGGCAACGATGGAGCGCCGTGACTTCGCCGCTTTCTCGACGTTTATCGCAAGCGATGCCGTATTTCTCACCGGCGCCGAGCCGCTGCGTGGTGCCGAGGCGGTCAAGGCCTACTGGGCGCGTTTTTTCGAGGCAGAGCAAGCACCGTTTGCCTGGAAGCCGGAGCGAGTGATGGTGAGCGGCGGCGGCAGGCTGGCGCTGAGCAGCGGCCCGGTGTGGAATGCCGAGGGCCGGGGTCTGGGCGTCTTTACCTCCGTCTGGCGGCTGGACGATGACGGCACCTGGCGAGTCGTCCTCGACAAGGGTGGCTGCCGGTGTCCGGAAGAATGACTGAGAGATAGCCGAATGAGCCTGACCCTGCAACCTGGCGTCGTGGCCCAGCCCGAACTGGCGGAAGCCGGTCAACGCAAGATCGAGTGGGTACGGCGCAACATGCCGCTGCTGAACCGGCTGGAGGACGAGTTCCGCGCCAACCGCCCGTTTGCCGGCAAAAACATTGTCGTGTGCGTGCACCTCGAAGCCAAGACGGCCTACCTGGCGCTCGTACTGGCCGCCGGTGGCGCGCGAGTGGCGGTGACCGGAAGCAATCCCGATTCGACCAAGGATGATGTCGTCGCTGCGCTGGACGCCCTCGGGCTGCACGTCTACGCGCGGCACGGCGCTACGCCGAACGAAATGCGCCGCTACCTGAACATGGCGCTGGATATCGAACCCGCGATCGTGATCGACGATGGCGGCGATGTCGTGGAACTCCTGCACGACAGCCGGCAGGCGCTGCTGGCCGGTGTCCTGGGCGTATGCGAGGAAACGACAACCGGTGTGACGCGGGCTCGCGAACGTGCTGCCGCCGGTGCGCTCGAGCTTCCGGTGCTGTTGATCAACGATGCCCGTTGCAAGCACCTGTTCGACAACGTGCACGGCACCGGACAGTCGGTCTGGGATGCCTTCATGCGCAGCACGAACCTGGTGCTGGCCGGCAAGACGGTCACCATCGTCGGCTATGGCTGGTGCGGCAACGGCTGTGCGCTGCGTGCAGCCGGACTGGGTGCCAGCGTGGTCGTCAGCGAGATCGACCCGGTCAAGGCTGTCGAGGCGCACATGATGGGCTACCGGGTTATGCCCCTGATCGAGGCCTGCGCGGCCGCCGACGTCGTGCTGACCGCAACCGGGGTGCAGGCCACGTTACGCAAGGCGCACTTCGAGGCGATGCGCGATGGGGTCATCGTCGCCAACGCCGGCCATTTTCGTGACGAGGTCGACGTCGAGGCGTTGCACGCACTGGCGCAGGACGAACAGCAGGTGGCACCGGGCGTGCGCGGCTATACGCTGGCCTCCGGCAACACCGTTTACCTGCTCGGGGACGGCAACATTGTTAATATCGCCTGCGCCGACGGCCACCCGGCGGAAATAATGGATACCAGCTTTGCGCTCCAGGCGCTGTGTGCCCGCCTGCTGGCAACGGGCGAGCAACTGGCGCCCGGTGTTTACCCGGTGCCTGACGCTATCGATGCGACGGTCGCCCGGCTCAAGCTCGAGTCCCTGGGTATCTCAATCGACCGGCCAATTTAAAGGCTTACAGACCGATGAACAGCATGATCGACTATCGTATCCGGGTGGCCACGATCGAGGACGCCGAACTCGTGGCCGGTTTCGCCGAAGCGGTCTTTCGCGAGACTTTTGTGCAGTATAACGCTGCGAGCGACATGGACCTCTACGTCGAGAACGCATTCAGCGTCAGGCGCGAACGAGAGATCCTGCTGGACCCGGCAGCCCATACCATCCTGTGTTTCGACGGCGAGGAGCTGGCCGGTTACCTGGAGCTGTGGCAGTCGAAACCGCCGCTGTGTATCGAGCCGGAAGGAGCACTGGAAATACGCCGTTACTACGTGGGCGCACCCTGGCAGGGCCGCGGTGCAGCACCGGCGCTGCTGAAGGCTCTGTCCGCGTATGCCCTGCAGTGCGAAACGAAAACACTATGGCTCGGCGTCTGGGAGCATAACGCCCGCGCCGTGAGCTACTACCGTAAGATCGGGTTTCGCAAGGTGGGCACGCTCGCCTTTATGCTCGGCAGCGATCAGCAAACGGACGACCTTATGGCCTGTCCTTTCGCCGATCTCGTAACCTGAGCCGCTGCCGGCGTTCAGTCCGGAAAGACGATCCGGGCGACCTCGGTGTACCTGCTGACGAAGTGTGCGGTGATGCCACGGCGGACGTAGTCGGGCAGTTCTTCGAAATCGCCCTCATTGGCCTGTGGCATGATGATCGTCTTGACCCTGGCGCGCCGGGCGGCGACGACTTTCTCGCGAATGCCGCCCACCGGCAGCACCCGCCCGGTCAGCGTAATCTCGCCGGTCATTGCCAGAGAGACCGGTACGCGACGGCGCAAGGCAAGTGACAGCAGTGCAGTAGTCATCGTGATGCCTGCGCTGGGTCCGTCCTTCGGGGTCGCGCCGGCCGGGACGTGCAGGTGAACGAAGGCCTTTGCGAAAAACTCGCTGCCGGCGCCGAGCTTCTTCGCCTGCGCCATGGCATAACTGTAGGCAATTTCTGCGGATTCTTTCATGACGCTGCCGAGCTGGCCGGTCAGCTTGAGGCCGCGGCTGTGCTCATGAATTTTGGTAGCCTCGATCGCCAGCGTGTCGCCGCCCAGCGGCGTCCACGCCAGCCCGGTCACGATACCGATGCCGCTGAGCCGCTTGCCGGCGCGAAAATCGGGACGACCGAGGTAATGCACGACGTCATCCTTGCGGACCCTGATCGGTGTTTCCGCGTTGTCCAGCAGCTCGATAACCGCCTTGCGAACGATCGCCCCGATCTTCTTTTCCAGCTTGCGGACGCCGGCCTCGCGCGCGTAACCCTCGATAATGGCTCTCAGGGCTGCGCGGTCGACCCGCAGCTGGCTGCGGTTGATGCCGGCACGCTTCATTTGCCGCGGCAACAGGTGGCGTCGGGCAATGGCCAGCTTCTCGGTCGTGAGATAACCGGACAGTCGTATCATCTCCATCCGGTCGAGGAGCGGCCCGGGTATCGTGTCGAGCTGGTTGGCGGTGCAGACGAAGAGCACCTTTGACAGGTCGAATCTGACGTCCAGGTAGTGATCGAGGAACGAGTCATTCTGTTCCGGATCCAGAACTTCCAGTAAAGCCGATGCGGGGTCGCCGCGATAGGAGGCGCCGACCTTGTCGATCTCATCGAGCATGATGACCGGGTTGGCTGAACCGGTTTCCTTGATGCCCTGGATGAACTTGCCGGGCATCGCGCCAATGTAGGTGCGCCGGTGACCCTTGATCTCCGCTTCGTCGCGCATGCCGCCAACAGAGAACCGGTAGAAGCGTCGTCCGAGCGCCTCGGCTATCGAGCGTCCCAGCGAGGTCTTGCCGACACCGGGCGGTCCGACCAGCAGCAGGATGGAGCCGGTGATTTCGCCCCGCATGATGCCGACACCGAGAAACTCGATGATCCGCTGTTTTACATCGTCCAGCGACTCGTGATCCCGGTCCAGCACCTTGCGGGCACGGGCCAGGTCGAACTGGTCCTCGGTGTGCACCCCCCACGGCAGAGACGTCAGCCAGTCGAGGTAGTTGCGGGTCACGGCATATTCGGGGGACCCGGTTTCCAGCATCCCGAGCTTTTTCATTTCCTCGTCGAGCCGGCGCTGGGCGTGTTCCGGGACCTCGAGTTCGGCGATCCGTGCCCGAAACTCGTCCAGCTCTGCGGTCCGGTCGTCCTTGGAGATGCCCAGCTCTTTCTGGATTGCCTTGAGTTGCTCGCGCAGGAACATTTCGCGCTGCCGGCCCTGGATTTCTTCCTCGACCTGCTTGCGTATCGCCATCTGCGAACGCGCAACCTCCAGCTCCTTGTTGATGAGGCTCAGCACTTTTTCCAGCCTCGGCAGGATGCGCACCGTTTCAAGCACGTCCTGCAGCTCCTTGCGGCTGGCGGTCGTCAGCGCGGCTGCAAAATCGGCGAGCTGCGAGGGTTCGTTAGGGTTGAAGTGCTGCAGGAACAGCTGCAGCTCCTCGCCGTACAGCGGGTTTAGCGGCAACAGCTCCTTGATCGTGTTGATGATGGCCACCGCGTAGCCCTTGATTTCCTGGACATCGGCATAACGTGTCTCGGGAAAGTAGGTGACGCTCGCGGTGTAGGGCTGCTTGCGGGAGATCCACTCGCTGATGCGGAATCGCTGCAGTCCTTCGATCAGCACCTGCAGCTGGTTATCCGCCTTCTGCACCCGGTGGATCCGGCAGGCGGTACCCATGCGGTGAAAATCCGTGGGCGTGGGCAAGCTCGCCGCGTCGTCCCGCAACAGCAGCACGCCGACAATATTCTGTTCGGTATTCATTACCGCGCGGATCGTCGGTTCCCAGCGCTCGCCGATTACCAGGGGAATGGCCTGGCCGGGAAAGAAAGGCCGCGTCTCTACCGGAAGCAGGTTGATCGTCGGCGGCAGCGTCTCGCTGGCCAGCACCAGCCCGCTGCCGGGTTTGGGGGCGTCCTCGTCCGGGTTCAGCACCCTGTCGTGCTCGATGTCCATTGCAGCGATTGTATCAGCCTGAATATTCTTCGAGGATTGCGGCCAGCGTCGCATAGTGCGAGCCCTGCCAGTAGACGCGGCCACAGGATTCGCAGCGCCAGAAGTCGTCAAACGCCACCAGTACGGCAAACGGCACCTGGTCCATGACGTCCGCGTCGTCCGCCTTGCGCAACCGTCCGTTGCATTCCATGCAGCGTGAGAAAGGACTGAGCGCTCTGCGCAGATCGAACGCCTCGACGATTTCACGTAGCTGGCCCGGCGGGTCGGTGGCGCGGACCCAGTAGCCGTGAGTGACCTTGCCGTTCTTCAGCAGCGCACGATCGCGGCTGAGGATCGTGCGCTTCTCGCTGCTGGCCATCTCGATTACGTCGAGATCGTCGAACGCCTTGTCATAGACACAGTCGATGCCGGCCAGTCGCAGCAGGCGGGCCAGCTTGCCGAGATGAACATCGAGCACGAATCGGCTGCGCCTCAGGGGCCGCGGTCGCAGCCGGTTGGCGGGCGAAATATCGAAGCGCTCGAAAACCGGGAATACCGCGATCCGTTCGCCTCCTTCGATCCGGTGCGAGAAGCTGACCGGCTCGTCGCCGACCAGGATCAGGTCGATCTCCGTATGCGGTACACCCAGCGACTCGATCAGGTCCTTGACAGCCGGCGTGCCGGTAAACGTGTGAAAGAATGGCCGGCGCTGCCGCCGGGCCGGCAGGAAGTCGTTGAGCTCTTCGTAAAACCTGAACTCCGCCCGGCGCTCCAGCGGCTCGTGTGCGTCAGACATGCAACAAAAAACCAGGCCCGCCCGGGCCTGGTTTTCTCGTTGTTAGTGCGGAGACGGCTGCATTAGCCGTGCAGAAAAGCATAAAGCCTGTCTTTGTGTACCAGGCGCTTCTTCTTGAGTTCTTCGAGGTAGTAGTGGTCGCGTGGTTCCACGCATTGTTCGATTCGGATGACTTCCCTGTTGATCTTTGTGTAGTCGTCGACAAGTTTGGCGAAGTCGAGATCTACTTTTTTCAGGCTGTCTATTTGTTCGGCGTATTCGGGAAATTCGTGATAGACGTCGTGATTCTGGCCGTACATGCTGTCGAGGTTCATGCCCTCAGTTTCTGCAAGCATATGTCGCGCCCTCCTTGAGTCAGTTGAAACGCGGCGGCTAAGTCGAGAGCCGCTCCACTCGCGGCGTATTGCACGCTCCCTCCGAGTGTAATTCAAACGCCGCGCAGACCAAATATTGCACTGCAATAACGAGAATCAACTGCATTGGGTGATCGAGCGGCCTGCAATACAGGCCATCCCGAGTGCCGATGGGTGGGTGACAGTCCTGCCGGTGCCGCAGATCGGCCGGCCGGCCGCGCTCAACCGGGGCGGTGCCCCTCGAGCAGCTGGAGAATTTCCTCGCGGTTCTCGGCGTGTTTCGACTTGGCCTGCAGTTCGCGAGTGAAGCTCAGGGAATCCAGGCCGGCGAAAAAGCGATTCATCTCGCCGGAGGCCCTCGGGGCCGCCGCGATGGTGACCGCGGGATCGGCACCATGGGCGAGCAGAAACCGAACGACATCCGGCTCGTTGTACAGGATCGCCTCGTGCAGGGCGGTATGCCCGGTCATATTGCGCTGGTCGATGTCGCAGCCCAGGTCGATCAGATGGCTCGCGGTCGCCAGCACGCGGTGGTTATCGAATCCCTCGAGACCATAACCACGCAGCGTCTGTCCCAGGGGGCTGACATCGCGATCGGTAACCGGGCAACCCTTCCAGGAGCGAACCTGCCAGTTCGCAATTGACTGGGGCAGCAGCGGAAGCCTGTCGCTGGCGGCGAAACTGATTACCGTCGCGGTATCGGCCTGCATGACCAAGGTCACCGCCATCGTGGTGTAACCGAAGGCGCCGAGTGCGGCGGCTGCGCCGAGTGCCAGAAAGACTTTCCTCATCATCAACTGTATTCCCTGTTGCCGAGAGTGCGAAAGATTACCGTACAGGCAGTGTCTCGTCTGTTAACGCAGTCCCAAATATGGTTATTGCCGGGGTGTCACCGGAGCACATTCTGTCAAGTGGAAACACACCCCGGCCGCGGGCCGGGGATTATTGTTGAATTCGCGAGAGCATTCGGGGATGCTGGCTGCAGCTGCCAGGAGACGTCATGACACCGCTCATTGAATCACCCATTGGCGTAATGACCGTGCTGATTGGTGTGGTCGGGTTCTGGTTCTGGGTCGAAAAAGCCACCCGCTGGAAGATATTCAGCTACCTGCCGCCGCTCATTTTCATCTATGCGACGCCAGTATTTCTGTCAAATTTCGGACTGATCCCGTTCGACAACGCGGCCTACGACTTCCTGCGGCGATATGGCCTGCCGCTCTTTATCGTCCTGATGCTGATCAAGGTGGATTTCCTCGGGGCAATTCGCATCATGGGTAAGGGCGTCTGGGTCATGATTATTGGCAGTGTCGGCGTCGTGCTGGGCGGAGTACTGGCTTATGCGCTGGGCCAGGTGCTGGTGACACCCGAGGGTTTCGCGCTGCGGTTCCCGTTGCCCGAAGACAGCTGGAAGGCTTTTGGCACGCTGTCCGGAAGCTGGATTGGCGGCACCGGCAACATGACCGCCGCGCACGAGGCCCTGGAGGGAACGGCCGAGCACATGACGATGGCGGCGGCTGCGGACCAGCTGGTCTACCTGATCTGGCTGCCGATCCTGCTGGGATCAAGGGCGTTCGCAGAACGCTTCAACCGGTGGGCGAGAGTTCCGGCTGATCGTATCGAGCTGATGGAGCGTGCGGCTGCGAGCGCCTCCGGTGCCGAAGCGGCGCCGACGATGATGTCGATCCTTTATCTTGCACTGTTGTCGCTCAGCATTACCTGGCTTGCAACGGCACTTTCGCAAACGCTGCCGCCGCTGGCGATCGGCAACACCACGGTGGTCAGCGCCAGCACCTGGCTCATCCTGCTGGTAACGACTTTTGGCCTGGTTGCATCGGCAACGCCCGCACGGCAGCTGCCGGCGGCTCAGCCGATTGCCATGGCGATCATTTACGTCTATGTCGCGCGCATCGGCGCGACGATGGATCTCAGCAACATCAGTCTTGCCAGCATGGGGGCATTCGCGCTCATGGCTTACGTGTGGATCTCGATACACGGCGCATTCGTGCTGACGGCAGCCCGGGTATTCCGGGTCGACGTACACACGCTGGCGATTGCGTCGGCGGCCAATATCGGCGGCGCCGCGTCAGCGCCGATAGTCGCAGCACATCATCGCGAGTCGCTGGTGCCCGCGTCGATACTGATGGCCATGATCGGCTACGCCATCGGCAACTACCTGGCCATTCTTACCGGGCGGCTGGGGCAGTTGATTGGCTAGTCGTCGGCTCCGGGCTTGAACTCGGACTGCAGCTCTTTCTGCGCCTGCGGCGGAACCGGGTCATAGTGACTGAAGCCCATGGTGTAGGAACCTTCGCCGCCGGTAATTGACTTCAGCCTCGACTGGTAATCGTTCAGCTCTGCCAGCGGCACCTGTCCGGAAATCCTCACGTCGCCGTTGGGGCGCATCGTGTTGCCGCTGATACGGCCGCGGCGGGAGGAGAGATCGCCGGCAATATCGCCCATGGCGTCGCTTGGCGCCGTGATCTCGATATTGACGATGGGTTCGAGCACAACCGGTTTAGCTTTCGAAATTGCTTCGGTAAAGGCCTTTTTGCCGGCTGCAACGAAAGCCACCTCTTTCGAGTCGACCGGGTGATGCTTGCCGTCGTACACGGTTACACGGATATCCTGCAGCGGATAGCCCGCTACGGCGCCGTCTGCCAGGATCTGGCGTACGCCTTTCTCGACGGCCGGGATGAATTGCGAGGGTATCGATCCGCCGACGACGGCATTCTTGAACTCGAAGCCTTCGTCACGCCCGAGTGGCTCGATGCGCAGAAAGACCTCGCCGAACTGGCCGGCTCCACCGGTTTGTTTCTTATGGCGGTGATGGCCCTCGGCGTTGGACCGTATGGTTTCCCGGTAAGGGATGCTCGGCGGATGCGTCTCGACCTCGACGTTGTAGCGTTCTTTCATGCGCTCGAGAATAATGCGCAGGTGCAGCTCGCCCATGCCACGCAGTACCGTTTCGTTCGCGGTGGCGTTGTGTTCTATATGAAGGGTCGGGTCTTCAGCGGCCAGCTTGTGCAGCGCTTCCGAAATCTTTTGTTCGTCGCCGCGCCGGGTAGGCTCAATGGCAAGACCGTACATCGGCGGCGGTGTCGCAGCCGGTTTCAGGTGATAGTGATCTTCGTCATGCGAGTCGTGCAGCACTGAATCGAACTCGATGTCGTCAATCTTGGCAACGGCGCGGATATCGCCCGGAATACCGCGCGGCACCTCGACATGATCCTTGCCCTGCAGCGCCAGCAGGTGAGCGACCTTGAACGGTTTGCGCGAATCGCCGATATACAGCTGCGAGTTGGACGTGATCGTGCCCTGGTGAATCCGAAACACGCCGAGCTTCCCGACAAAAGGGTCGACGGCCACCTTGAACACGTGCGCAATGGCGTGTTTTTTCGGGTCGGGTTCGGTCTGGACCGGTTCGGCGTCGGCGCCTTCGCCCTTGTAAAACTGCGGCGGGTTGCCCTCCATCGGGTTCGGCATCAGCTTTTCAAAAACATTGAGCAGCTGTCTTACGCCGACCCCGGTTTCCGCTGAAGTGAAGCAGATCGGCACGAGATGGCCGGAGCGCAGGGCTTTTTCGAACGGGTCGTGCAGCTGGTCGAGACTGAGTTCTTCGCCCTGCTCGAGATAAACTTCCATGAGCGCCTCGTCGACCTCGACGACCTGGTCGATCATCTCGGTATGCGCAGCGGCGACCGATGCGAAATCGGTTTCTTCATCGGACAACTCGAAAAAGCAGTCGGCTACGGTTGATCCGCCACCGGCCGGCAGGTTGAGCGGTAGACATTCTTTGCCGAAAGTATCCCGCACCGCGCGCAGCACGCCGTGAAGGTCGGCTTCAGGCGCATCGATACGGTTGATGATCACCATGCGGCACAGTCCGTACTTCTTGGCGACATCCATGATCCGTTGCGTCGAGAGCTCGATGCCAGACTGGGCATTGACCACGACGGCAACGGTCTCGACGGCCGGCAGCACGGCGATCGAACGGCCGAGAAAATCCGGGTAGCCTGGCGTGTCGATGAGGTTGACGTGAATATTGTCGTGATCGAAATGGCATAACGCCGTTTCAAGCGAGTGGCCGAGTTCTTTCTCTTTCGGATCGTAATCGCAAACCGTGGTCCCGCGCGCCAGTTCGCCGCGACTGCGAATGGCACCGGCTGTATCCAGCAGGGCCTCGGCAAGGGACGTTTTGCCCGCGCCGGCGTGTCCGGCCAGGGCGATATTGCGTATCTGTTCGGTCGTATATTTGCTCACGCTCGCCTTCTCTTTTGTATCGTTTGAATCCCCGTCGCGCCTCCCCAGGCGCGAGCGATCAATACTACGCCGCGTCGCTTAACTCGCCAAGATTCGCCGCTCCCACTTTGATGCACTGCAAAAATCCGCGCTGCGATTTCCGGCGAAACGTGATGACGATCACTAAACTTCTTGGTTTTTCAGTCATATACTGGGAACAAGCGCTTCCGTGTGCAGGTCAAAGCCGTTACGGAGAGCCCCAGGAGGAGACCATCGAAGTATGAACGACAACAAGAAGGTCGTTGCGGTTTCGAATCTTCGCGAGTACTTCCGCGACTCGCTGGACGCGGCCCTGTCCAGCCAGCAGGTCGACGCAGGCGATCAAACCACCCATTACGTGGTTAACCTGCTGACGCTTTATTCCCGTTCCGACGAACTTTATGAGCACACCGATGAGGGCCGGCGCATCAAGCCGCTCGCGCTGATGCTTGCCGATGCGCTCGAGGCAGATAACGCCCACCGCCGCGACCAGGCGCTGCGCCGGCTCGGCGATGTCGCGTTGTTCATGGCCGGCTTTTTTGCCCACAGCTTCAGCCGACGGCTGGTGGACGTCGATTACTACATCTCGATGGGCGGCGGGGCCTATGGCCACCTGTCTGAAACAACCCGGGTTCTGGCGGCATTTCGAGACGTCTTTTGTGAGCTGGCCGAGAAATTTCAATACTTTGTCGATGCGCTCAACGAGATCAGCGCGGCCGGTTGCGGCAACAACGACAAGGACGTGCTGCGTCTTTACGAGGTCTGGATGCGCACCGGCAGTCCGCGGGCCGCAACCCAGCTGCGAAAACTCGGCATCGAGCCCAGCCTGTTCAGCGTGAGCCTGGAGCCGCAATGAGCCGCAAGGCCAGGCTCCCGGCAGCCATGCAGTCGCTGCTCGAGTCGATTTACGATGTCCCACTCGGTCACGATGTGCGGGATTTCCTGGTTACCGATCGCAACCTGGCGGCAGCGCTGAAGGCCGGGGCCGGGCAGGGCGTACGCGAGCAGCTACTGGTGTCCGAAGACGGCGAGTACGTCGATATCAGCCTGTTTCTCGACGAGGACGTCCTGCGCCGCCTGTGTCGGCGCGACCCCCGGGTGGATCTAGACGAAACCAACCTCGAGGATTTTTGCCTGGTGGTCGAGGGTATCAGCCACTTCGTGTACCTCGCGTGGAACGCACGGCACGACAAGAGCGTGACGCTGATGGAGCTGGAGCTGCAGGCCGAGGTCGACAAGTTCATCGCGGCCCTGCACCTGCTGGGAACCCGCGGTGTTGCGCCGGCCTTGCATCGCTGCCTGTTTGACTATGTCAGCTTCGATCCGCGGCTGGATGGTGCGCGTCTCACCCGTTATCGTCACGCCAGCCGTTACGCGGGCAAGTACTGCAAGACCCTGTATCGCCGGTTCATGCATCGTGTGCGCCGGCCCGGGATGCTGGCAGAGCTGAGACGTTTCTACCGGTTACCGCAGTCGGCCAAGATTCGTCATATCGATACGGCATTCAGCGCAGCGGCTTAAGCTGGGTATACTCGATTCCACCTGACGTTTGGCTCGACAGGAGTCCCGGATGGCTACAGGTCGGCGTTGCGCGTGGATAGTGCTGGTGCTGCTGACAGGCTGCGCAAGCGCGCCTGTTGTTGTCCCTGTGGTGGAGCCGTCAAGCCGGAACGAAGGCGACGTTACGTGTGCGCCGGGCAACGGTGACATCGAGCTGCCCAGTGGCTTCTGCGCCATCGTGTTTGCAGACCGGCTGGGCAAGGCGCGTCATCTCGCGGTACGCGACAACGGGGATGTCTTTGTCGCCATCCAGGGCCGCAAGGGAGGCATCGTCGCGTTGCGCGACGTTGACGGCGACGGCGCTGCGGACGTCCGGGAGTCGTTCGGCGGCCTCGGCGGCACCGGCATCGATATCCATGACGGTTACCTGTATTTCTCGCCGGATGTGGCGGTGGTGAGATTTGCCCTCGGTGACGCATTGGTGCCTGCGAGTGCGCCGGAAATCATCGTCGGCGGTTTTCCCGAACAGAAAACCCACGCCGCCAAACCGTTTGTTTTTGACGGCAAGGGAAACCTGTACGTCAATATCGGTGCGCCGTCCAATGCCTGCCAAGAAGTCGATCGGGCGCCGGGCGCTCCCGGTCAGGATCCCTGTCCGCTGCTCGAAGGCTATGGCGGCATCTGGCAATACCGCGCCGACGGGCTGGAGCAGCACTACCGGCAGGGTAATCGCTATGCGACCGGTATCCGTAACGCCATGGCGCTGGACTGGAACGACGAGGCGGACCGGCTATTTGTCGTGCAGCATGGCCGTGATCAGCTGAGCGAGATTTTTCCGCGTCTGTACGACGATCGCGAACGGGCGGAATTGCCTGCCGAGGAGATGTTCGCGGTCGATGACGGTGACGATTTCGGCTGGCCCTATTGTTACTACGATCACCTGAAAGGAAAGAAGGTGCTCGGCCCGGAATACGGGGGTGACGGCAAAAGGACCGGCCGCTGCAGCAATACGGGTGAGCCGGTTGTTCATTTCCCTGCACACTGGGCGCCCAACGACCTGGTGTTCTACGACGGGGTGCAGTTTCCGGCGCGTTTCCGCGGGGGTGCTTTCGTGGCGTTTCATGGTTCGTGGAACCGCCAGCCGTTCGAGCAGCAGGGGTACCAGGTGGCCTTCGTGCCATTCGTGGAAGGGCTGCCGGCGGGCGCTCATGAAATCTTCGCCGACGGGTTTGCGGGCGTTCGGGACCTGCGCTCGCCGCAGGAGGCACGATACCGGCCGACGGGGCTGGCCGTCAGCCCGGACGGCTCGCTGTATGTCGCCGATTCGGTCCGGGGCAGGATCTGGCGTATTTTCTACCGCGGGCAGTGAGCAGGCGGCGTAGCCGCGAATAAACCCTTTGCGGCGCTCCGGCGTCAAATCTCGAGACAAGGGCAGGAGAAGATTATGAAACGGGTGCTGATATTGCTTGCCGGCGTGCTGACCATGGCTTCCGCGCAGGCGTGGGACCACCACTGCAAGTTCAACGCGACCAGCGAGGACACTATCAAGGCGGACGGCGTCAGGCTCCTCGAGATCGACGCAAGGGCCGGGTTGCTGCGCGTGGAGGGTCAATCAGGTTCGAAAACGATCTCGGTCGAGGCCGAGGCCTGCGCTACCCGGAAAAACCTGCTCGAGGAAGTCGAGTGGCGCATGGAGCGCAGCGGCGACCGGATCCGCCTTGCCGTCGACCTGCCGGACCCGCGGAATAACAATTACGCGGTGCTGAACCTGGTTGTCGAGATTCCCCGTGGTCTCGACCTGGACGTGCGCGACTCCAGTGGTTCCATTGTCATTGCCGATGCTGGCGCCGTGCGGGTCCGGGATTCGTCGGGCAGCCTGGAGATCGACGGTGCCGATGGCTCGGTTATCGTCGACGACTCGTCGGGATCGCTCTCGGTCGAAGATGTCTCCGGTCATGTGGAAATTCGGGATGGTTCCGGATCAATCAAGGTTGAGAACGTACGAGGTTCCGTGCGCGTGGCCGAGGACGGGTCGGGGTCGATCGACATCGATGAGGTCGAGGGTGACGTTGAGATCGGCAACGATGGCTCCGGCTCGATCTCTGTCGCCGACGTCGGCGGCAATTTCACCGTGCGCCGGGACGGCTCCGGCAGTATCAGCCACCGCCGGGTTGCGGGACGCGTCAGCCTGCCCAACGACTGATCACGTCTGGTCGAGTGCGGCGATAAAGGTTGCCGGTTCGGGTCTGACCCGGTAGTTGTCCGTCTGCTCGGCCATCACGATTTGTCCGGCCGCATCGAGCACCACGACAGTCGGCAGCACGCTCTCGGAGTCGTAACCCAGCAGCTGCATTCCGGCGGGCAGGGCGTGTCGCCAGGCCAGCCCCAGTTGCTGCGCAATACGGTTGCCCTCGTCGACGACGAAGGTCAGCGGTGCATCGAAGCGTTTCGCCAGCCTTGCGCTTTTGCTCTGCGACTGCGGACTGATCAGGACCACCCGGATGTCACGGGCGGCCAGCGCCCTGTAACCATCCGCGACTTCCCGGATCTGCGCCATGCACAGCGGACACCAGTTGCCGCGAAAGAACATCAGCACGGCCGGACGCCCTGCGAGGTCCTGAGTTCTGAAAGGCCTGCCCTCTGAATCGATGGCCTCGAAAGCGGGCAACCTGCCGCCGACCTGCAGCCGCGCCGAAGGGTGGCGGCCGAACCGGCAATACCAGAACAGGTAGAGCAGGTAAGTAGCCAGCCCGGCGGCCGACAGGAGGACTGGCGGTCCTGCCGCGCCGCGCGCCGCGGCTGTTGCCGCGAGGGCGGCGCCGGCCAGCGTAATTGCCGACACTATCGGCAGGTACGGGTGTGACCGCGGCATGTTGCGAAACACCAGCAACCAGGCGAACAGGAATGCCATTGGCAGGTGCACCAGCAACATTGCCACCCATGCCAGGCCCGGTTCGCGCAACAGCTGGTTTATTCCCAGCGCGCTGGCCCCCATGACGTACATCGAATAACCGGAAATAAACAGCGACTTGAGCAGGTTGTTCATGATCTGGCATATTCTAGCGCTCTTTCAAATGCAACTCCGGACATCACTATGAAAGCAATTACGGGACTTGGCCTGGTACTGGCGCTGGTCAGCGCCGTCGATGCGGGCCGGCTCGGCCTGTGGCACCCTGATAAAATCGAATCGGAGCTGCTCCGCGCTGCCGTTGGCGAACATCGCACTGAAAGCCATATCGCGAGGAATGCCCACCGTCACCCGGTCGAAACATTGATGTTCTTTGGCATCAGGCCCGAGATGACCGTGGTCGAGGTTTCACCGGGTGGATCCGGCTGGTACACGGAAATTCTTGCGCCCTTCATGCGTCATCACGGTAAGTACTACGCCGGCAGCTACAACCCGGAATCGGAGCGTGAGTACTACCGCAGAAACGCGGCTCGCTATGCGGAAAAGCTGGCTGAGTATCCCGAGGTGTATGACAAGGTCAAGGTGACGATCTTCGAGCCGCCGTACATGATGGAAGCCGCGCCGGCCGGCAGTGCCGACATGGTCGTTACCTTTCGCAATACGCATAACTGGATGCGCAGCGGTGTCGCTGAAGAGACCTACCAGGCGTTCTACAAGATGCTGAAGCCCGGCGGTGTGCTGGGTGTAGTGCAGCATCGCGCCAAACCCGGCACGGAGACCGACCCGCGCCGCGGCTACCTGACGGAGGCCGAGGTGATCGCCCTGGCCGAAGCCGCCGGGTTCAGGCTGGCAGCCAGTAGCGAAATCAACGCCAACCCGGCCGATACCGCGGATCATCCCGAGGGTGTCTGGACGTTACCGCCTTCGCTGCGTCTCGGTGATACAGACCGGGAGAAATATCTGGCAATTGGCGAAAGCGACCGCATGACGCTGCGCTTCGTGCGGGACTGAGTCAGCGCGGCATAGTTCCCGGTAACGCGTCGGCCAGCGCCTCGTCGATCCGTGTCAGCGTTTCGTCATCCAGCATGATGCCGGAGGCGCCTGCGTTGTCGATGACCTGTTCCGGCCGGCTGGCGCCGATGATCGCGGCCGCGACGTTGTCGATACGCAGCACCCAGGCCAGCGCGAGCTGCGCCATGCTGATTTCAAGATCCGCAGCAATCGGGCGCAGCCGCTCCACCGCCTCGAGAATCGGCTCGCTGACCAGCCAGCCGATGAAACCGCCCATCGCGTCGCTGGCGGCGCGCGAGTCCTTCGGTGGTGCCTCGCCGGGGCGATACTTGCCCGTCAGCACACCCTGGGCCAGCGGCGACCAGACGATCTGGCTGATGCCGTTGGCTTCAGAAACCCCGATGACGCCTTCCTCGGGTTCGCGCCAGAGCATCGAGTATTGCGGCTGGCTGGAAACGAATTTCGCGACCCCGGGTAAATCCAGCGCCGCCTGGATTTGTTCCGCCCGCCACTCGCTGAACCCGATATAGCGAGCCTTGCCGGCCTCCACAACGCGGGTCAGCGCTTCCATCGTTTCTTCGAGCGGTGTTTCCTCGTCGTAGCGATGGCATTGGTAGAGGTCCACATAGTCGGTACGAAGTCGCGACAGCGATGCATCGATCTGCTTGTAGACCTGCTGAGCGGACAGCCCGCGATCGGTGTCTGACATCGGGAAATAGAGCTTGGTGGCCAGCACGTAATCCTCGCGTCGGCGGTTGGCCAGCGTCTCTCCGAGGAAAGACTCGGCTCCACCCAGCGCGTATACATTTGCGGTATCGATAAAGTTGATGCCGCAGTCAAAGGCCTGGTCGATGCAGGCAGCCGCTTTCTTGCTATCGACGCCGTTGCCGAAGGTCAGCCACGAGCCGAGCGCAATTTCCGAGACCTGGACATCGCTGTCGCCGAGTTGCCGATATTTCATTGGTGCTCCGCCCGTGGTTTATGCGGGTCCAAGTCTAACGCATGGGGCGGGGAGGTGGCGCTCAGGCCAGGTGGACGACGTTCGCGTCTTGTGTTTCTGTGACGTTGGTTTCCAGCATATCGAGCATCAGTTCTGCCTTCAGGGGCCGGCTGAACAGGAAACCCTGCATATAAGAGCAGCCACGATCACGAAGCGCGTGAGCCTGCTCCATGGTTTCCACGCCCTCGGCGATCACGTCGCGTTTCAGAGATCTTGCCATCGCGATAATCGAAGCTGTGATTGCGGCGTCGTCAGGGTCGACCGTGATGTCTTTTACGAAGGACCGGTCAATCTTGATGACGTCGATGGGAAAACGCTTCAGGTAGCTCAGCGAGGAATACCCGGTGCCAAAATCGTCGACCGAGATATGCATGCCCATCGCCTTCAGCTCGGTCAGCGTGAACACCGTATCCTCAGCGCTGCGCATAATGGTTCCCTCGGTCAGCTCCAGTTCGAGGGCTGCTGGGTCCAGGCCCGACTTGGCGAGCGCTTGTGAGACGACCAGCACCAGCGTGTTCTGGCGGAACTGTCGCTCCGACAGGTTGACCGCCACCTTGAACTCGGTGAAGCCGGCATCGTGCCAGGACTTCGCCTGCTTGCAGGCCTCGTTGAGCACCCATTGACCGATCGGGATGATCAGCCCGGTTTCCTCGGCAAGCGGAATGAAGTCTGCAGGGGAAATAGGGCCTCGTTCGGCGTGATGCCAGCGCAACAGCGCCTCGGCGCCAAAAATGCGACCGGTGCGAATATCGACCTGCGGCTGGTAGTGGATCTCGAACTCGTTCCGGTCGAGCGCGTTGCGCAGGTCGCGCTCGAGATCCAGCCGGCTTACCGTTACCGGCGACATCGATACGTTGTAAAACTTGTAGTTGTTCCTGCCCGCGTCCTTGGCGTGGTACATCGCCGTGTCGGCATTTTTCAGCAGGGTGTGCACGTCCTCGCCATCACGCGGGTATTGCGAAATACCGATACTGGTGCTGCAGAATACGTCCTGCTCACCGAGTGTGAACGGCTCGCTAAAGATATCCAAAATTCCCTGAGCGACCCGCCGGATTTCCATGATCTGTGTAACGTCGTCCAGCGCCAAGGCAAATTCGTCGCCGCCGAGCCGGGCGAGGATGCCGCCGAGAGGCCGCGAATGGTCGAGCGAAACGACATCGTGATCGTCCAGCAACTTGCTAAGCCGGTTGGCAACCGCGCACAGCAACTCGTCACCTGCATCGTGGCCGAGACTGTCGTTGATGCGCTTGAAGCGGTCGACATCGAAATAGAGGATGGTGACCGGGCGGTCCTGCTGGCGGGCCTCATGCAGGGTATTAGCCAGTCGCTCGTCGAAGAACAACCGGTTAGGTAGCTTTGTCAGGGCGTCGTTATAAGCGAGGAATCGGATACGCTCCTCGGCCCGTTTCCGCGCCGATATATCGCACAACACGTAAATTACCGCCAGGGTGGCATTGCCCTCATGCAGCACCGAGGCCGACATGCTCAGGGTCATCATTTCGCCGCCGCGATGCCGAAAGCGGGTTTCCACGCCGCGCAGAGTCTCGCCGCGGGCCAGGCGGTCGCGGGTTTCCTGGTCACGGTTCAGCTGCTGGCCTGGACGAAAATCGGTTTCGACGAGCTCTTCCTCCGTTGCGCCAAGCAGCTTGCAGGCGGCCGGGTTCAGCAACTTGATAATGCCGTTCGCGTCGGTTACCACCAGCGCGTCTGTCATCGTGTCGATGATGCGCTGGCCAGCGAGCGAAGCTGTGATGTCGCAGAGGCGGTAGTTCCACGTGACGTAGGCCAGCACGCAAAACAGGAAAAAGATCAGGCTGAAGCCAATCGGGTACATCGGCACACCCAGGGTGCCCAGGAAATCTACGCTGCTGAGACCCGCGACGCCGATTCCAATCATCAGCAGCCGCACACGGCGGTACTCGGTGCTGGACTCGCGAGTCGAGCGCCAGTGTTTCCAGAGCCGGAACAGGCACCATCCGAGTATCGTCCCGACGAATGCCATGAACAGGCCGCCGACGATTCCATAGTTAGGGTAGTAGCCCCACCATCGCAACGTCACACTCTGGATATGCTGCGGGACCACCCAGCCGGTGATCAGAAATATCGTCGATGCGGCGGTGGAGGCGCTGACCAGCCAGTGATAGCCGTCGTCGTGATCGATGATTCTCAGCGTAAACAGCAGAGCGGCTGTTGGTGTAAAGACCACCCCCATCGTTCCAAAGCGCGACCAGAAATCGGCCACCGCGGGACTGGCGGACAGGTACATCATCGTCGAGCCGGTCATCCACACGAGCATCGCGGCGGCAACAACGGCAAAGGGAAACGCGGCAGGCGAGCGTGCCTCACGAATTAACGTCGCAACACCAACGATCAGCACTACGACCGCTGCTGCCGCGGTTGGCAGAGCGTGAGCGTTAAACGCGTAGTTGGCGGCTTGTAACGTTTCGCCTTCCATTGGTCCTCTGTCACAAATCTCCGGAACCTGCGCCGCCACCGGTGCAGGTACGTCAAAAATATTCTCAGGTTATGGTGCAATCGTCCGTGACCGGTATCACAGCAAACCCGTCCGTGAGCCAAAAGAGCACAAATTTATGGGCTTATGGTAATCTTGCGCTTCCCGCTGGGGCCGGTGGTCAGCCCTTGCGGCGAAGGCGGTGATTAAACATAAGCATGGTCCAGCCCACCGACACTGTGTCATCCGACATGCCCGACAAACCGCGTAACGGCGGCGCGCGTATCGTGGTGACTTACAAGGGCAAGCGAATTGCCAAGTACCGTCTTGCAAAACGTAAGGTCATGATTGGCCGGAGACACGACTGCGATATCCGGATCAATTCGCGCAGCGCCAGCCGGCATCACGCCCAGATTTTCACCGTGCTCGACCAGGCCTATGTGCTCGACCTGGATAGCAAGAACGGGACTTTCGTCAATTCCAGGCGAATCAAGAAACACACGTTGGAAGACGGTGACGTAGTTAGTATCGGCGGATTTGATCTCGCCTACACCCGTCCTGACGACGAGCAGTAATCTCCCTACAGATCCGAGGAACAAATTCATGAAAGTGAAGCCCGTCGTGCTTTTGGCTGTCTTGCTCCAGGCGTGCAACGGGAGCGTCGAGCCAGCGGCCCCTGCTGCCGGACAGACCAGACAGGACGCAAAGCCGGTTGCCGCAGCCATACAATCGGCCACGGCCGGCTACGATCATCATTCCTACGCCAACCCCCATGAGGCGCTGGTGCGTCATCTCGCTCTCGATCTGACGGCCGACTTTGAGCAACAGGTGCTGAAAGGATATGTCGTCCTCGACGTCGACCGCGTCGTTGACAATGCCCATGAGCTGATCCTCGATACCCGCGATCTGGACATCCAGGATGTATCGGTCCGGCGCGACGATGGCTGGCGGCAAACTTATTACCGTTTGGAAGAGCCTGATCCGAATCTCGGGTCCGCCCTGGTGATCGATCTGCCTGAAAACCAGTACAGCCTGCAGCTCAGGATCCGTTACCGGACATCACCGTCGGCTTCCGGGCTGCAGTGGCTCACGCCTGCGCAGACCGCCGGCAAGCAGCACCCGTTCCTGTTTACCCAGTCGCAGGCCATCCACGCCCGGAGCTGGATTCCGCTGCAGGACACGCCCGGCGTCCGGGTCACCTACGAAGCCGTGATTCGTACGCCGTCCGACCTGCTGGCGGTCATGAGCGCTGAGAACGAGCCGAATACACCACGTGACGGCGAGTACAGTTTTTCGATGCCGCAACCAATACCCGCCTACCTGATTGCCTTGGGGATTGGCGACCTTGTCTTCGAGGCAATGGGCGAGCGTACCGGTGTCTATGCGGAACCCGGACTGGTCGAGGCGGCGGCTGCGGAGTTTGCCGATACCGAGCAAATGCTCATTACGACTGAGCAGATGTTCGGCCCGTACCGCTGGGGCCGGTATGACCTGCTGATACTCCCGCCAAGCTTTCCGTTTGGCGGCATGGAAAACCCACGCTTGTCATTCATAACGCCAACCGTTATTGCCGGCGACAAGAGCCTGGTGTCACTGATCGCCCACGAATTGGCCCACTCCTGGTCCGGCAATCTCATCACGAACGCAGCATGGCGCGACCTGTGGCTGAACGAAGGTTTTACCAGCTATCTCGAGTCCCGGATCATGGAGGAAATTTACGGTCCTGATCGTGCGGCCATGGAAGACGTGCTCGGCTATCAGCGGGTGATGCAGGAAATCGAGGAGTTGCCCGAGTCAGCCGAGGTGCTGGCGATAGACCTGCGTGGCAAGGACCCCGACGACGTATTCAGTAACATCCCTTATACCAAGGGTCAGCTGTTTCTCACCTGGCTGGAGCACGAGTACGGTCGCGAGCGTTTCGACAGTTTCCTGAGACAGTATTTCGATGCGTTCGCGTTTCAAAGCATAAAGACCGAGACCTTTCTCAAATACCTGCAGAAAAATCTCATTGACGCGCAACCGGGTGTCGTCAGCATGAGCGAGATCAAGCAGTGGGTCTTCGGACCCGGTATGCCCGCCAGTGTGGTCGTACCCGAATCGGATGCCTTTGAGCGGGTAGCGGCCCTGAGCGAGCGGTGGCAGTCGGGAGAAATCACCGCGTCGGAAATTGACACGTCGAACTGGACCGTGCACGAGTGGCGCTATTTTCTCAACAACCTCCCGCAGCGGTTGACCGAAGCCCAGCTCGACGACCTCGACTCCAGCTTCAGCCTGACCCAGTCGCGAAATAACGAAGTGGCGCACAGCTGGCTGTTGATCGCGGTGCGCAACGAATACGCGCCGGTCTACGAGCGGCTGGAGGACTATCTCGTTTCCATCGGCCGCAGGAAGTTGATCGTACCGCTATACGAAGAACTGGCAAAAACAATTGAGGGACGAGAGTTTGCCAGGCGCGTATATGCTATCGCGCGGCCGGGCTACCACCCGCTGGCGGTGCGAACCGTTGACGGGATTCTCAGTGGCGCCGGCTGAGCCAGCCAAAACGGAAAACGACATCCGCCGAACGATCGACAAGCAGGTCTTCTGAAACGGCCAGGTACCAGCTGCCGGAACGTCGTTGCCAGCTCGCACCGGCGGTAAGCTCCAGCGATGGTCCGCCCAGTTCGTCGACCGGGTGATCCCAGTGCCCCTGATCGGCGTTGACCTGGAGCAGCAGCCCCACCCGGTCGTGCCATTGCCAGTCCAGCGCGCCACCCGCAAACAACACTGCGGCCTGTCGGTCGATGGGCAGGCTGGTCCGGCCCGGGAAGAGGATACCGGCCTGGCTGTGCCAGCTCAGCGGTTTCCCGCGGAAGACGGTTTCCCCGCCTGCCAGCCAGTCGACGGCGATATCAACCGCGCCGTTGCCGGTTAGTCGGTCCGGATCGCCGGTCGCAAGTTCGACGGAGAGTCGCAGCGACTGGGCGGCTGTCGGCAGTTCGCGGATCAGGGTAATCCGGGTATCGCCGATACCGCTGGTGCTCGCGTCCAGCCAAAAGGCGTCACCCGGCCCGCTGACAAGATGCAGCAGTTCGTTCACCGGCTGCCGGTCACGCTCACCGTCTGGAAGCCCCGTCAGTTCATGCCAGCGGTCGATGGCGCGGTCGAGAATTCCGCTCGAGTGTTGAAACCACGGTATCGACAGTGCCAGCTCCCACCCGTCGCGCAGTGGAAATTGCAGCGAAAACGAAAGCCAGGCTGTTTCGCCGTCGAGGTATACCGTATCGCCGTCGTCGAGGCCGATGGATGAATGGCTGGCGATAGCGCTGTCCAGGCGCCACCCTGCGGCTCGTGGCGTGGCGGCCGTGCGCAGCAGCGGTCTGCCGCTAAGGGCAGCAAACGGCGAGAGATTGGGTGCCGGCAGCGGTTCGGCGTTGACGCAGGTCGAAGCGGCCAGCACCACTGGCAGCGCCGCCCTTTGCCAGCCCGTCATGACGCCGGTGGACGCAATAACTCGTTGATATGGAGTGCGACGCAACGCGCCAGGGAAGCGTAGTCATAACCGCCCTCGAGGCTGGAGACCAGGCGCCCGTTGCAGTACCGGCCAGCCATTTCAGCAATGAGCCGGGTAATCCAGGCAAAGTCTTCGTCCTCGAGCAGCAGGCCGCCCAGCGGGTCATCGCGATGGGCATCGAAACCCGCCGATACGAAGATCATTTGCGGCTTGTGCGCAGCAAGCGCCGGCAGCCACTGCTCGGTGATCGCCTCGCGAAATGCCTCGCTGCCGCTGCCTGCCGACAATGGCGTGTGAATGATATGCGCCGGCACGTCGTCGAGGCTGGGGTAGGGGTAGAAGGGGTGCTGGAAGCTCGAGCAGAACAGCACCCGCGGGTCATGGCGAAACAGGTTTTCGGTGCCGTTGCCGTGGTGAACATCGAAGTCGAGTATTGCGACCTTGTCCAGGCCATGGTGTTCCAGCGCGTGGGCGGCCCCGACGGCAACGCTGCCAAACAGGCAAAATCCCATGGCACGTGCGAATTCAGCGTGATGTCCGGGGGGTCGCACACAGCAAAACGCGTTATCTGCATTACCGGCGAGGACGCGATCGGTCGCATCGATATTCGCTCCCGCCGCGAGCAGCGAGCTCTGCAGCGTGTGCGGGTTCATGGCGGTATCGCCATCGAGATGCGCGAGGCCACTGGCCGGTGACAGGGAAAAAATCCGATCGATGTAGGCCGGGTCGTGAATTCTCGCCAGCTGTTCGCGGCTGGCTGCCGGTGGTTCCCGCTGCTGCAGTCGGTCCAGCAATCCACCGGAGTCGAGCCAATCCTCTATCGCTTCGATCCTGCCGGGATTTTCCGGGTGGCCCCGGCCGGCATCGTGAAGGCGACATAAGGCATGGCGGTAGAGGGCCGTGGTCACGGTTGTCGGTTTTCCAGTGTGATCCGGGTCTCAGTTGATCCGTCAAAATTCCAGCGAAAACAGGATTCTGCGCGCCTGTTCACAGTGCGTTCAGCGCGTTTTCGGTAGGTTGTGCCATATGGAGGAAAAGTATTACACACATTTCCTGCTCATGGATGGCAGCGTCGAAGGTTACACCGAGTTCAGCGGAGTGGTTGAGGTGATGCGCTATTCCGAGACCGAATTCGAGGACCAGGATGTGCGGCGGATGCTGGCCGACAATCTCGAGGTCGAGGTCGATGACCTCACGGTGCTCCAATGGTCGCGAGTTCATTGACAGGAGACTGACGTGAAAAGCCCACCCGGCGACCGGGTTGACAGCCAGGTGCTGGATCGGTTTCTCGCGCACTGCCGCACCCGCGAAATCAGTGCCGGTGCCCTGTTGATCAAGGTCAACGAAACCCCTGAATCGCTTTTTTATCTCGTCGACGGTTCGGTCGAAGTCGTGATCCAGGACGAGGCCGGACACGACATGGTGCTGGCCTATCTCAATAACGGACATTTCTTTGGCGAAATGGCTTTCTTCAATGCGGCTCAGGCGGCCCGCAGCGCCTGGGTGCGCGCGCGAACCGATTGCGTGATCGCGGAAATGAGCTATCGCCGGTTCCACGAACTGAGCAGCCAGAATCCCGGCCTGGTCGTCGAAATAGCCACCCAGATGGCGCTGCGTCTGTTCAACACAGATACGAAGGTTGCCGACCTCGCGTTCGTCGACGTTACAGGCCGCGTGGCTCATGCCTTGCTCGACCTGTGCAACGAGCCCGATGCGCAACCGGTAGCGGACGGCCGCCGGGTCGAAGTGACGCGGCCGCAGCTGGCACGCCTCGTGGGCTGTTCGCGCGAAATGGTGTGCCGGGTGCTGAAGACACTACAGGCCGACGGGTTCATCTACGATGCCGACGGTGGCATTGTCGTGCGCAACAGCGCGGGCGCGGCTGTCGCATAATCAACGCCCCTCCCGGCGATGCGCCCTCGGGTGCAGCTATCTACGGTCTGTGACCGTCTGACGCGACTGCCCGCGATCTATCAGTACCGCTGCGCCCGGATCTCGCGCGCTGGCCGCAAAATACCTGCAGAAAGAGCCACATTCACCGGAAAATAGCCGGGGCGGCGACCTCCTGGCCGGGTCCGATTTCCGGATTCAGGGAAGCTTGTTTATCATTGTCGGCCGTCTCGGCGCCGCGCGCCGGCACCCGCTGACTTCGAAAAGGTTGATTTAAATGGGAAACAGGACCATCACGCTGACGGACAACTCGACAGGCAAGAGCATCGAGCTGCCGCTGCTGGAAGGAACCGCGGGCGCTCCCGTGCTCGACGTGCGTAGTCTCAACAAGGAATTGGGCTGTTTTACCTTTGATCCCGGTTTCAAGGCCACCGCGAGTTGCGAGAGCACAATCACCTACCTCGACGGAGCGAAAGGTGAGCTGATGTACCGTGGCTACCCGATCGAACAGCTGGCCGAGCACTGCAGCTTCCTCGAGGTCTGTTACCTGCTGCTGCACGGCGACCTTCCCAACAAGGACGAGAAAGACACCTTCGTCGACGAGATTCGTTATCACACGATGATCAACGAAGGCCTGCGGACTTTCCTGAGCGGTTTCCGCTACGACGCTCACCCGATGGCGATGATGACGGGTGTCATTGGCTCGCTGTCCGCGTTCTACCACGATTCGCTGAACCTCAACGATCCCGAGCAGCGCATGACCACCGCGCATCGCCTGATCGCCAAGATTCCGACGATTGCGGCGGCAACCTACAAGCATTCGATCGGGGAGCCGGTTCTTTACCCACGCAATGACCTGAGCTACACCGGCAACTTCCTCTACATGATGTGGGGCCGGCCGACCGAGCCCTACGAGCCCGACCCGGTTGCCGAGCAGGCGCTGGACGTGCTCTTCCTGCTGCATGCCGACCATGAGCAAAATGCGTCGACCTCGACCGTTCGGCTGGCCGGTTCATCGCAGACCAACCCGTTTGGAGCAATTGCTGCCGGTACCGCCAGCCTCTGGGGGCCCGCCCATGGCGGGGCGAACGAGGCGGTTCTGCGTATGCTCGACGAGATCGGCAGTGTCGACAATATCGACAAGTTCGTTGCCCGGGCCAAGGACAAGAACGATCCGTTCCGGCTCATGGGTTTTGGTCATCGCGTTTACAAGAACTTCGACCCACGCGCCAAGATCATCAAGAAAATGGCGCACCGGGTGCTGCAGGATTACGGTGACGATCCGCGGATGGAGCTGGCGTTGCGGCTGGAAGAAATCGCGCTCAAGGATGACTACTTTGTCTCCCGCAAGCTTTATCCCAACGTCGATTTCTATTCCGGCATCATTTACCAGGCGCTCGGGTTTCCCTACGAAATGTTTACGGTGCTGTTTGCGATTGGCCGCACGGTGGGCTGGATTTCGCACTGGATGGAAATGGTCTCCGATCCAAAAATGGTCATCGGCCGTCCGCGCCAGCTTTACACTGGCGCTGCCCGGCGCGACGTCCCGCCGATCGAGAGCCGCTAGCGCGGCTTGCCGTAGCCACCGCCGCCAGGCGTTTCGATAACGACAGCATCGCCCGGTTCGACCGTGGCGGTGCCGGTGGCGCCGAGGCTGACGATGCTGCCGTCGCTTCGCCGCAGGGCGTTAGCGCCGGTCAACCCGGGGGCTCCGCCCTGTAAGCCGAATGGTGCGACGGTGCGGTGATTCGACAGGATCGACACCGTGGCCGGCTCCAGGAACGCAATTTCCCGGACCACGCCGTCTCCACCATGCGACGCCCCCTTGCCACCGGATCCACGCCGGATTGCAAAACGCATGACCCTTACCGGGTAACGCGATTCCAGTATTTCCGGGTCCGTCAGCCTGGAATTGGTCATGTGGCTGTGCACGGCCGACGCGCCATCGAAATCGGGGCCAGCGCCGCTGCCGCCGCAGATTGTCTCGTAGTACTGGTGCTGTTCGTTGCCGAAGGTGAGATTGTTCATCGTTCCCTGGGCGGCCGCCATGACGCCCAGTGCGCCATAGAGTGTGTCCACGATGCATTGCGAGGTTTCGACGTTGCCGGCTACCACCGCTGCCGGCCACACGGGGTCGAGCAGGCTGCCGGCGGGCACGTGCAGGGAAATAGGACGCAGGCATCCCTCGTTCATCGGGATGGGCTCATCGACGAGGGTCCGGAACACGTAGAGCACTGCGGCGCGGCAGACAGGCAACGGGGCATTGAAGTTGCCATCGCTTTGCGGCGAAGTGCCGGAGAAGTCGACAGATGCGCTTCGGTTCTCCCGGTCGATGCTGATAGACACCTTTATCACGAGCCCGTTGTCGAGCGCGTAGGCGAACTGCCCGTCATTCAACGCACCGATGGCCCGGCGAACGGATTCCTCGGCGTTGTCCTGCACATGGCCCATGTAGGCCAGCACGGTTTTCTCGCCATAGTGATTCATCGCGTTGCGCAGCTCTGCGATACCACGCTCGTTGGCGGCAACCTGGGCCTTCAGGTCGGCGAGGTTCTGCTCCGGATTGCGTGCCGGCCAGCGCGTGGCCGACAGCTGTTGCCGAATTGCGTTTTCGCGTAGTCGCCCGTTACGCACCACCAGCAGGCTGTCGAACAGAACGCCCTCTTCATCGATGTGGCGGCTTCCCGGCGGCATCGACCCGGGCGTCATGCCGCCGACATCGGCATGGTGACCGCGGGCCGCGACAAAGCCAAGCACCTGTTCACCGCTGCCGTCAAACACCGGTGTGACGACCGTGATGTCAGGAAGATGAGTGCCACCGGCATAGGGCGAATTGATAGCGTAGCTGTCCCCGGGGACGAGGCTGTCACCGTGGGCGCGGGTTACCGCGCGCACGCTGTCACCCATCGAGCCAAGGTGCACCGGCATGTGTGGGGCGTTCGCGACCAGGTTGCCGCCGGCATCGAACACGGCGCAGGAAAAATCGAGGCGCTCGCGAATGTTGACCGATTGCGCGGTTCTCTCGAGCGCGACCCCCATTTGTTCGGCAATGTGCATGAACAGGTTGTTGAAGACCTCGAGCCGTACCGGGTCGACGGTCGTGCCTGCCGCGCGTGTCTGTTGGCGGCGCCTGACGCGCTCGAGCAGCAGTTCGCCGTGGTAGACGACAGTGGCATTCCAGCCCGGCTCCACAACTGTCGTCCCGGTCGCCTCCGTAATGACCGCCGGGCCGGCGATGCATTGCCCTGCCGAAAGATCCTCCCGCGTGAAAAACGGCGTATCGAGACGTCCGTCCGCCATCGTTACCGGGTGGTGTGCTACGGGACCGACAGCCGGACCTTCCGGCCGGGCTCCGATCTCGCCGGTGCCCGTTCGGCCCAGGCCCTCGACCTCCACTGCGTCGATGACGATTTCCCGGTCCGGGGTGGCAAATCCGAATACCCGGCAATGTGCCGATTCGAAGGAATCACGCAGTGTGGATGCCGCCGCAATCGGTTGTGCCAGTGCGGTCTCCGTGCCGGCGTAGCGCAGCAGCAGGCGAACCCGGGTCAGCTGGCGGGCAACATCGATGCCCTGGTCGTGTAACTCGGCGGCAACTTCGCAGCACAGTATCTCTGTAACCGGCTGAATCCGGAGCAGGGCGTCTTCGCTCAGCGGCCGGTCGATCGTGCGTTGGCGGATCGCGCGGATGTCGGCCAGCCCCATGCCGAGTGCGGAAAGAACGCCACCGAGTGGGTGTATGAGAATTTGCTCGATACCAATGGCATCGGCAACCCGGCAGGCGTGCTGGCCACCGGCGCCGCCAAAACAGTTGAGCGCGAAACGCGCCAGGTCGTGGCCACGACGGGTGGAAATTTTCTTGATCGCGTTGGCCATGGTCTCTATGGCAACAGACAGGAATCCATTGGCCACCGATAGCGGGTCGGTAGGAATACCGGTCTCACGACTGACGAGTTCTGCCAGCCGCGAAAACTTTTCGCTGACGATTTCCGTGTCGAGTTCCTGGTTGCCCTGGTTGCCAAAAACGGCAGGGAAGTACTCGCCACGCACCCGGCCGAGTATTACGTTGGCGTCGGTGACCGTGAGCGGTCCACCGCGACGGTAACAGGCTGGCCCCGGGTCAGCGCCGGCTGATTCCGGTCCGGCCTGCAGGCGGCCGTCGGCAAACCGCAGTATCGACCCGCCACCCGCTGCAACGGTATGAATTTTCAGCATGGGTGCCCGGATGCGAATCCCGGCCACTTCGCTATCCAGGTCGCGTTCGTACTCTCCCTGGTACAGAGAGACGTCGGTAGACGTACCACCCATGTCGAAGCCAATAACACGGTCCAGTCCGGCCCGTGCGGCAGTTCGGGCCATGCCCACGACACCTCCAGCCGGGCCGGAGAGGATCGCGTCCTTGCCGCGAAAGCGGTTTGCCGCGGTGAGTCCGCCGTTGCTCTGCATGAACATGAGACGCTCATCGCCGGGCTCGAGACCCAGCGCCGCGCCAACCTGGCCCACGTAACGGCGTATCAGCGGCGAAAGGTAGGCATCGGCCACCGCGGTGTCGCCGCGACCGACCAGCCGGATGAGCTGGCCAACCTCGTGCGAGGCAGTGACCTGGCCGAAACCACACTCACGCGCAAGACGGGCTGCCGCCTGCTCGTGTTCGGGGTTTCGCCAGGCGTGCATGAAAACGATTGCCGCCGAATCGATGCCGGATGATATGGCGGTCAGTAACTCCTGCCGCAGGGACGTCTCATCGAGCGATTCGAGTATCTCACCGTTCGCGCCGATTCGTTCCTGTGCCTCGACGACCGACCGGTAAAGCATCTGTGGCAGCACGATTTGCCGGGCAAAGATGTCGGGGCGGTTCTGGTAACCGATACGCAGCGCATCGGCGAACCCGCGCGTTGTCACCAGCAGGGTCGGTAGCCCCGAGCGTTCCAGCAATGCGTTCGTGGCTACCGTAGTACCCATCTTGATGGCAGCGACTTCGTCGATGGGCGTGTCGCCGAGTATCTCGCGAATTGCGTAAACGGCGGCATCCGGGTAACGCGCCGCATCCTCGGACAGCAGCTTGCGGCATGAGATCCGGCCGTCGGGCGAGCGGGCAACAACATCGGTAAACGTGCCGCCGCGATCGATCCAGAACTGCCAGCCCGCCCGCTTCATCGCCTGACCGTAATGCGCGCATGCGCACCGATCAAGTGTCTGTTATGGTCCCCGGCAATGGCGAAACACCAGGTCATTCTCCTTACGCTTGTCCTGTACAAGATCACGCTGGTCGCTATCGGCCTGTGGGCCCAGCGGCGAACCCGTGATAACGCCGATTTCTTTCTCGGTGGCCGCAGGCTGGGTCCGCTGGTTGCTGCGATCAGCGCATCGGCGAGCTCATCTTCGGCGTGGACATTGCTGGGGGTTAGCGGTTTTGCCTACGCCTTCGGTATCTCGGCGTTGTGGCTGTTCCCTGCAACGGTGGGTGGCTTCCTGGTCAACTGGCTGTGGGTAGCGCCGCGCCTCAAGCCCGCGGCTCGCGCCAGCGGCGCGATTACCTTGCCCGAGTTTATCGCCGGCCAGGGCGAACTGCGTGGCCTGATACTGCGAATCGCGACGATAATCGTGCTGTTCTCTTTTATGCTCTACGTTGCGGCGCAGTTCCAGGCTGCCGGAAACTCCTTTGCCAGCACCTTCGGGCTGTCGATGCGGACTTCGATAATCATTGGTGCGGCCATCGTCCTGCTGTATACGCTGCTGGGCGGTTTCTGGGCGGTCAGCGTCACCGATACGCTGCAGGGGCTGCTGATGGCGGCGACGTCCGTCGCCTTGCCGGTCACGGCGCTGGCTGCTGTCGGCGGTTTCGATGCCCTGGTCACGGGCCTGGCCGACACGACCGATGTTGCTGCCCTGTCGCCAACCGGCAAGCACGCCGGTATTGCGGCCGTCGGCTTCGTGGTTGGTTTGCTCGGCATCGGCATGGGCTATCCCGGGCAGCCCCATGTGGTCAATCGCTTCATGGCGCTACGCGACGACAAGGCTCTGCGGCAGGCGCGGGTTTTCGCTATTGCCTGGGCAGTCATTGTTTACAGCGGCATGCTGTTGCTGGGCCTGTGCGGACGTGTGTTGGCCAGCGAAATTGCGGGCGGAGAAGATGTTTTCTTTGTCCTTACGGATCAGCTGTTTCCGCCGGTCGTTGCCGGTGTGATGATTGCCGCAGTCCTCTCGGCGATCATGTCGACTGCCGATAGTCAGCTGCTGGTGGCCGCATCGTCGGCACAGCACGACTGGCGAATCGCCGGGGGGCACGCGGAGTCGGATGGGCTGTTGCGCAGCCGTATCGTGGTGGTTGTGCTCAGTGTGGCGGCTGCGGTAGTTGCGCTGTTTGTGCCGGAGTCGATCTTCAACCGGGTGTTGTTTGCCTGGCACGCGGTGGGGTCGGCATTCGGGCCGGTGTTGTTGCTGCAGCTCGGGGGGAGGGTTGTGCGGCAGGGCTACATCGCTGCCAGCATGCTGCTCGGCTTCGGGTTGACGGTGCTCCTTTATTACCTGCCTGGGACGCCGGGGGACGTCGCCGAGAGACTGGTGCCATTCCTGGTAGCCCTCGGCGTTGCAGCGCTGGGCAGCCGCCGCCGCACGTAGGAGCGGGTTCCAGCGGCGAATCCCTTGGGTGTTGTTCCTGGATTGCGCGAGCGAGCTGTCGGCACCTTTCTTTGCTGCCGAGGATCTGACGTCACCAAAGAAAGGCACCGACAGCTCTCTCGCTAAGGCTGTCGCAAGCGCGAGGGGATTCCCCAGTTGGAGCGGCTTGCTGCCCGTGATCCCTCGGGCTTTTTTGCGAGATTGGGCGAGAGATCTGCCGGCACTTCCCTTTGGTGCCGAGGATCTGACGTCACCAAA
>JAHEKH010000102.1 GCA_024638445.1 Gammaproteobacteria bacterium | reverse complement strand
GGTTTCCTGGCGGTGTACACCTGCTGATCAGGCAACCCGTTCGTGAACGGCTTCCCGGAGTTGCTGCACCGGGAACGGTTTCCGCAGGATTGGCGAGTCGCTGACGGCGCCGTCGTTGCGACCGGACACCTTTCTCGCGGCAGCCGGGTCAGCTGTGGTCTAGGGTTGAGCGGCCAGCCAGGCCGCCAGGGCCGGGCTTTCCTGTTGCTCGAAACCATCGGGCTTGCGCAAGACGAACAACGCCTTTAAATCCTGTGCCCGCGCCAGCGCCGGGCCGTCGACCGGTCCAAGTACGAGCAGCGCCGTAGCCAATGCGTCGGCCTCGGCGGCACTCGTGGCCAGGACGGTTACCGACGCGAGATTGTGTCCGGCAGGGCGGCCGGTGCGGGGGTCGATGATATGGCTGTATCGTCGTCCACCGGATTCGAACTGCTGCAGGTAATCACCCGATGTCGCTACCGCGGTATCGGTAACAGGCAATACCGTCAGTGGCTCGGGGCTCAGTCCATACTCGGGCCGGCGCACGGCAGCGCGCCAGGCCCGGCCATCGGGATGCTGACCGCGTGCCCGCAGTTCACCGCCGATCTCTACCAGGTAACTCCTGCAACCGGCTTTGTCGAGCACGGCCGCGATTCGGTCTACCGCATAGCCTTTGGCAATGGCCGACAAGTCGGTGGTGATACCGGGTTTGGCCTTGCGCAGGGCGGGTGGATTCATGCGCACCGACAGGTGACCAAAACCGGTGCGTGCCCGGGCCGCGTTCAGGGTCGCCGGGTCGGGAACCGCAGGCTGCGCAGCGGGTCCGAAGCCCCAGGCGCGTACCAGCGGGGCCACAGTGATATCGAACGCACCATCGCTGGCGAGGCTAATCGTCCTTGCCAGCGTAACCAGTTCTGCCAGCTCCGCGGGTACGTCGATCCACTGGCCGGCCGGCGCGGCGTTGAACTGTTCAATCGCCGAATCGCTGCGCCAGTTCGACATGACCCTGTCGATGCTGTCCAGCGCCACAACGATTTGCAGCTGCAGGCCTTCTGGATTCGTATCGCCGGGAAGACCAGTCAGCCTGACCGACCAGGTGGTACCAAACGCATCGCCCGTCAGCACGACCGGGGCCGGTGGGGAACAGGCGCCGAGGAGTGCGACCGTGAGCAGGACGGGGACGAAGTAACGCGTCATACCCTGCTTTATAACAGGGCGAAACCCGGACAAAAAGAAACCCGCCGGTGGCGGGTTTCTTCGAAGTGGATATGAGCTGCGAATTAACGCCTGCGGCGGCGGCTAAGCCCCAGCAGCAGCAGTCCCATGCCGAACAGTGCGAGTATCGTGGGTTCCGGCACGACCGCTGTCAGGCCGCTGACGAACTGCATCGAGATAATCTCGCCGTCAGGTGCTTCGAAGCCGATCATGTACGAGAAAGATTCGGCCAACGACTGGAACGCAAACGCAGGATCGATCAGGCCGGCATTCAGACTGGACTGGGAGTACACCAACGAGGTGTCCTGCGCCAGCCAGAAGCCGATGGGATCGGCTGAGCCTGTGAAAGTGGACTGGATCGATCCGTCTTCCAGGTCCGTAACCACGCCCGCCGCGAAATCGATGGATGCCGTTGCGCTGCCGGCCGCATCGAACGGATCGAAGATCGTAATCAGCGTGCCCGGGTCAGAAGCAAAATAGAAACCGAATCCCCAGCCGCCCGGGGGTGCGCCAGACTCGCCGAAATCGGTGATCTGGACCGACAAAACGGTCGTGAGGTGGTTAAATAACTCAGCGCCATCATCCGGCATGAAACCAGGCGGCGCGGTCGGCACAGACCACGCTGGCGCCGACACGAGCAGGGCCAGCAGTGGCAGGAGGCGGCGGCTACGCATTATGATTCTCCCCAAGTGTTCTTTATCTAGCGTTATCGCTTTCGAAACATAAAGTTGCAAACTTCGTGCCACCATTTGCAACATCAGTGAAAAGAACGACTTATGTCAGCGATGGTGGTGCGCTCAGTGACGATCTGTAAAGTTTATCGACGGCCAGCGGGGTCAATAGAATGAGTCTGAAAATGGTGGTGACCGGCGCCCGCGGCCAGGTCGGACAGGCACTGACGGCGGCGAAGCCGTCGGGCATCGAGATGACGGGCGCGGCCCGCGCCGATGTCGATCTTTGCGACCAGGCGGCTGTCCTGGCGTTTGTCGAAAGACATCGGCCGGATGTCGTCATCAATGCCGCTGCCTATACGGCAGTCGATGCCGCTGAGTCTGACGCCGACACCGCCTTCGCAGTCAATCGCGATGGCGTTGCGAACCTGGCGCGGGCCTGCGATGCGACCGGAGCGGCAATGATTCACCTGTCGACGGATTACGTTTTTACCGGCGACGGCAGCGGCGAGCTGGACGAGGATGCCGCAACCGGCCCCCGCAGCGTTTATGGCGAGAGCAAGCTGGCGGGCGAGGAGGCGCTGCGCGAAACGCTGGCGCGACACGTCATCGTCCGGCTGAGCTGGGTGTTCGGCGAGCACGGCAATAATTTTGCAAAAACGATAGTCAGGCTGGCGCGCGAACGGGAAGAGCTGCGCGTCGTCGACGATCAGCACGGTTGCCCGACTTATACGGGACACATCGCCGGGGCGCTGATCGCCATTTCGCGGCAGCTGGCAGACAACCCGGCCTGGGGCACCTTTCATTACCGTGGCGATCCGCCCACGACCTGGTTCGGCTTCGCCGGCGCGGTGCTGGAATCGGCGCGCAGGCACTTCGACGACGTTGTTGCGCGTGAGCTCGTGCCTGTCTCGACGGACGCCTTTCCGACACCGGCAACGCGGCCGGCCAATTCCGTGCTCGGTTGCGCGAGACTGCAGGAACACTATGGAATAGAGCTGCAGCCCTGGCTGGCGGGCGTGGACCCGGTCGTCGCCAGCGCCTAGCGCGGCACGATGCGCAGCAGCGCGCCCGGCGTGCCGTCGGTCAGCAGGTAAAGCCGCCGGTCGGTGCCAAACCGCACGTCGCGGATAGGAGTTTCCAGTTCACTGAACATCTCGTGCTCGGCGGTTACGGTTCCGGCGTGATCGAGCTCCAGCCGCCGCACGTCGCGGCTTACCAGTCCGCCGACAAACAGGTCGCCCGTCCACTGCGGAAATTCGTCGCCCTCGTAGACCGCCAGCCCGGACGGAGCGATCGACGGGGTCCAGTGGTGCGCCGGTTGCGCCATGCCTTCCCATTCGGTGAAAGGCGACACCAGCGCGCCGCTGTAATCGACGCCATGGGTAATGGCCGGCCAGCCATAATTCACGGCTTTTTCGAACACGTTGAGTTCGTCACCACCGCGCGGTCCGTGCTCATGCAGGTAGACGACTCCTGAACTGCTCAGCGCCAGGCCCTGGGGATTCCTGTGGCCATAGGTCCACACGTAGGGCGACTTCGGGAAGGGGTTTCCGGGCGCCGGTTCGCCGGATTCGGTCAGCCGAATGACCTTGCCGAGATGGCTGCCAAGGTCCTGTGCAGCTTCGCGAAAATCGAAGCCGTCGCCGGTCGTCAGCAGCAGTGAGCCGTCGGGCAGGAACAACAGCCGGCCACCATAGTGCACCGGCGTATCTTTGCGCGGCTTCACCCGGTAGATGACCTCAGCGTCGCGCAGCACCGATCCGTCAAGTCGCGCACGGAAGACCGCAGTCGCATTTTCTTTTGCGGGTGGTTCGGCATAGGACAGGTAGATCAGCCCGTTTTCGGCAAACCCGGGGTGCAGCGCGACGTCGAACAGCCCGCCCTGGCTGGCGTGATGAACCGCGGGGACACCCTCAATTTCCGCGACAATGGCGCCATCTGGCGACAGGCGCTTCAGCGTGCCGGGCAGTTCGGTCACCAGGAAGCCGTCGTCGGGGAGGAACGCGACGCACCAGGGCGCATTCAGTTCGTCGTTCAGCGTCTCGAAGCGATAATCCTGTGCCGGCGCCAGTCCCGCCAGGCAGACCAACGCCAGGCCTGTGGTCAGTCGATTCAAGCAGGGTCTCCTGTTAGCCTATCCCGCGGGGGTGATGTGACGCGTAGATTAGCAATATTCCTGTTTGCTGCTGTCGTGACGTACGTGCTTGCGGCAGCGGCGGCGACGCAGTCGGTGCTCGACCGACTCGGCGAGATGGGCATCGTGGTCACACCGGCACATCGCGTTTCGGCGACCTGGCATGACCTGGTCGGCATGGCCGGGAGCTTCCTGCCTTTGCTTGCCGCCGGGCTGCTGATTGCCTTCGCGGTGACCGCATTGCTCAACCGCCTGCTGCCCGGATACCGCCGGCTCCTTTTCGTGCTGGCCGGAGCAGCGGCAGTCGTCACCGTGCATGTCGCGCTGAAGCTTGCGTTCGACATTACGCCGGTAGCCGCGACCCGCACGCCGGGAGGGCTGGCGGTGCAGGCGCTGGCCGGCGCGGCTGGTGGCTACGTTTATGCACTGGCCGACCAGCGCCGGCTTGCCCATGCGTAAACGCCAGAAGTATCCAAGGGCCGCGCTGCGACCGCTGGATTTGCCAACGCTGGTGCTGACGACCGGCGGCCTCGGGTTCATGAGGCCAGCGCCGGGCACGTGGGGCAGCATCCCGCCTGCCGCCGTCGCCGCGCTGGCGATTTGGGCCGGTGTTCCGGCTGCCGTAAGCATTACGTTAATGCTGGTCTGGAGCGTGCTGGCGTCGGCCGGCTGCATCCGGTGGGGCCGGTTTGCCGAAACCCGTTTTGGCCGCAAGGATGCTTCCGAGGTTGTAGCCGATGAAACTGCCGGTGTTTGCCTGCCCGTAGCCGCCGCGCTGTTTGCCGGCGGGGGCGCCGTTTTCTGGCTCCTGCTCGCTGCGTTTGCGTTGTTCAGGGTGTTCGATATTGCCAAGCCGTTCCCCATGCGGCGGTTGGAAAAACTGCCATACGGCTGGGGTGTCTTGCTGGACGACCTCATGGCCGGTGTCTATGCGGCGGCCGGGGTCATTATGTTAGCCGTCAAGTTCACGCACAGTTTGTGACAATCTGGCCCGATACCGTGACCGGTGTCACGGCGGCGCCGCGGCCGGTGCTGTTTAATCGTCAGCAGATCCAACGGAGAGACCTGTCACGGTCCCCCAGACGGGCGAGTCGAAAGATCGCCCGGCCCACGTGACAGGGAAGTGCTGAGTCCCAATCGATAGCATTGACGGCCGCCACCAGGCGGCCGTTTTTTTTACAGGGGCGAATCGGGATCGAAACGGGGCTTGCGCTTGCTACGCGCGGCATCCAGCCCCTCGCGGATGTCCGGCTGACGGAAACCCATGAATTCCAGCGCCAGCGATGCATCGAAGGCGGGACCTGCGCTGCGCAGCCAGTTGTTTAACGCGTACTTGGTCCAGCGGATTGCGCTGGGGCTCGACTCGGCGAGCTGCCGGGCCACCGCCCTGGCGCGATCGTCGAGTTCGTCGTCTTCCACGCACAGCGATACCAGGCCGATGCGTTCCGCTTCAGCGCCGTCGAGCGCCTCGTTGGTCATCAGGTAGTACTTCGCCTTGGCCATCCCGCACAGCAGCGGCCAGATCAGCACCGCGTGGTCGCCGGCCGCGACCCCGAGACGGGTATGCCCGTCCAGTATCTTTGCGCTGCGGGCAGCGATGGAGACATCGGCGAGCAAGGCAACCGCCAGGCCCGCGCCCACCGCGGGCCCATGGATCGCAGATACGATGGGTCGCGAGCAGTTGACAATGTTGTAGACGAGATCGCGCGCTTCTTTCCATACCCGCGCCAGCGTCTGATCGTCATCAATCATTGACTGGATGAGCTCGTAATCGCCGCCGGCAGAAAACGCCTTGCCTTCGCCGCGCACCAGCACCGCGCGTATGTCGCTGTCACGATCGATGCTTTGCCAGACATAGGCGAGCTCGCGATGCATAGTCGCATCGGCCGCATTGAGCCGGTCATGCTGGCTCAGCACGATTTCGAGCACGCCGTCGCCGAGATCGGCAAAGCCGAGCCCGGGAAATTCCTCGTCGTACCGCCCGAGCTTCATGAGCGCACCCGCTCGATGATGGTGGCTATGCCCTGGCCGACGCCGATACACATGGTGCACAGCGCGTACCGGCCGCCAGTCTCTGCGAGCTGGTAGCACGCCGTGGTGAGCAGACGGGCACCCGACATTCCCAGCGGGTGACCGAGGGCAATCGCGCCGCCGTTGGGGTTGACGTGGTCGGCATCGTCTGGGATGCCGAGTTCGCGCATGACCGCCAGGGCCTGCGATGCAAAAGCTTCGTTGAGTTCGATCGTGTCCATCTGGTCGAGGTCCAGATCGGCGCGCGCGAGGGCCTTGCGGCTGGCCGGCGCCGGTCCGAGCCCCATGACACGCGGTTCCAGGCCGGCAACCTGGGTCGTCACGACCCGGGCCATCGGCACCAGGTCGTAGCGCTCCATCGCGGCTTCCGATGCCACGACCAGCGCACAGGCGCCGTCGTTGACGCCCGAGGCGTTGCCCGCGGTTATCGTGCCGCCGTCACGAAACGGCGTCGGCAGGCCGGCAAGTTTCTCCACGGTCGTGCCGGGTCGCGGGTGTTCGTCGCGATCGACGATCACCGGGTTGCCCTTGCGTTGCGGTACCGGGACGCTGACGATTTCGCGATCAAAGAACCCGCGCTCCTGCGCCGCTGCGGCTTTTTGCTGGCTGCGGACCGCGAAGGCGTCCTGGTGCTCGCGGCTGATCGCAAATTCGGCCGCCACGTTTTCCCCGGTTTCGGGCATCGAGTCGACGCCGTAGCGTGCCTTGAGTACCGGGTTGACGAAGCGCCAGCCAATTGTCGTGTCATAAATCTCGGCACGCCGGCTGTAAGGCGTTGCGGCCTTGGGCATGACGAACGGCGCCCGCGACATCGATTCGACACCGCCAGCGAATACCAGGTCCGCTTCGCCGGTGCGGATCGAACGGGCGGCCATCGCCACGGCATCCATACCGGACCCGCACAGCCGGTTGACCGTTGCACCGGGAACCTCGACCGGCAGGCCCGCAATAAGTGCGGCCATGCGTGCGACGTTGCGGTTGTCCTCGCCAGCCTGGTTGGCGCAGCCCAGTAACACGTCCTCTATAGCGGCAGGAGCAATGCCCGGGTTGCGATCCAGCAGGGCGCGCAGCGGGATTGCCGCCAGGTCGTCGGCGCGTACCGTGGCCAGCGCACCGCCGTAGCGGCCGATGGGTGTTCTCACGGCATCGCAAATAAAAGCTTCGTTCATCCTCAGGTATCCTCGGAGGCCGTCAGGTCTGGTCGTAGTCGATTTCGATTTCGTCGGTTTCGGGATGGGCCTGGCAGGCCAGGATGAAGCCCTTCTCCAGCTCCCAGTCCTCAAGGGCCTGGTTCACTTCCATGTTGACTTTGCCTTTGGTCAGGCGGGTGCGGCAGGTCGAACACACGCCGCCCATGCACGAGTAAGGCAGGTCGAAACCGGCATCCAGTGCTGCGTCGAGCAACGGCTGTTCCGGGTCCTCCATTTCAAAGGTCTGCCGGTTGCCGTCCATGACAATGGTGACCACCGTTCCGGCCGGTGCCTCGGGCGCCGGTGGCCTGTCGCCGTCTGTGGTGTCGGGTTCTTCTGTGCGAAAGCGCTCGGTGTGTATGTTTTCGTTCTTGTAGTCCATGGCAAGCAAAGTCTCTGTCAAGTCGTCGATCATGGGGTTTGGCCCGCACAGGAACAGGTCGTCGGGCCGGGTTTCGGAAAGAAAGGCATCGTGCAGCTCGCGTGCCCGCGCGCCGTCGATGCGGCCATTGTATAGCCGGATCTCGTCATCCTCGCGACTCATGACGAAATGCAACGACAACCGGTCCGCGTACAGATTTTTCAGCGCATAGAGTTCCTCGATGAACATCGTCGTGGAGCGCTTGCGGTTGCCGTAGAAAACCGTGAAACGGCTCACCGCTTCGGTTTCGAGGGTCGTCTTGACGATCGAGAGGATCGGCGTGATGCCGCTCCCGGCGACGAAGGCCGCGTAATGCTTTGCGTGGGCGGGGTCGAGCGGCACCTGGAAATGTCCGGTAGGCGGCATTACCTCGACCGCGTCACCTGGTTGGAGACCGGCGAGGTGACCGGAAACCGCACCCTGGACCCGAACCCCCAGCCGCAGCGTGTCGTCGCTGACGCTGGCGCAGATTGAGTAAGTCCGGCGCAGTTCCTCGCCATCGACCTGCGCGCGTACGGGGAGATGCTGTCCCTGGCTATAGCGAAATTCATCACGCGCGTGCGCCGGTACGGCAAGGGTGAGCAGTATCGCGTCGTCGGCCTCTTTTCGGCTGTCGATGACCGTAGCCGGGTAGTACTTCAGCATGTTTGTTTCAAAGACACTTAAAGTATTCGAAGGGTTCGAGACAGTCCGTGCACTTGTACGAGGCCTTGCACGGTGTCGATCCAAATTCGCTGACCTTCTCCGTCTCCATGTGACCGCAGCGCGGACAGGCCACCGGGGTATCGCCAGAACGTGGCGGCGCGATACCGTAGTCGCGCAGTTTCCGCCGTCCGGCCTCGGTAATCCAGTCGGTGGTCCACGGTGGTGACAGCACGGACTCGATTGTCGCCTCGATGCCATGGTGGCGCAGCTGCTGGCTGGCCTTCGCTGCGATCACCTCGGTGGCCGGACAGCCCGTGTAGGTCGGCGCGATGCCAACGCGGATGCTGTCGCCGTCATGCTCGACTTTTCGCACGATGCCGAGATCGACGATGCTCAGCACCGGGATCTCGGGATCTGCGACACCCGCCAGCACCGTCCAGGCGCGGTTGACCAGTTCCTCGCCTGCGCGCTCTGTGTTCACCATGCCGCTCCGGGGTAGGCGCGCTGCAGGAACTGCATTTCGGCGAGCACATAGCCGAGATGTTCGCCGT
>JAHEKH010000101.1 GCA_024638445.1 Gammaproteobacteria bacterium | reverse complement strand
TGGGCTTTCCCCACAGTTCGCCGTTGATGAAGTTTCCCATGCGGCCGAAGAACAGGCCGGGTGGAATCGCCGGCACGAGAAAATCGGTCACCTCGAAAAATGTCCGTCCCTTGCGTCGCGCGTACCACCACATCGCCAGCATCACGCCGATCAGGCCGCCGTGAAACGACATGCCGCCTTCCCAGATTTTGAGGATGCTGAGCGGATTGGCGGTCAGTTGGTCGAGGCCATACACGAGCATGTAGAAAATTCGCGCGCCGACAAACAGCCCGATCATGCCGTAGAAAACGATGTCTTCCGGTGCGTCCCGGTCCCAGCCCGAATCCGGCTTCGTGGCACGGTGACGCAGCAACAGGAATGCGGTCACGAAGCCCAGCACGTACATCAGGCCGTACCAGTGGATCTGCAGCGGGCCGAGGCTCACCGCCACATTGTCGATTTCCGGGTAACGAATCACGGTGGCGGGCAGTGTATCACCGCTGACCGCTCACCCGGCACAGCAGCGACTTGAGGTAACGGGTCTCGGGGATGGCCGGGTGCACCGGGTGATCCGGGGCCTGGCCGCCCACCGCCAGCAGCTGGGCGTGGCGCCCGGTCTGCTTCGCAGCGCGCTGAACCAGCCGTATCAGCTCGGCTTCGGGCATATGGGACGAACAGGAGCAGGCGAGCAGGAAGCCGTCGCGTTCCAGCAACTGCATGCCAGCGCGGATGATGCCGGCGTAGGCGGTGCGCCCGGCGTCGAGGTCGCGCTTTTTCTTGACGAACGCCGGCGGGTCGAGGATCACTGTGTCGAACCGGGTCTTCTCGCGGTGCAGGTCGCGCAATACCTCGTGGGCATTGCCGCGGATGGTCTCCACCTTGAAGCGGTTTTTCTTTGCGTTCGATCTCACAAACTCCAGCGCGCGTTCGGATGAGTCGACACAAGTCACCGCCTCGGCGCCGTGCTTGCGGCACTGGATTCCGAAACCACCAACATAGCTGTAGACGTCGAGGACCCGGGCACCATTCACGTAAGGCCGCAACAACTCGCGGTTAGCCCGCTGGTCGTAAAACCATCCGGTTTTTTGCCCGCCGGCCAGCGGCACGTCGAATCGCGCCCTGCCCTCGCGGACTTCCACGATGTCCGGAACCTCGCCCCAGGCAGGCTCGACATAGTTTTCCAGTCCCTCGAGCTTGCGTACGCCGGTATCGTTTTTCCACAACACGGCGACGGGGTTCAACAGTTCGTGCAGCACGGCCAGCACGTCGTCTTTCAGCCGCTCCATGCCTGCGGTGGTGAGCTGTACGACGAGGACGTCGTTATAACGGTCGACCACCAGGCCGGGGAGCAGGTCGGCTTCGCCGAACACCACGCGGTAGAAAGGCTCCGGGTATAGTTTTTCGCGCAGAGCCAGCGCCTGGCGCACGCGTGCGAACAGCAGCTTTCGATCGGGCGGTCTTTTCTGATCGCGGTTCAGCACCCTCGCGGCGATCAGGGAATGCGGGTTGACGTAGCCGTTGGCAATAAACCGGCCGTCGGCGCCACGAATGGAGACCAGGTCGCCAGGCTCGAACAAACGCAGCGGCGTGCTGTCGGTGTCGATCTCGTTGCTGAACACCCAGAGGTGGCCTGCCCGGATGCGTTTGCCCTCGCGCCGCTTCAGACGCAGGGGGCGCAGTCGCTCAGTTACCGTATCGGTCATGACGCCTTCCTTCGCAAAGCGGTATAGTTTGATTTTAAAGGCGCACCACGCATCATGCACCCCGGCAACACCAACCGGCTGGCCAATGAGACCAGCCCCTACCTGCTGCAGCACGCCGATAACCCGGTCGACTGGCACCCCTGGGGCGAGAAAGCGCTGTCCCTGGCGCGAAAAACCGGCAAACCGGTGCTGCTGTCGATCGGTTATTCCGCCTGTCACTGGTGTCACGTCATGGCCCATGAGTCATTCGAGGACCCGGCCACGGCGGCAGTGATGAATGAGCTGTTCGTCAACATCAAGGTCGACCGCGAGGAGCGACCCGATATCGACAAACTCTACCAGACCGCCCACCAGCTGCTGGCGCAGCGCCCGGGAGGCTGGCCGCTGACGGTGTTCCTCGATCCGGACGACCTGCTGCCTTTTTTTGCCGGCACCTATTTCCCGTCGCAGCCGCGTCACGGCATGCCTGCCTTCACCGAGGTGCTGCGCCGCGTCGCGGATTTCTACCGCCAGTCGGGTGACGAGATCGCCGCGCAGAAAGGTCCGCTGACGGATGTCTTCGCCCGCATCGATGCCACCGAGACGACGACGCAGGATCTCGACGACTCGCCTCTGCGGGCGTTGCGCCGGCAGCTCGAGGAGTCCTTTGACGCCCGTTACGGCGGTTTCGGCGCCGCACCGAAGTTCCCGCACCCGGTGGCCATGGAACGCCTGTTGCACCACTGGGCCGGCAGCCGTAACGGCGAGCCGGACAAGCGCGCGCTGCACATGGCCGTGTTCTCGCTGGGGCAGATGATACGCGGCGGTATTTATGACCAGCTCGGTGGCGGCTTTTGCCGCTACTCGGTCGACGAGCGCTGGCACATTCCGCATTTCGAAAAAATGCTCTACGACAACGGGCCGTTGCTGGCGCTGTGCGCAGAGACGGCGGCTGCCACCGGCGACGTCATGTTCTGCGAGGCCGCCATCGAGACCGCCGACTGGGCCTTGCGCGAGATGCGTCATCCCGACGGCGCGTTCTACTCGGCCCTCGATGCTGATTCCGAAGGCGAGGAAGGCCGGTTCTACGCCTGGGAGGCCGATGAAGTCCGTGCCGTCGTTGGCGATAAGGCCTGGCCGCTCGTGGCCAGCCGCTTCGGTCTCGACCAGCCACCGAATTTCGAAGGCCGGCACCACCTGTGGCGTGCAACAAACATTGCCGCACTGGCCGATACGTATTCGGCGGACGAATCCGTCGTCTGCGAACGACTCTCGGCCGCTCGCAAAGCCCTGTACGACGTGCGGGAAGAACGCGTTCGGCCCGGCCTCGACGACAAGATCCTGACCAGCTGGAACGCGCTGATGATTCGCGGACTGGCCATCGCTTCGCGGCGGCTCGACCGTCCGGACTACGCGGAGGCCGCTGCTGCCACCGCGCATTTCATCTATCGCGAGCTGTGGCAGGACGGGCGGCTGCTGGCGACCTGGAAGGACGGACGCGCGCGGCTGCCGGCATACCTCGACGACCACGCTTTCCTCGTTGATGCGCTGATGGAACTGCTGCAATGCCGCTGGGACGGCACGCTGATGGAATTCGCGGTGGAACTTGCCGACCTGCTGCTGGCGCGGTTCGAGGACGCCGGCAACGGCGGTTTTTTCTTTACCGCAGACGATCACGAGCAGCTGTTTCACCGTTCCCGGACGCTGTCAGACGACGCCACGCCTTCGGGCAATGGCGTTGCCGCCAAGGCACTGCTGCGGCTGGGCTACCTTCTGGGTGAGAACCGCTATATCGATGCTGCGGAAAGAACCCTGCGCGCTGGCTGGGATGCCATGCGCCAGCACCCGCAGGCGCACGCCAGCCTGGTCACCGCGCTGGCAGAATTCCTGGCGCCGGCAGAAATGCTGGTGCTGCGCGGCGAACCCGGAGAACTCGACCGCTGGCGTCGGCGCATCGACGCCGATTACCGGCCTGCCCGGCTGTGTTTCGCCATCCCGTCCGATGCGGGCGAACTGCCCGGGGGCCTGGCTGCCCGGACCGCGCGTGGCGAAATATTCGCCTACCTGTGCCGCGGTCATACCTGCACAGCCGGCTCCAGTCCGGACGAACTGCTCGGATCACATTGATTTATAAAGCCTTAACTGCGAAACTTGCGTGTTGCTAAGGTGACGGCGGCCAGGGGAAGCCGCCGCTCACACCCTGACCTGTATTCATCGTTGATAAAGGGGACTGATCATGATGGCGTTGGTTGAATTTCTCTTTCGCTGGGGCCACGTGCTGTTTGGCATCACGTGGATCGGCCTGTTGTATTACTTCAATTTCGTGCAGGGCTCATATTTTGCCGAGGCCGATGCCGGGGCCAAGGCAGATGCGACCCAGAAACTGGTGCCACGCGCGTTGTGGTGGTTCCGCTGGGGCGCCATGTTTACCTTCCTGACCGGCCTCTACCTGCTATGGACCCTGGGCATGGGTCACAACCAGTACATTATCCTCGGCGCGTTGATGGGCATTTTCATGTTTCTCAACGTCTGGCTGATCATCTGGCCGGCGCAGAAAATCGTCATCGGCATCAACGAAGGCGATGCGGCAGCGGCCGGACCCAAGGCGTTGCTGGCATCACGCACCAACACGCTGTTTTCCGCCCCGATGCTCTTCGGCATGCTGGGCTCCAAGCACGGCGCCTTCAGCCTCGGTGGTTTCCAGCCCCCGAGTTTTGCCGACATGGGCTTTCTGATCCCGCTGATCCTGATTCTCGCGCTGGAGGCCAACGCCGTATTCGGCAAGGTCGGGCCGATGAAATCGGTATCCGGCGTCATCCACAGCAGCCTCGGTCTGACGGCCGTCATTTTCCTGCTGGTGCATTTCCTGTAGGCCCTGCCTCCAACTAACAAAAAAAGCCCCTCCACGTGAGGGGCTTTTTTTGTCTTGCCTCATCGGCATCGGCAGCAGATTCGTTGTTTCAGACCCGCCGGCACTGCTGTCTCAACCAACGGGACAACAACCGCTCATACGGGCTTCCCCAGTGAGAGCCTTGCTGGAGGACCGGCGCGACGGCGCCGGTCTTTCAGCTTTTTTCGACGCCGACGCGCCGCCAGCCGTCGGGATCGCGGCGCAGTTCATAGGCCGGCCAGTACTGGTCGTCAAGCTTGAGCGTGATGACCTCGATGGCGTTATTCCACAGCACGGTCTTGATGCGGACCGACTCCCGCTCGCCCTTGTTGCGCACGATCGCCAGGAAATCATCGAGACTCGTGACCGGCCGGTCGTCCACCGCCAGGATCCGCCGCCCGGCCCAGAGACCGTAGCGTGTAGCCGGCGAACCATAGGTGAAATACGCGACATACACGCCTTCCGGCTCGATACCCCGCTGGGCGGCCAGCGCCCGGTGTGGCTTCTGCAAAAGCGTGCCCGCCCACGCCACCACCCGGTCGATACCGAAGCCGTCCAGCGCGACCGTGCCCAACTCGAACTCGAGCGCCGCATCGTTGCGCCAGGCGGTAACGGCGACGGTATCCGTCTGCACGGCGCGTTCGACCTCGCGAAACGAAGTAACCGTGTTGCCGTCGATCGCCAGCACCAGGTCACCGGGTATCAGCATCTTGCTGGCCGGCGAACCGGCAACCGTGCGCACGACCTCCAGCACCCGCCGGCGGCGAGGGTCGTGGGACTCGATGCGCCGCACCCATTCTTCCGGCAATCCCAGCTTGCGTGCCGCTGACAGCGGCTTGAACTGGAACTCGACCTCGAGCGAGCGCAGCTCCCGGTCCTCGCGCACCTGGCTGACGAACTCCGCCACCAGGTCGGCCGGCACGCCCATGTTGGTCTGCGCCATCTCCCTGCCGCGCTGGTAGGCAAAACTCGACCACAGTGACACGACCCGGCCGCGCTCATCGACCAGCACGCCGTCGACATCGCCCGGCGCGTTGACCAGCGAGATGGTTTCGAGGTTTACGTCGCGAAACTGGAAGCTGCGTGACAGCGGAAATGCCACCGCATCGACCGAGGCCACTTCGGTGCCCTGCGACACCATCTTGTGGTCTCCTTTCAGACCCATGACCCAGACTTTTTGTCCCGGCTGCACCGGTTTCGTGTTGAGTTCGGCCGCGCGCACGGGCGTATCGCCGATCAGCGCCGGGTCATAGGAGACCATCGCCAGGTTGTGCAACGGGTGAATGAACGCGACTTTTCCGGGAATCTCCAGCGAACCGGCAAACGTCAGGCGCACGTCGCCGAGCGCAATCGGCACCGTGTTGCGGTCGACGATGGCCAGGCCGCGTTCGGCATCGACGATCAGACCGGTACCGTGGTAGTGCCTCTCCGAAACACCCGAAACCGTGTAGGGCATGTCGAAATTGACCATCACCAGTGATGGCGCCATGCGTCGCATGCGGGCATCGTCGTACTTTGGAAACCGCGCGGTTGCCGGTTCGATCTGCGGCGCCTCACCGCCGTTTTCGAGGCTGCGGCAGGGCCACAGACCGCTGGTATCGTCGCGATGACAGCGCTCCGCCGGGAACCAGCGCCGGTCCATGCGCACGACCCGGACCTTGCTGGCCTGGGGATCGTCAATGGTGAAATAACGCACGACGGTGCGCTGACCGTCGGCCAGTCCCGCCAGCACGGACTCGAGGTCATCCAGAGTCGCGACCGTTTCACCGTCGAACTCGACGATCACCGCACCACGGGGTATGGCTGCAACACCAAACATGTAGCCAGGATTGGCGACATAGATGCCGTTGACGGGCATGTTGAAATGCCGGGCCTGCTGGTACGAGAGCCGGTGCAGTATCGCGGCGCCGGCCGACAGGTACTCGGCGGGGCTGACCTCGTGGAGGTCATCCACGCGGATCTCGTGTGTTTGCGCTTTACCGCCGCGCTGGATCTCTATTTCCACGCTGTGGCCCACGCTGTCGTCGAGCACGCTTTCCAGCGGCACGAAATGACTGACCAGTTCGCCGTTGATCCGCACCAGGATGTCGCCGGACTGCAGCACGCTGGCCCCGGGACCGCCGGGCACGACCTCGCCGACGACCAGCATCCCGGTCGAGTCGGGAAAAGCGGCCCGTGCAAGGGCCTCGGTGTCCGGCTGCAGGCCGAGCCGTCGCAGTTCGTCGTAGGGGCGATGTTCGAAAACCGTCTGCAGGGTGCCACGGGTCACGGGTCGGCCCACGCGCACCAGCTCCAGCGCACGCTCCACGCGATCGAGCGGCAGGAAGAAGCTGCTGGCCGCGTTGGTGTTGGCGCCGGCGTTGAGCGCGACGACCGTGCCGTCGATGGCGATGACCGGCGACCCGGACGAGCCCCCTGAAGTGCTGGAGGCGGCCTGCAGGTAAAAGGTGTTGAAATCGTTGTAGCGGCCGCGGCCATAGTCCGGCGCGCTGCGATCGAGCTTGGCCAGCGTCCCCGCCAGGATCGACAGCTGCTCGCCGGCATCGTTGCCGACGACCCGGATTTCCCGCCCGACCCGGGCGCCGCCCGGCTCCAGCATCAACGCAACCGGCTCGATAAAGCGCAGGGCCGCCGGGTCGTAGCGATAGAAACCGAAATCGTGAACCGGGTCGCGATAGATCGGTACCAGGTCGACTTCTTCATGGTTGATGAAAATGGCCTCGGCGCGCACCGGCCCGGCGGTTACGACATGGCGGTTGGTCAGGATCAGGCCGCGCTCGGCGTCGACGACAAAACCGGTGGCCTGGCTCGACTGGTTCCAGTCGGTGTCGAACGCCCGGGTGCTGTCGACCCGGATCGAGACGACGGCCGAGGATATGGCAGCCAGGGTCCTGCTCCAGTCGCCGGCCTCCTCCGAGGCGTGGACGGGCATGACGCAAACGAGCAGGAGGGCAACGAGACGTTTCATAGTGTCCTTATCGGCCGACGCCGGGGAAAACTGGGTTTATACGGCTAATGGAGTGGGATTTCCCCTACGGGGTTCCCAAAATCGCCTCAGCCAGCGAGGCGAAACAGGATGATCGACCAGACGGCGATGACCAGGAACAGCGAAATCATCACCGCCGCCGAGCTCGTGTCCTTGACCCGCCCGGACAGCTCATTCTCCTCGAGCCCGACCCGGTCGACCAGCGCCTCGATGGCCGAATTGAGCAATTCGACGACCAGGACGAGCAGCAGGGTGGCGATCAGGAGGGCCACCTCGATCGCGCTGCGGCCCACGACGAAAGCCAGCGGCACCAGCACGAGCGCCAGGGCCAGCTCCTGGCGAAACGCGGCCTCGTAGCGGAATGCGGCACGCAGGCCGGCCAGTGAATAGCCGGTGGCCCGGAGCAGCCGGTTCAGGCCAGTCGACTTGGTCCGGCGCTCATCCAGGCTCTCTTCGCCGCGACCCACTAGTCGGCTTCCGGCACCCAGCAGATATCGAGCTGCCTGGCCGCACGGACGTCGTCGAGACGCCGCACCGGTGTGGTCAGTGGCGCGTCCTTGATCCGCTGCGGGTCCTTGTGGGCGAGTTCGCGTATCTCGGTCATAGCGTCTACAAAGGCGTCTAGCGTTTCCTTGCTCTCTGTCTCGGTGGGCTCGATCAGCAGGCATTCGGGCACCAGCAGCGGAAAATAGGTGGTCGGCGCATGAAAACCACGATCGAGCAACGCCTTGGCAAAATCCATGGCCGTCACGCCCGTGTTTTTTGCTTCCTTTTTCAGGGTGACGATGAACTCGTGACTCGCGCGCCTGTCCGGAAACGCCAGGGTGAACCCCGCGTCGGCGAGGCGCCTGGCCAGGTAGTTTGCGTTCAGCGCGGCAAATTCCGCAACCCGAGGCATACCCTCGCGGCCCAGCATCCGGGCGTAAACATAGGCACGCAACAGCACGCCGGCATTGCCCATGAAGGCCGACAGCCGGCCGATCGACTGCGGCCGGTCATGCTGGGTGACCCAGCGATAGCCGTCATCGGTCTGCGTGACCAGCGGTGTGGGGATGAATGGCGCCAGGCGTTCGTTGACGCCGACCGCACCGGAACCCGGGCCGCCGCCGCCATGCGGCGTCGAAAAGGTCTTGTGCAGGTTCAGGTGGATGCAGTCGAAACCCATGTCACCGGGCCGGGCCTTGCCGAGTATGGCGTTGAGGTTGGCGCCGTCGTAGTAAAGCAGTCCACCCGCTTTATGCACCTTGGCGGAGATTTCCAGGATGCGCCGCTCGAACACCCCCAGCGTCGACGGGTTGGTCAGCATGATTCCGGCGGTTTTTGGCCCGAGGGCACGTTCCAGCGCCTCGAAA
>JAHEKH010000100.1 GCA_024638445.1 Gammaproteobacteria bacterium | reverse complement strand
ACAACCTGGATATTGAGAGAGGGTTCATGAATCACTGGATCCCTGTGATCATTGCCGATGTCGAAGAATTTGACTGGGACGTGGTTGCAAAGCCGTACAATGCGACCGCTTTGTTGAATGACCGCAGTTTCATGAATACGCTAAAGATCGAACAGGACAATCACGAGGGCGCCGCCGAACAACTCGAGACCATGATTCGGATCAACGAGCAACTTCAGGATCTTATCGAAACAGAATTACAGTAATTGGGGTGCAGGAAAGAGCTGCGATGGGGCTGATTGCCCAACTGAAGCGTCGTAATGTATTCAAGGTGTGCATGGCATACCTGGCGCTGTGCTGGGTGGTCATCGAGGTCGCGACCACCGTGACGCCCCTGCTCGGCCTGCCGGACTGGTTGCCCACGGTGATCCTGTGGGTCGGAATAATCGGACTGCCAATCGTCGCCGCTCTGTCCTGGATCTACGAACTCACCCCGGAAGGCGTCAAGCGCGACACCGACGGCAGCGCCTCTGCCGGGACGCATCAGCGATCTGCACGATGGCTCGATGTGCTCATAATCGCGTTGATTGCAGCGGGCGTGGTGCTGTTTTCCTACGATCGGTTCGGGCCCGGCCGGCAGGTGCCCGATCCCGAATCCATTGTCGCGGCAGACCATGGCGGCGTGACCGATCGGCCTGCAGTCGCTGTTCTGCCGTTCGACAATCTTTCGTCTGACCCCGAGCAGGCCTACTTTGCCGATGGCCTGGCGGAGGACCTGATTACGCGGCTCGCGTCGTGGCGTGCGTTCCCGGTGATCGCACGCAATTCCAGCTTTCAGTTTCGCGGTGGGGCCGCCGATCTCGAGGAAGCGAGTGCGACCCTGGGAGCCCGATATATTGTTCAGGGCAGTGTGCGTCGCGTCGCAGATCGTATCCGTGTAAACGCCCGGTTGATCGATGCGTCAACCAGCGAGAATGTCTGGGCGGACAGCTACGATGACGACGTCAATGATGTATTTGCATTGCAGGACGAGCTCAGCGGCCTGATCGCAGCCTCCCTGGTGGACGACCTGAATCGGGCCGAGGCTGCGCGTGCAAAACGGCGCGGAACCGAGAATCTCGAGGCCTGGGCCTTGTTTCAGCTGGGACTGCAGCACGCCGACGCGTATAACCGCGACGAATTCAAACTCGCTCGCACATACTTCAGCCAGGCCGCCGAACGTGACCCGGCCTTTGCCACGCCCCTGGCGCACCAGACTTTCGTTGATCTGTGGCATGTTGTCCTGGGATGGAGCGAGGCGCCGGTGGAAGACATCAATGCGGCGCTGGAGCTGGCACGCCGCGCTGCGTCGCTGGATCCCCGTGATCCGGCCGCCCAGGCGGCCCTGGGGTGGGCCTACATCATGTCCGGCGACCTGGAGAATGGGCTGGTCGCGGCCCGCCTGGCCGTCGAGCTCAACCCCAGCATGCCGGAAGCGCTGGGTTGGCTGAGCTGGAACCTGCTCGTGGCTAACGATCCGGAAGGCGTGATTCTCTATGGCGAACGTGCCCAGCGACTCAATCCGTTGGACAGGTTCTCTTCGTTGATCTACGACAACCTGTCACAGGCGCACTGGCAGCTTCGCGACTTCGAGGCTGGGCTAAGCGCTGCCCGCAGGCTGGTGGCCGAATTGCCAGACTATTACATTGGCTACGTATTGTTGGCCATGAACCTGGCGGAACTGGGGCAACTCGAGGAAGCCCGCGCAGCCATCGCAGCTGCCCGCGAGATTCAGCCGGACCTTTCGCAGGAACTGGTTCAGGCGATGTACGGTGTTTCCAGGCCCGAGGTCGACGGGCGGCGTAATGCATTGCTGCTTCAGCTCGGGGTGAAGTAACACCGCTGGCTGGATCTGCGTGCCGCGCTTGAGCTGGGAAGCGCCGCCGTCGTGCCCTGCTGCCACGTTCAGTCCTGGCTCGCGAGTCCTGCCTCAGCCTGCTGACGGATGTAGTGCCGGATGCTCTCCAGCTCGCGCTCGGTGAGTTCCTCGAACCCGGGCATTCCATTCGCCGTCAGCGTCCCGTCCCTGACCACCCGGGTAAACGATTCGCGATCCAGCACGACCGTCGAAGCGCGCAGGTCCGGCGCCGCCCCACCCGACATCACGGCAAACCCGTGGCAATACCGGCACTGGCCGTCATACTTCCCGAGGTCGTAGAGGACCGCTCCCTCGGCAGCCAGCGTCTCATCGACAACAAACTCCGGCGCCTTCACAGGCTGTGGCGCGAGCGGCGCAGGCTGTGCCGGCACGTCCGCCCCGCCATCCAGCGAAAACGCAATCAACCGCCGCATCTGCCGCCGGTACGCCCAGCCGTGACTCGCCGCGCCCGCGCCACCCAGCGCGCTGTAACCGCCCCCGAAGCCGACCAGCACGGCCACGTACTGCCGCCCGCCCAGGCTGTAGGTAATCGGCGGCGCGGATATCCCCAGCCCCGCATCGAAAGTCCACAGCACTTCGCCGCTGCGTGCATCGTAGGCGAGCAGCTTCCCGTCGGCCCGCCCCTGGAACACGAGCTGCCCCGCCGTAGTTAAGGTGCCGCTGCTCCAGAAACTGTCCTGCGGAATCTCCCAGGCCTTTTCCTGCCGGACGGGGTCCCAGGCGATCAGCGAAGCCGGGTAGGGGCGGGGCTGGTCGTCGGTCCAGACCAGGTTGACGCCGAGGCCGCCCTGGAAGGCGACCGACTGGAAGCTGGCGTGGTCGATGTCCTGGTCGTTGAAGCCGAAGGTCATGTGCAGCGCGGGGATGTAGGCCAGGCCGGTGCCGGGGTTGTACGACATGGCGTGCCAGCTGTGCGCGCCCCATGGGCCGGGGGTTATGAACGCAGTGCCGTCGGCGTAGCGGACGCCTTCGGCTTCGACCGGGCGGCCGGTCTCGGTGTCGACATGCGTGGCCCAGGTGACGTCGGCGAAGGGTTCGGCGGAAACGAGCTTGCCGGTCGTGCGGTCGATCACGTAGAAGAAACCGTTCTTCGGCGCGTGCAGGATCGCCTTGAGCGTCTTGCCGTCGATCTCGAGGTCGGCCAGCACAATGTCCATGTTGGAGTTGTAGTCCCAGGTCTCGCCCGGGGTGGTCTGGTAGTGCCAGACGTACTCGCCGGTGTCGGGGTCGAGTGCGACGATGGAGCACAGGAACAGATTGTCGCCGCCGCCGGGGCTGCGCACGCGGCGGTTCCACGGCGAGCCGTTGCCGGTGCCGATATACAGCACGTCGAGATCCGGGTCGTAGGTGAAGCCGTGCCAGGCGTTGCCGCCGCCGCCGTGGCGCCACCACTCGCCGCGCCAGGTGCCGGCGGCCATGGCCATCGCATCGTTCTCGAAACCGTCGGCCGGGTTGCCGGGCACGATGTAGAACTTCCAGGCTTCCTCGCCGGTGTCGGCATCGTAGGCGGTGACGAAACCGCGGCTGGGCCCGGACTCGGTGCCGCCGTTGCCGATCAGCACCTTGCCCTTGAAGGCTTTCGGCGCGCCGGTGATGTACAGCGCCGAGTCTTTCGGGAACGTGCGGGTCGACCAGATCGCCTCGCCGGTGCCGGCGTCGATGGCAATCAGCCGGCCGTCGAAGGTCGCGGCGAACACCTTGCCCTCGTAAAACGATATCCCGCGGTTGTGCACGAAACCGACCGAGCGCTTGCCGGCCAGCGCCTGGCCCACCTCGGGGTCGTATTCCCACTTCAGTTCGCCGGTGACGGCATCGACGGCGCGCACCACGTTCATCGTGCCGGTGAAATACATCACCCCGTCCACCACCAGCGGGGTGGAGACGAGGCCGACGTCGCGGGGCAGGTCGAGGTACCAGTCGGGGGCGAGTCCGGCCACGTTGGCCGTGTCGATGTCCTGCAGCAGGCTGTAGCGGCGCTCGTAGTGGGTGCCGCCGTAGGCGAGCCAGTCGGAGACGCGGGTCTCGTCCGCGATGGCTTTGTCGTTGACGACAACACGTGGGGTGGAACGGGCGGCCTCAGCCGGCGTGGCCGCGCCGGCGGTGTCGCTGGCCGGGCCGCTATCCCGCGAGCAGCCGGTGAACAGGACGGCCATCCCCAAAATGACCAGCGTAGTGAGTTGTTTCCAGCCCGGTGCACGCAGCATGACCGTCTCCGCGTCGAATCCCCTGCCCTACAGTATAGGCGCAAAGAAATGGGGTCAGACCGAAATTTCGGCGACTGGGGCGATGGGTGCAGCAATCAGCTTGTATTAACGATCTCGATGTCGTCACCTGAATCCTCGACTGCATCAAGATCAGTCACCGACAGCAGCTATCAGAGTAACCGCTCATAAACAGTGGAAACTCAATCGGTCGACGCAACGACCTCTTCTCATTGCACCTGGATTTACTCGATCGAGGCCTCAGCCGGTGGTCCGGTGCGTCGTGCCCTCACCGGAATTTCGGTTACTACCCGAACAGGCAGTCAGTCGTTGAGTGACGAGCCATCCGGCGATACCGGCAAACATCAACAGCTCGGCCCTTTCGCTGTCACTGGCGAGCCAGGCTGAGGCGAGTATGATCGCGGCCCAGACAATGGCGTTGATGATCTGTGCGTTTGCTTTCCTGTACTTCATGCGCCGGTCTCCGGTAATTGAAAAATATCCTCGACCGCAACGCCGAAGTGACGAGCGATCTTCAGTGCGATGATCGTGGACGGCACAAAGCGGCCGACTTCGATCGTGCTGATGGTTTTGCGTGACACGCCTATGATCCGGGCCAGGTCCGCCTGACTCAGCCGGTGCTCGGCCCGGTAAACGCGTATCCTGTTGTCGAGTTTCGTGGCCATGCCCGCTCAGTCGAACTCGTCAGCCGGCTCATCGTCGGAATGCTGGGCGACAAAAAACACGACGCTAAAGATGCCGAGCGAGGCTGCCGCGATGATGCTCAGGAAAAAGTCGGGTGGCTGATCGACAAACAACCTGCCACTCGTGGCCTTGAGTCCGACTACCAATACGAAAGTGAGGCTGAACGCGAAAACACAGGCCTTGTTGAGTACCTGGGCAAGGTAACTGTCGGCCTCCGAGTAATCGCAACTCTTGTCGAGCCGCATGCGCACGAGACGAACGAATACGGGCAACACGATGACAATCACGGCCACGCTCAACAGCAGTGCCAGCTTGTCGAGCATGCCGGCCACGTCGTCGCCGGCGACATGCATCGCGGCCGATATCGCCTGGCCAACAGCAACGAGGGCAACGCCGATCGCGGTTCGCAGCAGGAACCGGTCAATGAATTGCGCGACGGATTCTGGATGGTCGTTCATTCAAGTGCCTGATTAAGATGAGATTTTGAGGTACCAAAATGATACCTTAAGGTTACATTAAGGGAATCATGCTTCCCTGTCAAGGCTGGCCGGCCAGGGGACTGGCCCAAAGCGATTTCAAGATGTAGGCCAGCATCGTCAGTACAGCAGTGGGAATCGTCTCCCGGGTGGGGGGCGTCTGCGGGGACCAGTTGTGCACCGTTATGCACGGTCAAGCACGTACAGCAACTAAAAAAAAGGGGTCAGACCGAAATTTTGGCGGCTGGCGCTACGCACCCGGGGCGGGCCGAGCCAGTGACAGTTACCGAATTGACGCCACGGAAGAAAGGAGCGGCCTCGGAGTCGCTCTCCGCCGAGACAGGTGACTGTCACCGGCGGGTCTCTTACGGGTCAACGGGGAACACGGCCTGGCCTACCACGATGCCATCCGCGTAAATATCGACAGTGACCGTATCGGGGCCGGGAACGCCGTTGGTGTCCACCTTGAGCTGGTAGCGGCCGTTGCCGAGATCGGTGGCCACCCAGGCGCCGGCCGGTGCGAGCGGATCCGGAGCCGTGGATACCGGTTGCACGTTGACCGGCGCGCTGCCGGAGACGATGTCGAGACTGATCCGGTAGCCGCTGCCGACCGGGATACCCAGTCCGTCAGTCAGGGCCACCACCATGGGCTGGCCAGCGGTGCCGCCATTGCCCTGCAGGCTGGTCTCGGCACTGATGTTGATAACGTCGCCAGCGTACGCGCCCGGGTAGTGATACCCGGCGTCGGCTTTTGCTGCATCGGCGGCGCCATTGCGTTCGGTCGTCTTCTCGGGCGTTGCCTGGAATTTGTTGGCGTTCGCCGCGTTGACCTGGCTCAGGTTGACGGCATTCGACGTGGCCTGCAGCAAGTACCAGGCCGCATCGAATTCGAGCGCCGGATCGACCAGCTGTGTGTCCTTGCCGGTTACAGAGAGTGCATCGTCGATCAGGTTTTCGTGCGAATCGTTCTGGCCCCAGGCCGGCAAGTTGTTGATGCTGTAGGCGGACAGGCCGCCGGCATCGATATTGCCGTAGATGACATTGTCGAAAATTTCTGGCGTGGGCCTGAAATTGGGTGCTGCAATCGATACCGTGTCGACATGAATTGCGCCGCCGCCCGATGCGGCCGTCGCCTCGTTGAAGACCAGTGAGTTGCCCTCGTAAATAGTTGCCTCGCAGTCGTCAATGGCCAGCGCGCCGCCGCGCAGGGCGGAGTTGCCGGATACGAGGTTATTGAAATACCGCAGTGGCGGCACAAACCCGAAGCAGTTGTTGTAAATGGCGCCGCCTTCACGGCCGGCACGATTGCCGCTGAAGACGGTGTGGGCTATTTCATTGGCAGGCGACACGTTGTTGCGGAACATGAACAGCGCACCCCCATCCCGTCCCGCCTGGTTATCGGCAAAGTGGCTCTCGCTGATCGCCATGCCGGCATTTTGTGCCGCATAGATGGCGCCTCCATCCAGCGCAGTACTGTTGCCAATGAAAACTGTTTCGCTAATATCGGCTGCGGCATTATTGTCGAGCAGTACTGCGCCGCCACCGAGACCGGCACCCCCGGTCACGCTGTTGTCTTCAAACACACTGTCACGAATAATTGTAGCCGCGAAAGCATTTCCCAGGCGCAACGCACCGCCCTCGACAGTCGCCTGGTTGCGCCGGAAAAATACCGTATCGAAAACGGCATAGCCGGTGGCCAGCCTGAATGCACCGCCATCGGTAACCGACGGTCCGCCGCTGTCGACAAGCTGGACCTGGTAAAACTGCAGGTTATTGCAGTTGGTGCCGTTCACAACTCGACCATCGGGAGCATTGAGGACAGTGTTCGGTTCGGTCAGGCCGGTGGCCGGGTGAACCTGGCCACTGGCCATGCTGCCAACGACGGCAATATGGCTGCAGTTGCCGTTGGAAAGAACGATCTGGTAGAGATCCGGATTGGCGCCGGTTGCGGGCGCGCCGCGGGTGTCTCCCAGCACGATGTAGGTAGGCTGGGCTGCCGAGATACCTTGTGGCACAAAGCCGCCATTGGCTGCGACGATATCCTCTATGCCGCCATACGCGGTTGCCCAGCTGGTGCCGTCACGCGTTACGATCGCCGGATCCGGGTCGACGAAGAAGGTGTTGGCCTGGGTCGCCGTGGGGTCTCCGGTGATGGCCTGTTCAATAGCATCGCTCAGTCCGTCGCCGTCGCTGTCCTGGGTCTGCTCCGGGGGTACGACTTCCACGGTGCGGGCGACCGTCGCTGCCGCATTGGCGTTGGAGTCGCTGACATCGTAGGACAGGGCATAGGTCCCCACGGTTGTGGTATCCACGCTGCCGGTCACCAGTATCGAGCCTGTGAGGTCGCCCTCGAACACGTCGCTGGCTGTTGCGCCCGTATCGGCATACGGGCCGCTGCCCTGGGCCACAACGTCGGGGTTTGCGCCCAGCAATGTGATGACGGGCGGCGCGGTATCACGCACCTGCACGGTGCGGGTGACCTGGGTTGCGGCATTGCCGGCGCCGTCCGAAACATCGTAGGTAAGCACGTAATCGCCAATGACGTTTACGTTGACGCTGCCGCCGGTGACGATGCTGGCGGTGAGATCGCCTTCGAGGGTATCACTGGCAGTGGCGCCCGGGTCGGTAAATGCGGTCCCCGCTTCGTGTGTGAGCGGATCAGCGCCGGTCAGCGTGATGACCGGCGCGGCCGTGTCGCGCACCTGCACGGTGCGGGTGACCTGGATGGCGGCATTGCCCGATCCGTCGGTCACGTCGTAGGTCAGGACATAGTCGCCGATGACGTTCACGTTGACGCTGCCGCCGGTGACGATGCTGGCGGTGAGATCGCCTTCGAAGCTGTCGCTGGCCGTGGCGCCCGGGTCGCTGAACGCCGTGCCGGCTTCGTGGGCGAGCGGGTCGGCGCCGGATAGTGAAATTACCGGGGCAATCGTGTCGCGCACCTGCACGGTACGGGTGACCTGGGTGGCGGCATTGCCGGCGCCGTCGCTGACGTCGTAGGTCAGGACGTAATCGCCGATGACGTTCACGTTGACGCTGCCACCGGTGACGATGCTGCCGGTGAGATCACCTTCGAAACTGTCGCTGGCGGTGGCACCCGGATCGGCAAAAGCCGTTCCCGCTTCGTGGGCGAGCGGGTCGGCGCCGGTCAGCGTGATGACCGGCGCGGCCGTGTCGCGCACCTGCACGGTGCGGGTGACCTGGGTCGCAGAATTGCCCGAGCCGTCGCTGACGTCATAGGTCAGGACGTAATCGCCGATGAGGTTCACATCCACGCTTCCACCGACGACGATACTGCCGGTGAGATCGCCTTCGAAAGTGTCATTGGCCGTGGCGCCCGGATCGCTGAACGCTGTGCCGGCTTCGTGCGCTAGTGGATCGGCACCGGACAGTGTAATGACCGGCGCGACGGTATCGCGCACCTGAACGGTACGTGTGACCTGCGTCGCCGCATTGCCCGAGCCGTCGCTGACATCGTAGGTGAGTACGTAATCGCCGATGACGTTCACGTTGACGCTGCCACCGGTGACGATGCTGCCGGTGAGATCGCCTTCGAAGGTGTCACTGGCGGTGGCGCCCGGATCGGTAAACGCGGTCCCCACTTCGTGGGTGAGCGGATCGGCGCCGGTCAGGGTAATGACCGGCGCGATGGTATCGGCCACGGTTACCGTCCGCGAAACCTGGGCCGCGTCATTGCCCGCGGCATCGCTGACATCGTAGGTCAGCACGTAGACCCCGGGGACAGAGACATTGACCGATCCGCCGACAACAATCGAGGGAGTAATATCGCCGTCGAGCGAATCGCTGGCGGTGGCACCGGGATCGACAAAAGGCGTTCCAGCCTCGTGGCCGAGGCTGGCCGCCCCGGTCAAGGTGATTGCCGGCGCGGTCGTATCCTGAACCGTGACGGTCCGGATTGCCTGGA
>JAHEKH010000099.1 GCA_024638445.1 Gammaproteobacteria bacterium | reverse complement strand
AAGCCCTACGAGCCGGCGCTTTATTCGACCGTCATCCAGGACTGGGGGACCAGCCTGCTGTGCGCCCAGGCTTTGGGGCCGAAGGCCCTGTCGCTGGTCGACCTCGGTCACCATGCCCACGGCGTCAACATCGAGATGATTGTTGCCCGCCTGATCCAGTTCGAAAAACTGGCCGGCTTTCATTTTAATGACAGCAAGTATGGCGACGACGATCTCGATACCGGTTCGATCAATCCCTACCAGCTGTTTCTCGTGTTTAACGAACTGGTCGACGCGGTGTACCGCAAGGAGCCAGGCTTCGATCCAGCCTACATGCTCGACCAGTCGCACAATGTCACCGACCCGATCGAGAGCCTGATCGTTTCGGGCATCAGCGTACAGCGAGCCTATGCGCAGGCCCTGCTGGTCGACCGCGAAGCGTTGTATGCCCACCAGGACAGCAACGATGCGCTCATGGCCAGCGAAACCCTGAAAGCGGCGTACGACACTGACGTCTCGGCCATCCTCGCCATGGCCCGCCTGCGCGCGGGCGGCGCCATCGACCCCATCGCCACCTACCGCGCCGCTGACTATCGCGAGCACCGTTCCTCGTCCCGCCCCGCCGGTAAGTCCGGCCGTTCCGGCATCGTCTGACGCCTTCGCAGGAGCGGCTTCCGCCCGCGATTCCTCCGCGAATAGGAATTTGACGGCACCGCAATAATCACCACAACTCGACCATTCACGAGAAATACCCGGCCCGGCCGGCAAACTGGACTGATTTTAGTTTGCTTCGAACCTGCGCCAGCCGCTGGCGATTATGTCTAACCCTGCTAATGTTGTTAGTACACGAAGGGTTACGCCTGTAATCCCGCTAAAAAGTCGCTAAGGGGAATAACAAATGAGATACACAGCAGCGCTACTGCTCGTCCTGTCTTTGTGCGTGGGGCCGGCGGCGGCCGACACACCATTCGATGTAACCAACCTGACGGCACGAGGCATACTCGTCCAGGTCGACGAGGACGTCACTGACTATTCTGCAATCGGATCGATGTTTGGCACCGCGGTCGAGGGGACCTGGATATCAAACGGAACCATCGGTGTGGTTACGGTTTCGGGCAGCGTCGTCGAAAACCTGATCAGCACCGTATTCGATGGCGTGACCGTCGTGCCGGGATCATTCACCGACTACCAGATCGTCATTGACCTCGCGACGCTGGAGGTGACCAATGCGAGCATCTCCGGCCAGATTGACGTACCGATACTCGGCACCCAGGCCTTTACCCAGACCGCCAGTTCCACGACGCTCGCCGGTTTCGAGCTGGCTTCGATCTTCGGACTCGAGTATCCGGCGTTTTGCACCTCCGGGACCGGTTGCACGATCGTACCCGGCTTGCCTTACGATCCGGCAACTGGCCAGCTCAATGCCGTTGGCGAAATCGATACACTGTTCCAGGTGTTTACGCCGTTCGGCGACCTGCGGCTTACCGAGGTGCCGGCAGAACCGTTCTGTGACGTCGAAATCAGCCAGCCGATTTATGTCGATGGCGAAACCACGACACTCAATACCCTGCGTTATGCCAATCTCGGCGGTCTCGATGCCGAGGTGCGGCTGCGGCTGCAGCTGAGTTTCGGCACATTCTTCACCTTTGATCTCATCGACATCGGTGCAGGCGGCGGTTTCTCGTTGCCGTCAGGTGCCGATTTTGATCTCGGTCCGCTGGGGCTGTTGCCTGTAAGCGCCGGCCTGCCACGGGGCAGCTGGTCATACCGCTGCGCACTCGAAGACCCGACCACCGGCACGGTTTTCGCCGAGGACGTCACCGCCTTCGAGCTGCAGTAACGGGGCACCGACCAATCGGTCGCGCGGCCGCGTTTGACTGATTGCGGTCAATCATGGGTCTTGTCCCGGCTGTCGATGACAGCCGGGGCGAGGCCCAGTCTTTCCAGCGGGCGGCCAAACGTGCCCGCAACCAGCCCGGCCAGCAGTCGCGGTGCCGGCCAGACCCGGCTCAGCGGCGCCGCGAGGCGGTCGCGGAGAAACGGCAGCAGGCGCCCGTCACCCTGGTATACCGGTGTAAACAGCCGGCTCATCGCCTGGTAGCGGCGGATATGAGGGTCGCGGAGGTGCCGGTAGCGCTTCAGTGCTTCGACGGTATCGGGCGCGTCTCGCAGGCAATGGGCCAGGGCGCAGGCATCGAGCAGGGCCATGTTGGCCCCCTGGCCCAGCTGGGGTGAGGTGGCATGCCAGGCATCGCCGATATGGACGAGCCGGGGCCCGGCGACCGGCGTCGCGTGGGTGCGATGCCGGTAACGGGCAAATGCCAGCTGGTCGTGCGACTCGATGCCGTCCAGCAGACGCTCGGTTTCCGGCCACAATGCAATTGCTTCCTGCTTCCATCGATTCAGCGGGTTTCGATACCAGTCATCGGCATTCCGGGTATGCAGGGACCAGAAGTAGGTCAGGGTCTGTCCGTTGCCGTCCGCCACGCCCGACGGCATCACGCCGGCCATCTGCCGCGCCGCCCGGTATCGTTGTTCGAGAGCGGCCGGGTCGAAGGTGCCACAGCCCGGCCAGGGCAGTGTTGCCCAGAGGGCGCCGTAGCCCAGGTCCCGGCGCGGCGTCGTTGTCAGTGGCGACTTCGCACCCATGGCATCGATCACGAGGTCGAACCGGTTGCCGGAAGCCAGGCCGTTGCCTTTCAGCTGGCCGGTTTGAGCATCCGCGCCGGTCACGACCGTCGAGGTAAATACTTCCGCACCCGCGGCACTGGCCGAGCGGAGTAGCGCATCGAACAAGGCTGATCGCTGGATGCCGAGCGCGAAAACGTCGTCACGCCAGGCGCTGAACCGCACGTCGAGCACCGGTTTCATTGATGGCGTGGTCAGCCCCCACAGACGACCAATCCTGGTGCCGGCCGCTTCGATCGGCTCACGCAATCCGAGCTGGCCGAGCACGGTGAGACCGGTCAGCTGAAGCATCAGCCCGGACCCGACCGGGCGGGGCGATTCGAATCGATCGAACACCCTTACCCGATGGCCGTCGCGGGCGAGCAGGGTGGCCGCAGCCAGCCCGCCGACGCCGGCACCCGCTACCGCGATGTGGAGTGATTCAGTCATTGCATTGTTTTTGAAATGCCCGAACGCTTTGCAGAGCGCCGCCGTCCGGGTCCAGGAGCGGCAAACAGGTTCACGCCTGTTTTGGTCGACAGCGCCATGGATAGATCGTAATGATGATAACGTGATTGCGGTGCGCGGCAATACTGGCGTAACCGCGCGAAAGAACGGGGACGAGTGAGTTGAATGCAGACCGACTCATTGCGGCGGACGGCGTGCGAGCATTTCAGGCGGCTGGCGTGAATTGCCCGATGCCTGCTCGGGCGGTCCGTCATTCGGCGGCGTTACTGCCGGTCATCGGGCTGCTGCTTACCGTCACCGGCTGCAGCCGGAACGACAACTCGCGCATGCAAGCCCCTGTTTTCGACGATGTTGCAAAAAGCGTTGGGCTGGATTTCGTCCATTATTCCGCAGCGACGGGGAAGTACTACATTCCGGAGATCATGGGTGCCGGCGTGGCGCTGTTCGACTACGACGGTGACGATGACCTGGATGTCCTGGTGATGCAGGGCACCCCGCTCGACAGGGATGCATTGGTGCCGGTGCCGGCCGGACACCGGTTGTACCGTAATGAACTGAACCCGCTGGGCCGCCTCCAGTTTGTCGATGCAACAGATTCCGCGGGAATCGACGGGCAGGGCTATGGCATGGGCGTGGCGATCGGCGATATCGACAACGACGGCGCCCCGGATATTTACCTGTCGCATTTCGGACTCAACGTCCTCTACCTGAATGACGGTGCCGGGCATTTCGAGGTCGTGAAAGATTCCGGAACCGAGGATGGCCTCTTTGGCAGCAGTGCGTCATTTCTCGATTACGATGCCGACGGCCTGCTCGATCTTTTTGTCGCCAACTACAACAATTTCTCCGTCAGGAATTACCAGGTCTGCGGCAATAACACGGGCCAGCCCGATTATTGCGACCCACTCAGCTACCCGCCCGCGGCAGACAGGCTTTTCCGCAACCTCGGTAATCGAAAATTTGCTGACGTGACGGCCGCAACCGGGATCGGCGGCACAGTTGGCACCGGGCTGGGTGTCATCGGCGCGGACTTCGATGCAGACGGTGACACCGACATTTATGTTGCCAACGACAAGATGGCCAACCATTACTGGATCAATGATGGTAGTGGCGGGTTTTCAGACGAAGCGCTGATGTCCGGTGCGGCTTACAACGCCGATGGCGCCGCCGAGGCCAGCATGGGTGTCATTGCGGGAGACGTGGATGGCGACGGTGATGAAGACCTGTTCATGACCCACCTGACGGGCGAGACCAATACGCTTTACATCAACGACGGCAGCGGCAGGTTTCGCGATGCGACCGATCAGCTGAACCTGGGCGTAAACAGTCTGCTGTATACGGGATTCGGCACCGTCTGGATCGATTACGACAACGATGGCGATGACGATCTGCTCATAGCCAACGGCACCGTCCTGGCGCAGGAGACGAGCGACGACGACCGCCAGGCAAGATACGGCCAGCGCAACCAGCTGTATCGCAACGATGGAAAGGGTCGCTTCGAGGACATCAGCAGGGCAGCGGGCGATGCATTCCAGCATTCGCGGATCAGCCGCGGCGTCGCCGTCGGCGACATCGATAACGACGGGGACCTGGATGCGGTCATCAGCAACACCGACGGCCCGCTGGAGCTGCTGATCAACCGCGGCAATAACAGCCATCACTGGCTGTCGGTGAAACTGGCCGGCGTCGAGTCAAACCGCGACGGTGCCGGGGCCCGCGTTGCGCTGCTGGGTCCGAACGGCGTTCGTGCCTGGCGCCGCGTGCACACCGACGGCAGCTACCTGTCCGCCAGCGACTCCCGCGTGCACTTCGGTCTCGGCGTCGACGACAAGGTCGCGGGCGTCGGCGTGATCTGGCCGTCAGGCCGTCGCGAGCGGTGGACCGCCATCGAAGCCAATACCCGGATCGAGCTCACCGAAGGCACCGGCCAGCCCTGGCCCGCGGATTGATCTGAGGCCCCGATCGCAGGCGCGGCTCCCAGCCGCGATCCCGGAGACCCAGTTGCAGCTTTGCGCCACCACCAGCGGTGCTGATAACAGGCCGACAGGCCGTTATTGGGACTCTGTCTGCCCCAGTTCTGCCATGGCCGCGAGAGCCTCCGGGTACTGCGGATCGATTTCGAGTGCCTTGCCGAGGATGTTGCGAGCCTCGTCGTACCGTCGGTGTTCGAGTAACGCTTTCCCATAAGTCAGGTGCAAGCGGGCATAAGAAATGCCGGCCGCCTGCGCCTGCCGGTAAACCTCACCGGCCTGCCCGATATCGCCGTTCCTGGCGTGCAGGTAGATCAACATGCTCCAGGAATCGGCGCGCAACCGGTTGATCGTCAGTGCCCTTTGGATCGAGGCGATTGCGGCCGTCAGCTGTCCTTGTGCAAGGTGCTGCTGCGCGGCGCCGATATGCGGGGCATCGCCGGCATGCAGGACGAGTATCTCCCGTGTCAGGTAGTCGGTGCTCTTTAGCTTGTTGCCCTTCGTCCGTTCATAGATCGCAAACTCGCGCGCTGCGGCCGCGTCGTCTCCGCTTGCTGCAAGAACCGATGCGAGCACGTAGTGCACTTCTCCGTATTGCGGCCCGACCTGCGCGGCGCGCTGCAGGGCGGCGACTGCTCCCCGGCGATCGCCGCTGCGATCCAGGGCCTTGCCCAGTCCGAGCCAGCCCTCGACCCGCGAGGGAACCCTCTCGGAAATGGCCCGGAATTGCCCGACACTATCCTCGACGTTACCCAGCTGCAGCAGAACACGGGCAAACTGAATACGCGCCTCTGAAAAATCGGGATCGATCTCCAGGGCAGCATCGAACGCATCTGCAGCTTCGGCGTGTCGGCCGAGTTCTTCCAGCGTCCTGGCGAGATAGTAGATCCAGCGAAACTCGTCCGGCGCAATCAGGTGAGCGCGCCGGAACAGCACTTCGGCCGCAGAGTTCCTGTCATAGGCCGCCAGCAGCATGCCGAGATAACCATTCCGGTTGGCAACGCGTGGCTCCTCCTGCCAGTCTTCGTACGCTGCCTGCACCTGCCGTTGCACGGGCTCGAGGGCGTCGGCGAAACCCAGTGCTCCGAATTCAGGCACGTCCGGCAGCGCCCGGCTGCCGCAAGACATTGCCGTGGGCAAGACCAGCAAGATCACCAGCGCGCGACAGATTATGTTTTGGCCCTCGTTCATACTGCAATGGCGTCCGGCAGATTGCTCTTCAGAGTGATATTCCCGGAGTGGGAGCGGCAAATCATCATGACACAAAAAAACCCGGAAGCCGTGCTGCCGAAGGCACAACGTCGTCCCCGCCCAGGCGAGAATTCAGTCAATAAATCCATGCCAACTCGTCATATTCAACACGGCCAGTACGCACAAGGTCCAACGCAATCACGAGGCCCGGCAAGCAGCAATCTGATAGCATCCAGTGTGCGCAAGGGGGGCAGCCGTTGCCAAGCTTTTTCGAAGAGCTGAAAAGAAGAAACGTGGTCCGCGTGGGCATCGCCTACGTTGTGATTGCGTGGGTGATCGCGCAGGTGGCCGAGCTTGCGCTGGACAGCTTTGCTGCACCCGATTGGGTGATGAAAACCCTTTTGCTGCTGCTCTCTCTGGGATTGCCGCTGGCCCTGTTCTTTGCCTGGGCGTTTGAGCTCACGCCGGAAGGCATCAAAAAAGAAAAGCATGTCGATCGGAGTCAGTCGATCACACATAAGACCGCGCGCAAGCTCGACAAGTTGATTATTGGTGTGCTGGTTTTTACGGTCGGTTTTTTGCTGGTCGACAAGTTTATGCTGCAACCGGGGCCTGCGGAGCAAGAGGCTCAAACTGCGCCGGCAAGCACGCCCGCCGCCGGGGTGGACGAACGATCCATTGCCGTATTGCCCTTCGTCGACATGAGCCCGGCCAGGGACCAGGAATACTTCACCGATGGGCTTACCGAGAATCTGCTGAATGCGCTGGCGCAGATCAGTGAGATCAAGGTAGCCGGACGAACCTCGTCGTTTGCGTTCAAAAACCAGAATCAGGACCTGCGCTCGGTTGGTGAGCAACTCAACGTCAGCAACATTCTGGAAGGCAGCGTGCAGAAGGCGGGTAACCAGATACGCATCACCGCGCAGCTAGTCAACGCCGGTGACGGCTTTCACCTGTGGTCGGACACTTTCGACCGTAACCTGACAGATATTTTCGCAGTCCAGGACGAGATTACTGCGGCTGTCGTCGACGCCTTACGCGCCAGAATTCTTGGCGAAGAAGAAATTGACCAGGCTTACTCAGGTGACTTCCGTGCCTACAATGCCTACCTCCTCGGGAACAAGTATTTGGCCGAGCACAATCTCGAAGGCTGGTCAAAAGCGATAGAACAGTATGAGGCCGCGCTTGCGATTGACCCGAAGATGGCGCTGGCGTGGGCGGGCCTATCGAGGGCGATATCCGAACAGACGGGCTTCACGTCTGATTTTGAAGAAGGTTATCAGCGGGCTCGAACCGCTGCACTAAAGGCCATCGAACTGGACCCGGATTTGCCCGAGGGGTACCTCGCACTGGCCGAGATTCAAAAAGGCCATGACTGGGACTGGGATGCGGCGGAGCAATCTTTGCGGCGTGCCCTGGCGCTGCGTCCCGGCGACGCCGATATTCAAACCCTGCTTGCCAGGCTGGTGGTTATCCGCGGTGATGTCGAGGCCGCGTTGCCCCAAATCGATGCGGCGCTGGCGCTCGATCCGCTCAACGAGTCCATCCAGAGCACCCGGGTGTGGGTGCTTATCACCCTTGGCCGACTTGAAGAGGCGGAAGTGGCTGCCCGGCGGCTGCACGCGTCGGACCCCGAACGCGGTGGTAGCACCTTGCCACTCTCGACGGCGCTCTATCACATGGGAAAGTATGATGAGGCGTTGGCTATAGGCACAAAGGAACCATTGAGGTTCTTGCGCCTGACGGCAGAGGCACTGGCGCTCGACGGCCTCGGTGATCGTGAGGGGTCGGAACAGAGACTGCAGGTGCTCAAGGACGAGTGGGGTGATGATGTGTCTTACCAGGTTGCTGCCATCTACAGCCAACGCGGCGATCTGGACAATGCCTTTGCCGCGCTTGAACGTGGCCTCGAGGTTCGCGACCCGGGCCTGACCTATATCCAGCTGCACACCGCTTTTGATCCACTCAGAGAAGACCCGCGCTACGACGCCCTGCTCACCAGAATGGGATTCAAGTAAGAATAGAATTTAGGAGAAAAGGGGAAGGCGTTAGATTTGTTTTTCTACCGATGACTGGAGATGGGTCCCCGCATCTAGTGCGAGATTCCGACCTCCGCGGGGGCGACGGGGAACAGATCATCCCCGCGTTGGACACTCTGAGATAAGTATGCGCGGTAAGCGCCTGTATCGAACAATAAAAAAAGCCGTCCTGGGACGGCTTTGGAAGTGGTAATGGTGGAGGCGGCGGGTTTCGAACCCGCGTCCGCAAGCCCTACGCAACAGGGTCTACATGCTTATTCTGTCTTTAATCTTGCCGCGCGCTACCCGACAGACAGGGAAAACGCACGACCAGTTCGGTACTTTTTAACGCTTCAGCCCCGAACGAGCATCCATCGCGATCTTGTGTAAGGTGACTCCCGTGATCCGAGCGCACAAGCACACATCGGGCGGAAGGCATTAAGCTGGTTTTTAAGCAGCTAAGGCGTAGTTGTCGTCGTTGGCAACTATAAGTTTTGCAGAAAGTTTAACGAGGGCACTGCACCTCGACATGCACCTGGAGTTTCGCGACCCGCGTCGAATCCAAGTCGCCCCCAGTGCCCGGCAGTTTACACGATAGTACCGGCGGGCAGTGTCTGGGACCGCCAAACCGGGATGAAGTTCACAAATCGCGCTAGCGGCGCAGGATGCGCTGCTTCTGCCGCTGCCAGTCGCGGTCTTTCTCGGTGGCGCGCTTGTCGTGCTGTTTCTTGCCGCGAGCCAGGCCGATTTCCAGCTTGGCGCGGCCCTTGCTGCTCCAGTACAGCGACAGCGGCACCAGCGTCATGCCCTTGCGCTCGACCGCGCCGATCAGCCGGTCGATTTCCGCGCGGTGCAGCAGCAGCTTGCGGGTCCGGGTCGGATCGGGGCTGACGTGGGTCGACGCGGTCGGCAGCGGTGTCACGTGGGCGCCGAAC
>JAHEKH010000098.1 GCA_024638445.1 Gammaproteobacteria bacterium | reverse complement strand
GGCTACCAGTTCACTGGACGCAGCCAGCGAACGCAGCGTTCAGGAAGCGCTGGGGCGGTTGATGCGCGACCGCACCACGCTGGTCATCGCGCACCGGTTTTCCACCGTGCTGCGGGCCGATCGAATTATCGTGATGGATCACGGTCAGATCGAGGACGAAGGCACGCACGAGCAGCTGCAGCGGCGCGATGGCCTGTACGCACGCCTCGCGGCACTGCAATTTGCCGACGATGCCGCCTGAAACAGCCGTTCCGGTTCGCCGGATGGCTGTGTCCAAGACTAGAACGGCGGTTTTTCCACGCCGGGGGGAGCAGGTCTTGTCGAAGTCATTTTGTGCGTTGATCGCGATCATCCTGACCGGTTGCGGGGCCGGAAGCGGTGCCGGACTCGATGCCAACGGCCGGCCGGGCGGGGCGGCCGATTCAGGTCCGCTCATCGCTACATTCAAGTCCATCCAGGACAACGTATTTACCCCAGCCTGCACCTCGTGCCATGCGGGCAGCGCAGCACCGCTGGGCCTGCGGCTGGAAAGCGGCGCCAGTTATGCGCTGCTGGTCAACGTGCCCAGCTCGCAGGAATCGGGTGTGCTGCGCGTCGCGCCGGGCGATCCCGACAACAGCTACCTCGTGCAGAAACTGGAAGGCACCGCGGGATCGGGCGCCCGCATGCCGCTGGGCGCGCCACCGCTGCCGCAGGCGACGATCGATTTCATTCGAGAGTGGATTGCGGCCGGGGCATTATCTGGTGACGAAGGCGGTCCCGCGCTGCCGCCGGTGGTCGTTTCCATTACGCCTGAAGCAGATTCCGTGTCGACCGCACTACCGGCAACCATCCAGGTCATCTTCAGCGCGCCGATGGACGCGTCACTGTTCGGGCCAACGACTGTCGAGTTGCTCGCGGCCGGCGGCGACGGGACGTTCGGCGATGGCAACGAAACGACCGTCTCACCGGTCTCGATCGAACTGTCGGCCACCAACCCGGCAATCCTCACGATCGACCTGGCGGGGATTACCGGCGGCGACGACGATTACCGGCTCACCCTCGTCGCCAGCGGCGCCACCGGCATCGCCGGCATCGACGGTCAGCTGCTCGACGGCGACGGCGACGAGGTCGCCGGCGGCGACTACATGATCCGTTTCGCCGTTTCGTCAATCGAGCCGACGCTGGAATCGATCCAGGCCAACGTGTTCACACCGACCTGTGCGACCTCGGGTTGTCACACCGGACCGGCCGGACTCGGCCTGCCGGCGGGCCAGGACCTGAGCAGCGCTTCGGCCAGCTTCGCCAGCCTGGTCAACGTCGCCAGCGAGCAGGTGCCGTCACTGCTGCGAGTCGCGCCCGGTGACGCCACCAACAGCTATCTCATGCAAAAGCTGAAAGGCGAGGCCACCGTTGGCGGGCAAATGCCGCTGGGCGGCAATCCCCTGCCCTGGCCCACCATCGACGTCATACGTGACTGGATTAACGCCGGCGCACCGTTCGAAGGCGACGCATCGGCACCGGCGGTCGAACTCAACGACCCGGGTTCGCCGCTGAGCGGCACCGTGACACTGAGCGCGGTGGCGGTTGACGATGTTGCAGTCACTTCGGTCGAGTTCCGGGTCGATGCGATAACCATAGCGATCGACGATGCCGAACCGTGGTCAGTCGAGTGGGACAGCAACACGGTGGCCAACGGCAATCACGCGCTCGACGCCATCGCCACCGATGCCGCCGGCAACAGCACCACCAGTGCGGCGGTTATGGTCGCGGTCGACAACACCCCACCGGACACTATCCCGCCAACGGTCACGATCACCGCCCCGGCGGCAGCGGAGGTCGGCGGGCTGGTAACGGTCGCCGCCAACGCCGGTGATGACGTCGCGGTTGCCGAAGTTCGTTTTACCGTCGATGGCCTTCAGCTCGGCACAGACACGACGGCGCCCTATGCCATCGACTGGGACACCACGTTATTTGCCGACGGCCTGCACACGCTGGGCGCAACCGCAGTCGACACCTCCGGCAACAGCACCGACGCGGCTACGCGGCAGGTTACCGTCAATAACGCACCGAGTATCGATGAAACGGCCCCGACCGTAAGCCTGACGGCGCCGTCAACCGGTCCGGTCAGCGGTCTCGTGCCGGTGGCCGCCGATGCCAGTGACGACACCGGTGTTACTGAAGTGCGTTTCTTTGCCGGCATCGATTTTATCGCCGCGGACGCGACGGCACCCTATGGCGCCAACTGGGACAGCAGCACGGCTGCTGACGGCGAGATCACGCTGACTGCGGAAGCCTCCGATGCCGCCGGCAACGTCGGCTTCTCGGCACCCGTCAGCGTTACCGTCGACAACACAGCGCCGACGGTTACCAGCATCGATCCCGCGAACGGCGCCAGCCTGTCGGCGCTGCCCGCCACGATCACGCTGGTATTCAGCGAGGCCATGGATGGCGCCACGGTCAACCCTTCCACGCTGATGCTGGAAGCCAGCGGCGGCGACGGCACCTTCGGTGACGGCAACGAAGTTGCGGTCGTTCCCACCGGTGTCTCGGCAACGGCAGCCGACACGGCGGAAATCGACCTGTCCGGTATCGCATCGATGGACGAGACCTACCAGGTCACCGCAACCGACGGCCTGGCAGATATCAACGGCCTCGCGCTCGACGGTGACGGCAATGGAACCGCTGGCGGTACATTCACCGCGATATTCACGGTGTCTTCCGCACCAACCTACACCGCCGACGTGCAGCCGATATTCGAAGAGAAATGCGCCCCCTGTCACACCGGTTTTGGTATCGGTGGCCACGATATCGGTTCGGTCTACACGGATGCCTTCCTGCCGGCCGACAATTCGGACTGCGACGGGCTCAACGTCGGTCAGTGCACGATCGTCCGCATCCAGAGCGGGGAAATGCCGCAAGGTGCGGGCTGCAGCGGCGACCCAACGCTCGATGCCGGCAACCCGAGCTGCCTGACCCAGTCCGAGCAGGACACTGTCCAGGCCTGGATCGACGCCGGTCTCCCGGAATAAGGACTGCTCATGAAAGCTTTACGCCCGATCCTGATCCTCGTTGGCGGTCTCGCCGCGACCAACGCCGCCGCTGAACCGTGGTTCGCGGTCCAGACCGGCAACAAGTGCGCCGCGTGCCACGTCAACCCGACCGGTGGCGGCAAGCGCACCGCTTACGGCAACGCCTTCGCGCAGATGGTGCTCGCGCAACGAAGCATGGACGAACGCTGGGGCGGTTTCTGGGACGGACGCCTCGACAAGCGCATCCGCGTTGGCGCCGATGTCCGCGTCAACCTGACCGAAACCCGCATCCCTGACCAGGCGAACAGCTTCCAGTACGATTTCGAAGAAGCGCTGGGCTACCTGGAGGTTCGTCTGCTCGACGACCAGCTCACGCTGTACTTCGATGAACGGCTGGCGCCGGGTGGCGCCACCAACCGCGAAGCTTATGCGCTGTTTCGTCACCGCGGTTTCCACGCCAAGGCCGGACGCATGTTCCTGCCGTTCGGCTGGCGCCTCGAAGACGACAGCGCGTTTGTCCGCCAGGCCAGCGGCATCAACTACGCCACTCCCGACGACGGCGTGGAGTTCGGCTACGACGGGCAACGCGCCTCGCTGCAGCTGGCTGTGACCAACGGCACCGCCGGCGCGGGCGAGAACGATCGCGGCAAACAATGGAGCCTGCGCGGCGAACACATCCGGAACCGCTGGCGCGCCGGCGCCAGTTTCAACTTCAATGACGCCGATGCCGGCGACCGGCAGATGCAGGGAGTGTTCGCCGGTTTCCGCACCGGCCGGGTCAACTGGCTGCTGGAGGCCGACTACATCAGCGACAAGTCGTTTTCCGACGGCACCCGTAAGCAGTGGGCGACTTTTGCCGAAGCCAACATCGCGCTGCGTCGCGGACACAACCTGAAGATCAGCTACGGCTGGTTCGATCCCGACGACAATATCGACGAGGACGAACGCCAGCGCGGCAGCGTGGTCTGGGAGTTCTTCCCTCTGCCGTTTACCCAGTTCAGCCTGGGTGCGCGCATCAGCGACGGCATACCGCAGAACGACCTGCAAAATATCGACGAACTGTTCCTGCAGCTCCACCTGTTCCTTTGACAGGCGTGACAGGCCGCCGTCCGGCCGCCTAGAATCCGGTAACGCACCGGAGAAACGCCATGAGCGACGAACTGCGTAACGCCGAGAACGCCACACTTCAGAACATGCTTCTCGGGGACTACGTGCCCGACCTGATCCGCGAGGCCCGTCAGCGGCAGGACGAGATCATGACCGCGCGTTTCCGCGGCAAGCCGCTACGGATCGCGGACATTGGCAGCGGCGATGGCTATCACGGCTCATTGTTCGGGCCCGAGTGCGAGCTATACCACGCCTTCGAAATAGCGCCCGAACTGGTTGCTCTCTCACGCGAGCGGTGGAAAGAGCAAGGGCTCGACAACGTGACCGTGTTCGAAGGCGACGTCGCAGAAGCAGAATTGCAGGATGCATTTTACGACCTGGCCATCTGCATGTATTTCACGCCGGGCAACTTCCGCGACGTCAGCCAGGACCTGTCGATCTACACCGACGAGTATCTCGATCACAACCCGGTGTTCACAACGATCATGGCGCGCTTTTACCGTGCGGTTAAACCCGGCGGGCAGATGTACCTGACGGTGTATCGCGACGTACCCGAAGCCGAGGCCGCGCAAATCGATTTTTACTCGACGACCGGCCACCCACCGGTCACGCGCCCCGGCTCCCGCTTCGTTGCCACGTCCGACATGTTCTGGTCAGCGCGCTGGACAAAGCGGAGCCTGCTGTCGAACCTGGCGGACGCCGGCATCGACCCGCAGGTCGTGCGGCTTCATGAGCTCAATCCCATCGCCTGGCTGGTCGAAATCGACCGCCGTTGATCACGGGCGGTAAGGTTTCTCTATCGCTATCTTGACCGGCTGACGGGCCGCCAGCCGTACCCCTGCCGGCAAGTCGTTGGCCAGACGAGTCTCGTCCAGCGACCAGCGATTCCCGGTGCGCTGGCTGAGCGCCTCCAGGCTCTCGCCACCGCGCGCTGTGACTACATCCAGGCGCAGCTCGGTGATGCTGTTTTGCTCGGCGTCGGTCAACGTTCTGAAACTGCTCGCGGCGGCTGTAAAGGCGCCTGCGTGATTGTTGTACTGCGCGACGGGAGCCATTCCGGTCACCAGGAACATCGCACCCGGGTGCGCGATCCAGGTCAGGTGGACGCCGAGTTCGCCCTGCTCGGTCTGCGCCCTCGCCACGGCCTGGTACGCAGGGAAACCGTTGATGCGCCCCGAGCTGGCATTCGTGTACGTGAGACCGTTTTGCTGGGCAAACTGGCGCGCCGCCGCTGCCGGGTCGCCGGTTGCGCCGCTGAGCTGCAGCTGGATCAGTGCATCGCGCCCGGCCGGCGCCGCGAGCACCGCTGACGCCTGGTTCTGGGTTTCCCAGCCTTGCGGAAACTCGATAGCAAAATCGATTTCAGGGTGAAGAAACAGGTTGTCGCGAAAGACTCCCGCCTTCGGATCCGGGCCCACCAACAGGCCGTCGAAGCGGCGATAAAAATCTTCGCGATCGACCGCGATGCCGGGGACCGGCTGGACAGTCAGCTCGCGCGCCCGCTCCGCGCTCGTCTGCACCCGTTCGCCGGTTGACGGATGGGAATCGAGCCAGGTCGGCTGGCGGGCGCCACCGGTGACCAGCACTGTGTAGCCACCGAGCTGTTCCATGAATTCCGCCATGCCCATCGGGTCCCAGCCGGTATCGGCGGCCATTTTCTGGCCTATCTCGTCCGACTGCCGTTCCTGATCACGGCTGTACGACGCAATCAGTCCGGCACCCGCCACCTGGCCGATCTGCGCGGCAGTCTCGGCTGCCTGGGCGCCACCCTTGGCGCCTGCCAGGACGGTTCCAAGCACGGTGAGCAGACCGACCCCAGTCGCGCGAGTCTGGCGCTGAGCGGAATGACGAGCAGCGACATGACCGATTTCATGGCCAATTACGTTGGCCAGCTCGGCTTCCGAGTTGGCAATTGCCAGCAAGCCGCGTGATACATAGATGTAGCCACCGGGCAGCGCAAAAGCGTTGGGTTCGGCCATGTCCGCCACGTAAAAGCGGTACTCGACGTCCTGCCGTGGCGACACCGCCGCCATACGTTCGCCGATCGCCCGGATGTAGGCGGTCAGCTCCGGGTCATCGACCAGACCGATATCGCGCTCGATCTGCTCGGCGGCCTGCGCCCCCAGGGCCTTCTCCTGTTCTGCCGACATCAGCAGGATTTCCCGCTTTCCCGTCACCGGGTTAGTCGAACAGCCCGCCAGGAGAACAATCGCCAGCCACACGGCGGCAGGACGGCAAAAAGACAACCCCGGAATCCGGTTCATGGAATCCCCCTGGAATCGGTTAAAAACAGACGACGGAATATAGAGCATTCCGGATGCCCGTTGCGAACCCCTGGCAGCAGGAAACACCGAAAAAACTTGACTATTCAAAGCCCGTGACGGAAGGTTACGCGTTGATGGACTGTGGTGTGGGCGCGACGGCTGAATCAGCCTGACTTGCCTGACCCGCCAGACACCGTCAACCACGTGGAATATCAAGGGGAATTCAACTATGAAATCCATTATCCGGAAAAGCCTGAGCGTTGTTGCCGGGGCTTTTCTCGTGCTCCCTGTTGCATTTGTGCAACAAGCGGTCGCGGAGGATGACGAATATGGGCCTCGCGAGCTCGAAGAAGTCATCACGACAGGTACCCGTTCGCGGGCCCGCTCCGTCGCCGAATCGCCCGCGCCGATCGATGTGATCTCGGGCGAAGACTTTGTAAACCAGGCCGAGACGGATCTCAGCAACCTGGTCCGGAACATCGTTCCGTCTTACAACGTCAACAGCCAGCCCATCAGCGACGCGGCCACCATCGTGCGGCCGGCGAACCTGCGGGGCCTCGCACCCGACCACACCCTGGTGCTGATCAACGGCAAACGCCGTCACCGCGCCGCAGTCATCTACTGGCTCGGCAACGGTATTTCCGATGGCGCCCAGGGCCCGGACATCTCGGCCATTCCGTCGATCGCGCTGAAGCAGGTCGAAGTCCTGCGTGACGGCGCCTCGTCGCAGTATGGCTCTGACGCCATCGCCGGCGTGATGAACTTCATCCTGAAGGATTCGTCAGACGGCGCTACCTTCGAAGCGCGCTACGGTACGACTTCCGAAGGCGACGGCGACAGCTACGCTTTTGCCGGCAACGTTGGTCTGCCGTTGTCCGATAACGGTTTTGCCAACCTGAGCTTCGAGTATGGCGAGTCCGACCCGACCGACCGAAGCATCCAGCGCGACGATGCTGCCGCACTGATCGCTGCCGGCAATACGGCGGTTGCCAACCCGGCGCAGATCTGGGGCACCCCGCTGGTTGAGGACGATTTCAAAGCCTTTGCCAACATCGGTCTGGATCTCGGCGACAACAAGGAAGCCTATGCGCACGCCAACATGGCCACCAAGCATGTCGACGGCGGTTTCTACTTCCGTAACCCGAATACGCGTGGCGCGGTGTTCAGCCTCGACGGCGGCGACACGCTGCTGATCGGTGACCTGCTGGATGCCGAAGACGGCGTGCTCGATGGCTCGGCCGGTTGCCCGACGGTGACCATCACCGACAACGTGCCCGACCCGTCCGCACTGGCCCAGGTCTTTGCCGATCCGAACTGCTTCAGCTTCCAGGAAATCTTCCCCGGTGGCTTCACTCCGCGCTTTGGCGGCGATGTCAGCGACACTTCGCTGACCGCCGGTGTTCGTGGCGAAACCGACAAGGGCCTGCGCTGGGACTTCAGCGGCACCACGGCGCGTAACAATGTCGATTTCTTCATTCGCAACACGGTCAATGCCTCGCTCGGTCCGGCAACCCCGACGTTCTTCGATCCGGGTGCCTACACCCAGTGGGAACAGGCGATCAACGCCGACTTCGGCATGAACCCGACGCCGGAAACCAACCTGGGTTTCGGTGCCGAGTACCGCAAGGAAGAATTTGAAATCACTGTCGGCCAGGAAGAATCGTTCCTGATCGGTGATCTGGCGCCGCAGGGCTTCAGCGCCGCATCGAACGGCTTCCCGGGCTTCAGCAACATCGCCGGCGGCAAGTTTGCCCGCGAAAACATTGCGCTGTACGTCGACGGTGAGTGGGAAGCCACCCCGGAATTGCTGCTTGGCGCCGCAGTGCGCTGGGAAGACTTCCAGGACTTCGGTACCACGACGAATGCCAAGGTCGCCGCCAACTGGCGTGCCGACAATGGCTTCGGCGTTCGCGCCACCTGGGGCACGGGCTTCAAAGCCCCGACGCCGGGACAGTCGAATGCCTTCAACGTGTCGACCGAGTTTGACTTCGTCCTCAACGACCTGGTCAACAACGGCACCGTGCCTTCAACCTCTGAAGTCGCTGCGCTGCGTGGCGGCAAGGCCCTGGAGCCGGAAGAGTCCACCAACATGACGTTCGGTATCTTCTTCCCGCTGGGTGGTGCCGACATCACGATCGATTACTTTGCTATCGACGTGGACGACCGCCTGAACCTGTCGGGCCTGTTCTCGCTGACCCAGGCCGAGGTTGACTCACTGATCGCCGAAGGCGTGACCAGTGCCGGCAACCTGCAGAACTTCCGTTTCTTCACCAACGATTTCGATACCGAGACTGACGGCATCGACGTCGTGGCGACCTACCCGGTCGACTGGGGCAACGATGCACGCACGGACTTCGCCCTGGCCTGGAACAACACGTCGACCAAGGTGTCGCGTGCCGGCCCGACGATCTCCAACGATCCCAACCGGATCCGTGAGATCGAAGAAGGCCTGCCGGAGACGCGTTACAACGTGTCCGCCAACACCTTCTTCGGCAACTGGCGGGTGCTGGGTCGCGCGAGCTACTACGACGACTGGTACGATTCGGAAGACGGCAATACGTATGACGGCAAAACCATCGTCGATGCCGAGGCCGCTCTCCGGCTGGATAACGGCTTCACGTTTACGCTCGGCGCGAACAACCTGTTTGACGAAGTGCCTGACGAGAACCCGGGTGCAGCCGGTGGCGTGGGCAACCGCTACAGCCAGTTCAGCCCGTTCGGCTTCAATGGCACCATGTGGTACATGCGTGTGCAGTACGACATGGACCGTTGAGTCCTGATCGACTTTCGGGCCCCTGGTCCGGAAAAAGCCCCGCTCATTCGAGCGGGGCTTTTTTTTGGCCACATCGAACCCCTGCTCACTTATAGTGCCTAAGATGAGCATGGCAACAACGTCCTGGCT
>JAHEKH010000097.1 GCA_024638445.1 Gammaproteobacteria bacterium | reverse complement strand
CGTGTCGCACTGCGTGGGGTTGTCCACCAGCAGGCAGTTGTCGCAGACATCGCCCACGCCGTCGCCGTCCTGGTCCAGCTGATCGGCATTCGGTGTAGCCGGGCAGTTGTCGACATTGTCGGGCACACCGTCATTGTCGGTATCGACGACTGTCTCGACCGATCCGGTGTTTCCGAATACCTGGAACTCCGAGGCATTGACCCGGTCATCCCGCGAGCTAAGACCGCCGGCATTTTCGCCCTGCTCGCTGCGGCAGTCCTGGACATCGTCCGGGAACACCGCCCCGCTGGCCCAGTCATTGCGCGTAAAGTCCGTCGAACCGGTGCACTGGTTGTGCAGCGCCCGGAACTGCAGGTGGCTGACCGTGCCCGACGTTTCGAGATCGAAGCTACGCAGGATCAGTGCGGGAGCCAGCGGCCGGATCGGGGTGCCGTTGAAGGCGTCGAGGCTGCTCTTGTACAACAAGCCGAAGCTGGCCGGGTTGCTGCAGTCGACGACCAGGCCCTCGTTGCAGCCCCAGACCTCAAACTGGCGCAGGTTCTCGTAGCGGTTGCCACCGTCTGCCGGCAATGCGCTGACCTGTACACGGTTCACGCTGACGGGCTGCGCGAGTTCGATCGTCACGATCTTCGGATCGAGCACGTCGTTTGTCGCGGGGTCGCCGTCCGGGTCCGCGCCAGCCAGCAGGCCAACCTGGCCGGCAAAGAACCACTCGGTAGCCTCGGTGTCGTCAATCAGGCTTGCCGGGCCCGACCCGGCGCCGGTCGCGGTTGCACCCTGGGTCGTCGAGGCATAGTTGGTCGGCAGGTTTACCGTGATCGTGCCGGCCTGGCCTTCGGTCAGCGTCAGCTCAAAGCGGAAATGGCCGTAGCCGTCGGCGCGGGCGAGGAAGTTGTAGGTCCCCGGCGCTATCGAGGCAGCAGCCGGCGTGCCGTTGGCAGCGGTCGTAACGACCGGGTTGGATCGCGCCTCGAAATCACCGATAAAGATGTCGGCCGCAATAAAGCCACCGCCTTCGACCGCCCTGGCGACGAAATCGACGTTAGCATTGGTCAAGGCGTGCGTTGCCGGCAACGCGAAGTCTGCGGTCGGGTTGTTGTCGTTGCTGCCGGCGCTGGCGGCGCTGACACCCATGCCGCTGCGGGCGTAGGCCAGCCAAAGCGTGTCCTGGTGATCGCCAAAGCTGGCGTCTTCGGTGAAACGCATCACGTCGGCCGCCATCTGGGCGTCGCGCGCATCGATCATGCTGGGGGCGGCAGGCTGCAGCAGCATGCCGTCGTGCATCAGCTGGATCCAGCGGCGGTTGCCCGGGCAGTCCTGCGGTGCGCGATCACCTTCGGCGCAACGCCGCTGTTCCACCTGGTCGGTCGACGGATTGTCGACATCGTGCTGCTCCATCATCAGCGCCCTAATCCTGAAGTTTGTCGCCGTCCAGATTTCGCCATCGGAATGGGGGCTTCCGTTACCGAAGGGGTCGTACTGGATATTGGAGTAGTTGAGCGGGCTCGTTGACATGTTGTAGTTACGAATGCCCAGCTCCGGGCTGCCGAGCACATAGGTGCCGATGGCAAACGGGCTCTCACCGGCAACCGGCACGAATCCAAACTCGTTGAGAATTTCCATACCGGTCAGGTCGCCCCAGCCCTCGCCCATTTCACCGCCCTGGGTGCCGCCGAGACCCGTGTCGGGTCCACCGGTCATGCGGTGCTGGATGCCGTGGCCGACCTCGTGGCCGACAATACCCATGTCGTAGTTGCCGTCAGCACAGGGCACGTAAATGATGCCCAGCAACGCCTGCCAGAGGTACTGGTTGGTGATACCCGGAACGCCATCGGCAGCCGGAATCCAGTTGGCGTTATCGCGGCCGAGGTAGGCCGGGTAGGCGCCATCGACGGCACCGGCCTGCACATTGCCGAGAATTGCGTCGCTCTCGCGGTCCGCCGTTGTGTTACCGAAGTTGCGCGTCTGGAAGTTGCTGTTGATCTCGTTAAAGCCAAGGTAGTAAGCCCAGTCGTGCATCCGGTTGTGCGCCACGAACATGTTGGTCACGGCGGCATCGATGTCATTGCCCGTGCCGGGGGTGAAGTTGGACGGCGAACAGCCGCTCGTGTGCCAGACGTTGGTCCACGGGTAGCTGTAGTTGCGATCGGAAGCCGTCGGGCGGTATTGCTCGGCCGGCGTGAAGGGCGACACCCATGCTTCGCCGGAGATTGCCGCGTTACCGATGGTGGTATTGCTCGACGCACCCGCGCTGAAATCGAAGTCCCATGGTCCGCGCGCGGCCTCGTTGCCGACGTTGAAATCACAGACCGCGTCGCTGTCCGGATTTGTCCAGCAACCCAGCTCGCGGATGTCGGTATTCGACAGGTCCGGCAGCGGATTGGCCGGGAAATGGAACCAGCGGGCGTCGTCATCGATAGACGGCACCGGCGTATCGTCGAATGTGAAGGTGCCTTCGTAGGTGAAAGGCGGCAACCAGTTCTGGTTGACGCTGTTTTCCAGGGGACAGACTTCCGTATAGTAGTCGCCGATGGGCAGGACGCCGCCGGGTTCGTAGGTCAGAACTTCGCCAAAGCCGACATCGATCGACGTGAGCAGCTGCGGGCCCTGGTCCGGCACGTCGGCCGGGTCGTCAAAGTAGAGGTTGACGAAAATATCGTTGCTGGCGACTGTCGCGTTGGCCACGACCACCACCCGGAAAAATGTCGGGCCGCTGGGCACATAGGCGCCGTGCAGCGGGCCGCAGACAAACGGATCCGGGGGTGCACTGAAGGCTCCGTCGAATGCATAGGTCTCCGGAGCGCGGATGGCCGCGGGCTTGCCCTGCCCCTTGCGGTCATCGAAGTCGGCGAGCTGGAACACCTTGTGCTGACGCAGCAGGATCGTGCCGTCCTCGGCATCGACGAGATGCATGTACGCGGTGGTGGCACCGGCGTCCACGCTCGTGGTCCACGTCTCGTAGACCATTCGCGGTCCGGCCGTCGTGGGGAACGCCATTTCGCGTGTGCGCTGGATTCCCACCATGCCGGAAGCCTGGTAGGTCGACCACTCGTGGTCGGTAGCCGGAGAGGAAAGATCATTGGTGGTGACGCTGAAACCCGCGTCCTGGGCCGCGATAGCGACGGCGTCGGCGGCAGTGATGACCGGCGCCGGGACTGTTCCGGCTGCTGATATCCCCACGATAGACGAGGTGACTATGGCGACCTTGCCGTCAACCACACCCACCGTTACAAGGCCGCCGCCCTGTGACGACAGGCCTGAAAACATCTGGCGAAATTTGACGGCCCGGGCATCGGAATGCGCGAACTCGCCGACGTGGTAGAGCTCGAGCGCCGCGACATCGTCAACGGAGAGATTAAACAACGTCGCATTGGCGCTGAGAAAATCCCGTGCGGCAACCGTGGGATCGGCGTCGAGCCCGGTTGCAAGGAAGCCGCCGTGCCGGATAAGCGTCTGCGGCGTGCCGAAATGATTCCAGCGCGCGGTGGCGCCCATCGCGTCGACCATCGACAGCTGGGTCGCGGACGGCGCGATCGCGGCAGTCGCCTCCCGGGAATCGAAATCGGGCTTGCCCTTGGCGTGAATGGCATCGATATGCAGCGCCGAAAAAGCCTGGCCGCTGGCCAGTAGTGCGCTGAGCAACATGATGGCCTTGCGCCAGTTAGAGGTTATCCGTGGCATGAATCCGGTCTCCAGGAGGTAGGTGCAAAAAAGGCCCCGACACCGGGGCGACTGGTTGACGCTAGGTTCGCAGAGCGCCCGGCTGGCCGGCAGCGGGATCAACCCTCAGGTGCGCAGGGGAATTCCCTCAGGGTCACTCAAAATCAATGACTTACAGGTTTCCCCGTGCGATGGCTGCCAAAAAAAAGGATCCCGCCGGTTTGGCGGGATCCTTGGACGATTGGCGCTAATCCCTGCGCCTCGAGATCACTTCCGCTCAGGGATTGAAGGCACTCGGCCCCGGCGGGCCACCGAACTGCTCTTTCAGGATCGTCGTGTCGAACGAGTTGACGATGCCGTTGCAGTCGAGGTCGGCGTCGTTCACCCCTGACGATCCGAAGTTGTCACGCAGGATCGTCGTGTCGAACGAGTTGACCAGGCCGTTGTTGTCGAGGTCGGCGTCGCAGTGGTTACCGAAGCCGTCGCCGTTGGTGTCGCACTGCGAGGCGTTTGCCACGCCTAGGCAATTGTCGCAGCTGTTAGGGACGCCGTCGAGATCGTCGTCTGTGGCATCCTGGCTCGGATTCGACGTGACCGGGCAGTTGTCGGCGAGGTCCTTGATGCCGTCGCCGTCGAAATCGCCCGTGCTGCGTGCCGCTACCGGCATGCTGACATCGGGCACTGACGGATTGGACGAGCTCAGCGACACATCGGCAAACACCCAGCAGTCGTACGCGCGACCCGGCGCAGCACCGGAACAGGCGTTATAGACAATGATGCCATCGTCATCGAGATCCTGAGTCTCGTTCTCGTCGTCAACACCCGGGGCACCCTGCGGCGTCGCATGCTCCGCTTCGGCAATATCTGCCGTGATCGAGATCATCTGGGTCTCGCCCGGGTTCAACGTAAACACCGACGGGGTGACCGTGATCGACACGCCGTCCTCGCTGTCGAAACCGGCAGTCCAGGTCACCGGCCCGGAAGCCACGCTTTTGACCGTACGCTGCCAGGTGCAGCTGGACTGGCAGTTATTGTCCGCCATGCTCGGGATGTTGAGGGTCTTCGCGGTAGTCGCAGAGGCACCATAGTCATTGCCCGGTACGTCCATCACCAGCCCGGCGAGGGCTGCACGGGTAAGGTCTACCCGACCGGCGCCACGATCAAAGGGATCGCCAAAGTCGCTGCCGTTGCTGTCGCGAGTCAGACCGCGGGTCGAGGTCATCATCAGCGCAGACTGTGCCTCGGCCGGTGTGAACTCGGGACGCTTGGCCCGCAACAGGGCAAAGGAGCCGGCAGTGTGCGGGCTCGACATCGAGGTGCCGCTCAGGCTGCCGTACTCATCGGTGCCCGGCGTTGCTGTCGTGTTGCCGACCGTGTTGACCGCAGCCAGCACGTCGACACCCGGGTTGGTGACATCAGGTTTCAGGTTATTCGGCGCCGAGCTGTTCGGGCCGCGACTGGAAAAACCGGCCTGGACGTCGCCATTAATCGGCGCGAGATCTGCGAATGCCCCGCTGATGCTGCCCTGGTGGCTGCCGGCAGGTGCGCCGTCAGCCAGCCAGGCTTTCAGTGCAACGCCGTCGTCATAGGAGATATGCACCGACGGGCAGGCGTGGCCATCTGCAACCAGCGAATCGCCGCTGGCGGCGTTGTTGGCCAGGATGCAGCCCCCGGCGCCAGCTTCGCAAACATTCTTGCACTTATCGACGCGGGCAAAGGTGCCGCGGTCACAGACCACGATTTCACCATTGAAGGTGCCCGCGCTCCAGGGGTTGGTTGCAGCCTGGATATCGCCACCGGCACAGAGGGCCGGATCGGCGGTCAGGTCGGCGTTTGACGGCGTATCGCCAGCATAGATGATTGCTGCCGTACCGACTCCACCGGCCGGGTACTCAGAGGTCAGGCCCTTGCCGAGCACGAAGGCAAACGGCGGGGCGGTGTTGCCACCAGACAGGTTCTCCACCCGGTTTGCGAGCACGCGGTTGTGGGTACTGGCACCGACCGTGGTGATCCAGGGCGCATCAGCCGGCGAGCCGATCGATCCGGCGCCGGGGCCATCGTTGGAGGCCGAAGTTGCCACCCAGATACCAGCTTCGCGGGCGCTCAGGAAACCCTGGGCATCGGTATCACCCCAGGGGTTATTCGGACCTCCGCCGATCGAGTAGTTGGCGACGTCAACCCCGTCGATGATGATCTGTTCGATGGCATTGGCGAGCGACAGGCCGAGACAACCCTGTGCCGGCAGGCAACCAGCATAGGTGATCAGGTTGGCATGCGGCGCGACGCCGGACAGCGTGCGCTGGATCGTAATCGTCGGCGCCTCGATATCGGCGTTCACTGCATTACCACCGGCAGTGCTGGCAGTGTGCGAGCCGTGCTGGTTGCCGTCCTCGGGCTGACCACCCGAACAGGCATCGCCGGCACCAACGTCTTCATCGGACCAGGTCAGACTACCGCTGTAAGGTGCGGGGGTATCAGGCTCGAGCACCTCAAATGGGCAAATTTCCGCCCAATAATAGCCCGCGGGCACTCCACCGAGTGGCCGGTAAGTCGTTGACTCTACGCCGAACAGAAAGTCGTATGCTACGACCTGGCTCGGCGTCGGGTCTGCCGGGTTCGTCGAGTAATACAGGTTCATCGTCACATCGGACGCGGCAACCACGTTGAAAATTATGCTGGTACCGCCTGGCATCGCAAAATGGTGCGGACCGTCATAGATGCTGCAGGACGCGGTGCCGTAGGTGCCGGCAAGTGGCTCGGTTTGCTGTGCACGCCCCTGGCTACGAGATGCCGAGCGGGTGCCTCCACCACCCGTGTTGCAATCGTAAACGCCAATCAGCTTATCGTTGCAATAAGGCGCGCCGGTCGTACCGTCGCACAGACCCTTGTACTCGGTCAGCGGGTTGACGTGATCGTAGCCGTCGACCGGACCGATATCGGCGAATGACGGGTGATCGTGGTTGACGCCTGTGTCTATCACGCCAATGATAATCCCCTCGCCTTTCGTACCCAGCGAATCGGTGGTGCCGGTTCCATCCCAGATCGCATCGGCACCGATCCATTCCGGGCCGGCATCGGTCATCAGCGGCCGCAGACGTTCTTTCTCTACCGCAATGACGCCGCTGAGTCGCTCAATCGTGGCGGCTTCGTCGTTCCGCAGCCACAGGCCCAGACCGTTGTTGGAAAAGCGATAAACGCTCATAACATCCAGACTTCTGCCCAGCGCTTTTTCGGCCTGCTGCAGAAAGGCCTCCTGCTGCGAGGCGAGATAGTCGAGATAGGCGCTGGTTGCAACCGAACGCGTATTGACTTTCTTCTCACCGGTCGCGAGTGGACTGGTGGGTGCCAGACCCTTGATTCCACCCTTGTAGCGGGCGACAGGCAGATCGTCCAGCCGGACGATATAAGCCGACCAGGCGTTGGGGGCCCGGGTTGCCCCGGACTTGATTAACTCCGCCCGCTCCGAAGCCGTCGGGACGGCGCCGGGCTTGGCGGTGGCAGCGCCGGCCACCAGTAGCGCAGTCGCTACGCAAGCCGTCAGTAGTGTTTTCTTCATGATGTTCTCCAGGAACTTTCGAGAAACCGCGATGGATTCTGGTAGGCGGATTATCGAGAGTTCTGCATGTTTGCTGGAGACGGTGTTTCCCTCACAGGTAGCAAGGGAAAACCCTCACGGACCATCGGTTCATGACTATGAAAACAGGCTGAGTAAATTTGTGTGCTCATTTGGGGGATTACCCCCATTCCTAAGTTGAAACGGCACCTCGATACTGAGTCGTAATCAGGAATTTCCTGGGAAACGGTGCCATGACGTCCGTTCGGGTGCCCAGAAACGAGGTTAAAACAATGAATCGAGTCCGACACATTTGGCACCTGCTGGCAATCGCCATGCTGGCCGGTGCGATGTACTCCGGGGTCGCAAGCGCCGACCCTACAGTGACTAACTGGCGAATTTTCAAGTTCCCGCAACCGCAGCCCGCCTGTACTGGCCTGGGGCTGGGTCACGACAAGTTCTGGAACCGCGGGGAATGCGGCTTCGTCGATATGACCATTTCAGACGGCGGCACGAATATTCCGTCTTCTTCGACCGTCATCATCGAGGTGATCGACGAGGCCGGGACGGCCTTTGCCAGCCCGGCTGTTTCGTGGCGCAGCGACACAGACGAGTGGGAATTCACCTTCGAGCCGGGCGCGACCTGGCCACCGGGACATCACTGCGTCCGGGTGACTTCGATCGACGGGATAGTTGGCAACTACGGCGAAAACTGCAGCTTTTCAGTTAACGTCCTTGGCGCCGATGTCGCCGGACCCGGAACCGTGCCCGCCGGCAGCAACATCGCCGTAACCGGGCGCACCTACCAGATCGACGAGGTTCCGGATGCGCTAACGACGCCCAACCAGATCGTCGAAACCGATGTGCCGGCGGACTTCAAAATCCAGCTGGTCGACCCGAGCAACAACATTCTCTACACCTCGGGTGTGCTGACCGCAGCCGGCGACGGCACGTTCAGCCATGTCATTCCCGGCAGCGCCACTGCTTTGCTTACTACGGGCGCAACTCTCGGTATCCAGGCGATTGATGCCAGCTATACCGACCTGAGCACCGGCGCCTGGGGCGCACAGCTCGCGGGCACCGGGGCAGTCACTGTGTCGGTTCCCTCCGACGGAAAAGTTTCGATACATAACTCCTTCGTCAGCTCTGTCGGCTGGGTCAAGCCAGGCGAGAGCTATCCCTGGCGGGTGTTTGTCGAGAACACGTCGGGTGCTGACATCGCCAATGCTGTTGTGACAATCCCCGCGGCGGATGGCATGACTTTCAGCAATGTCACCCCGCTTAGCGGCGCCGGCACTGCCACGCTCGGTGGCGGCACGCTGGTGACCTGGACAATTGGCACGGTGCCACACGGCTCGAAGCTGACCCTCGTCGTCGAAGGCGTCGCCGATACAGAAATCGACGACCCGCAGATTGTCTGGAAGGATCTGTCCACCACGTCGACCCTGACTTACGACGAGCTTCCCCGGTCCAACAGCAAGAATTCCGGACGCCGCCTGCGCACCAGCCGGGCGCTGACACTGGATTCAGATTCCCATGGACCGAAGGTCATTCCGCCAATGGCGGCCTACGACACCGCCCGCTTTGGCGACCGGCCCTACGTCGTGGTGCCTGCCGATTACACCGATCGCAAGCACGACCCGGCCAACAGCGGTGACCTGATCGACGCGAAACTGAATGACCCGAGCGTCATCGGTTCAACCTTCAATCATTGGCAGGAAATGTCATTCGGCCAGCTGTATCCGCACGGCACTATCGGTTCGGCCGGTGTCGCCTCGGCTGACTTCTCGGTCAACTGGAACGACCCGAATCGCACCGACAACGAGTTCATGTTCTCGCAGAACCTGCCGAACGGCACCTGCACCGGAACTGACTTTTCCGAAGCAGCTGGCACCGCCGCCTATCCCGAGCGTATTTCCGGCGGCTGGTACCAGCTTCCGCGCGATACCAACTACTACGGTGGTGACCGCTACGGAACCGCGCTGCTCGGCGCCCTGAGCGGCGTTGGCCTGATCTTCGCGATCGACGACGCCTGTGGCCCGACCGGCAAGGCCGTCTACGACGCCGCGCACATCGCCGATCCGGAAGTCGACTACAACCAGTTCGATACCGACAAGGATGGCGTAGTTGACTTCTTCATGCTGATCTTCGTCGGTCTCGGCGGGAACGGCGACAGCCAGATCAACGGTACGCCGTCTTACGACAACATCTGGCCCCACTCGTCCAGCCTGGAGTTCTACTTCACCGATCCGGCCACGGGGCTGAAGGGCTACATCACCGATGATCAGCT
>JAHEKH010000018.1 GCA_024638445.1 Gammaproteobacteria bacterium | reverse complement strand
TGCAGTCAGGACACTGTGTGTACACGCTTGTTTCTTTCGCCGTCGATTCGCACCCAGCCCGACCGCGTGGTGACAGCCAGTTCGTCGAACCAGGGCGCATAGGCGGCCCGGACCTGCGCCGCCTGCTCGTCGAGGATACCCGAAAGCACCAGCGCTCCGCCCGGCCGGACGGCAGCCGCCAGCTGCGGTGCCAGCCGGACCAGGGGTCCGGAGAGGATATTGGCCACCAGGATGTCCGCCGGTTCCGGCGCCAGGTCTTCCGGCGCGCTGATCGTGAACCGCTCGCGAACGCCGTTGGCCGCCGCGTTATCTCGCGTCGCAAGCAGCGCCTGCGGGTCGATGTCCACGGCAACGATACGTGCTGCGCCGAGCACCGCGGCGGCGACACCGAGTATCCCGGAGCCACAGCCGTAGTCGACGACGGTCCGGTCGTTGAGCGGCGCCGTAGCGAGCCATTCCAGGCACAGCGCCGTGGTCGGATGGCGGCCGGTGCCGAAGGCCAGTCCGGGGTCCAGCCGCACGACGGCGCCTGCAGCAGGGGTTTTTTCGCCGTGCGGACAGACCCACAGGTGTCCGCCGAAACACTCGGGCTTGAAGTCCGCCAGCCAGACCCGTTCCCAGTCACGGTCGTCGAGCCGCTCCCAGCGGGTCTCGCCGGTGGCCAGCGCTGCGTTGACGGTTTCACGGTCGACCTCGTCGGGGAACAGGGCAATCAGCCGCAGCGCCGACCATAGCGGCGTCTCGCCCGGCGCAGGTTCCAGCAGAGGTTCGTCGCCGGCGTCTTCGAGGCTGATCGACAACGCGCCCAGCTCCACGACCGATTCCTCGATACGTTCACGGGATTCGGGATCTATCTCGACGATGAGTTTTTGCCAGGGCATCGTTTTCCATGGCGGCTGATCCCGCTGCTACAGGCCCAGCCGTTTTTCCAGGTAATGAATCTCGACCGCACCCTCGCAAAAACGCGTATCGGCGCACAGGTCGGCGAGTAGCGGCACATTGGTCGGTATGCCCTCGACGACGACTTCGGCCAGTGCGTTGCGCATCCGCGCCAGCGCCAGGTCCCGGGTCTCGGCATGGGCGACCAGCTTGCCGATGAGCGAATCGTAATACGGCGGGACCGTGTAGCCGGAATAGAGGTGGGAGTCGACGCGAATTCCGGGTCCGCCCGGCGGATGCCACTGGGTGACGGTGCCCGGGGCAGGTATGAAGCGGTCAGGGTCCTCGGCATTGATGCGGCACTCGATAGCGTGGCCGTCGAGGCCGATGTCGTCCTGGCGCCACGGCAACGGCTCCCCGGCGGCGATGGCCAGCTGTGCGCGGACTAGGTCGATGCCGGTGATCATCTCGGTCACCGGGTGCTCGACCTGGATCCGGGTATTCATCTCGATGAAATAGAAGTTACCGTCTTCGTACAGGAATTCCATGGTCCCGGCGCCGCGGTAGCCGATCTCCTGACAGGCGTCGACACAGACTTGGCCGATTTCCGCGCGCTGGGCTTCGCTGATTCCCGGCGCCGGCGATTCCTCGATGACTTTCTGGTGACGACGCTGCATCGAGCAGTCCCGTTCGCCGAGATGAATGACGTTGCCGTGGTGATCAGCCAGTACCTGGAACTCGATGTGGCGTGGTCCGCCCAGGTATTTCTCCATATACAAGGTCGCGTCGCCAAACGCCGCGTCGGCCTCCTGGCGGGTCAGCGCCAGGGCTTCTTCCAGCTTGTCGGCGTCATGAATAACCCGCATACCGCGGCCGCCACCACCGGCTGCGGCTTTAACCATCACCGGCAGGCCGATCTGCCGGGCCAGTTTCTGGTTGGCTTCCGGGTCACGGCCAATGGCGCCATCCGAGCCGGGTACGCAGGGCACGCCGGCACGCTGCATGGTGTCGCGGGCAGAGATCTTGTCGCCCATCGTGCGAATCGTGTCCGGCGAGGGCCCGATGAACACGAAACCGCTGCGGCCCACGCTTTCGGCAAAGTCGGCGTTCTCCGCCAGGAAACCATAACCGGGGTGGATCGCGTTGGCGGCGGTGACCTCCGCCGCACTGATCAGTGCCGGCATGTTCAGGTAGCTGGCTGCCGCCGGTGGCGGACCGATACAGACTGATTCATCGGCCAGCAACACGTGAGTTTGCTGGCGGTCTGCCGTTGAGTGAGCGGCGACGGTGCCGATACCGAGCTCACGGCAGGCGCGAAGGATACGCAGCGCGATTTCGCCCCGGTTGGCGATCAGCACCTTGTCGAAGTGAGCCATTACTCGATGACAAACAGCGGCTGGGCGTACTCGACCGGTTCGCCGTTACGGGCCAGGACCGCGGTGACGCGGCCGGCGCGGTCCGCCTCGATCTGGTTCATCATTTTCATCGCCTCGATGATGCACAGCGTCTGGCCGACGCTGACATTGCTGCCGACCTCGACAAACGGGTCGGCACCGGGCGAGGGCGCGGCAAAGTAGGTGCCGACCATCGGGGCCTTGACGGTGTGCCCGCTGTCCGTCGAATCGGTTGGCGGCGAGTCGGGTTCCGGTGTGCCTGTCGGCGCGGGAGTCGCGGCGGCGGGAGCCGCGGCCGGTGCGGCAGCCGGCACCTGCATGATCGTGGGGGCGGGAGGTCCGCCCTGAGGGTAGCGGCTGATGCGCACCGCTTCTTCGCCCTCGGTGATCTCGATTTCGGCGATGCCGGATTCTTCCAGCAGCTCGATCAGTTTCTTGACCTTGCGGATGTCCATGCGATCAGGCCAGGTCGGCGATGGCGGCCTGCAGCGCCAGTTCGTAGCTCAGCGCCCCGAAGCCGGCAATCGTGCCGCGGGCGATATCGCCGATCAGCGAGCGGTGCCGGAATTCCTCGCGGGCCTGGATGTTGCTGAGATGGACTTCGATGACCGGTACGCCAACGGCGAGGATCGCATCGCGCAGCGCCACGCTGGTGTGGGTGAAGGCGCCGGGGTTGATCAGGATGCAGGCCGTGCCGTCGGTGCCGGCGGCCTGGATTGCGTCGATCAGTGTGTGCTCCGCGTTGCTCTGCAGTGTGGTCAGCGTGTGGCCTGCGTCGGTCGCCTGCTTCACCAGGCGCTTTTCGATCTCGTCGAGCGTGGTTTTGCCGTAGCGGTCGGGTTCGCGGGTGCCCAGCAGGTTCAGGTTGGGTCCGTTGAGCAGGAGTAGCTTGGCCAATTTACCGTCCTTTTCCCGGGAGATGGCGGCAAGTTTAACGCTTTTCGGGGCAAAAGGGGGGCGCCACCTCCCCACCGCATGGCGCCGCGAGGGTGGGGATTGTTGAAGAGGGTCGGAGTGGCGAACGCTGCGTTCGCCACGCGGGTTGATGTGCGACGGCCGGCCACGACGCCGGACAGGCCACCTCCCCACCGCATGGCGCCGCGAGGGTGGGGATTGTTGAAGAGGGCCGGAGTGGCGAACGCTGCGTTCGCCACGCGGGTTGATGCGCGACGGCCGGCCACGACGCCGGACTGGCCACCTCCCCACCGCATGGCGCCGCGAGGGTGGGGATTGTTGAAGAGGGCCGGAGTGGCGAACGCTTTGCGTTCGCAACGCGGGTTGATGCGCGCGGACGAAACGACTGCCGCCAGGCAAATTTTGATTTGTCGGCGGCGTTACCGCGGAAGCGTCGCGGGCCGACGGGAACCTGCAGGCCCGGCTCAGATGCGGTCGGAGTTGCGGCCGGCGGAGAACCTGGGCAGGGGGTCGTGCAGTTCGGTCCAGCTGGCGCCTGAGGCGACAAAGATGTGGGCGCTGGGTTTTACCGGGCAGTCGTCATCGAGGGTGCCCAGGGCGATTTCGACTTCGTCCTGCGGGGCGCGTGGGCTGTGGAAGCGCAGGCTGGAGCCACAGTGGCGGCAGAAGGTGCGGGTGGTGCCGTTCGGTGCCGTATAGCCCTGCAGGTCCGCTTCGCCAGTGAGCCAGTGGAACTGGTCGGCGGCGACCGAGGCGATCGTCGCAAAGGCGGCGCCGTGAAACTTGCGGCACATCGAGCAATGGCAGTGCGCTACGCCCGGCAGGAATTCGTCGATCTCGTAGGTTACTTTGCCGCAGAGGCAGCTGCCGCGGTAACTCATCGTGTCACCTCCTGTTGCAGGCGGGCTGGCTGTTGGCCGGCGCCCGTAATCGGGATCATTGCTGACGCAGCGGCAGGGTGGCTGCCACCAGGTCGTCTTGCGTCAGTTCGCCGGCGTGGATTTCTATGATGCGGCCGTCGTGGTCGGTGAAAACAGTCAGCGGCAGCGCCATCACCTCGATGCCAAAGCCCTCCGCAGCGTCGACCGCTTCCTGTTCGCCGACCAGCACCGGGTAATTAAATTCGGTCTCTTTCGCGAACTCGGCGACGGCCGCGGGGTCGTCCATGGCAATACCGATGATCTGGATGTCGTCGGCCAGCAGCTCGTCGTGCATAGCCACCAGCACCGGGATTTCGCGACGGCAGGGGGCGCACCAGGTCGCCCAGAAATTGACCACCATCGCCTTGCCGTCCCACTCGGTGATCGAGCGCGGGGTGCCGTCGATATCCGGCAGAGAGAAAACCGGGCGCAGCGTCGCTTTCGCTTTCACCTCGGTATTGTCGGCCTTGGCCTGGTAGTAGAGGTAGCCGCCCGTCACGGAAGCGGCGACCAGGGCGACGTAAAGGATGAGATTCTGGGTTTTCATTGCGCACCCGCCGCACGCACGACCGCCGCGAATTCCTCGGCGCCCATGTAGCCGACGACGCGCAGGTTTTTCTGCTCCAGCCCGTTGCTGCCGAATAACACGATCGTCGGTGGACCAAAGATTCCAAAATGGTTCAGAAGCGCGCGGTCGATATCGTCGTTGTCGGTAACGTCGGCCTGCAGCAGCACGGTGTCTCCGAGTGCGGCGAGCACGGCCGGGCTTTCGAAGGTCGTTTTTTCCATCTTCTTGCACTCGACACACCAGTCGGCATAGAAGTCGAGCATCACGCCGCGGTCCGAGGCGCTGGCCAGGCGAATCTCTTCCTGCAGGTCGTCGAGACTCTTGATGCGCCTGAACTCCAGGTGGGGCCGTGCTTCTCCGGAGGAGGTCAGCGTCGAGCCGTGCAGCGGCCGCAACGGATCGCTGCCGCCGGTGGCGGCACCGATTACGAGCAGGATGCCGTAAACCACTGCGATAAGCCCCGCGCCCTTGGCCAGCTTGTGGCGGGTGTCGCTGTTCTCGGGCAGCGGCGAGAACGCGCCCATGAAAATCCCGGTCATCAGGACCAGCCCGGCCCACAGGAACATCGTGACGGCATCGGGCAGGATGCGGGACAGCATCCAGATGGCGATGCCCAGCATCAGGACGCCAAACGCGCCGCGAATGGCGGTCATCCAGGCGCCGGCCCGGGGTAACAGGTGACCCGCCGATGCGCCGAATACCAGTAACGGGGCGCCCATGCCCAGGCTCATCGTGAACAGCGCCAGCCCGCCGCGCACCGGGTCGCCGCTCTGCCCCAGCACGATCAGCGCCGCGGCCAGCGGGGCGGCGACACAGGGGCCGACGATCAGGGCCGACAACACGCCCATGATGCCGACGCCGATCAGCGTACCGCCGCTTTGACGATTGCTCATCTCGTTCAGCCGGTTTTGCAGCGCGGCCGGCATCTGGAACTCGTAGGTGCCAAACATCGCCAGCGCAAGCGCGATAAAAATCAGGCTGAAGACGATGATCACCGCCGGTTGCTGGAAAAATGCCTGCAGGTTCTGGCCCAGCGACGCGGCGACGACACCGGCAGCCGTGTAGGTCACGGCCATGGCCAGCACATAGATCAGCGACAGCGTGAAAGCGCGCCGTGTCGTGATGTCCGGTCCCTGGCCGACGATGATGCCGGAGAGTATGGGCACCATCGGGAAGACGCACGGTGTGAAGGCAAGCAGCAGCCCCAAACCGAAAAAGCTCGCGGCGACCAGGCCGAGGTTGCCACTGCGGATCAGCTCAGCCAGCCGGTCCTGCTCGCTGACCGGTGTATCGGCGGCAAATTCCGGTGGCGGCTCGGTGGTTGCTGCCGGAAGAATGACGGCGGTCTGGCGGGTCATCGGCGGGTAACAGATGCCGTCCTCGGCGCAACCCTGGAATCCTACAGTGATCTCGAAATCTCCGGCGTCGGGGCTGGCGCGGGACAACGGCACCGACAGCCCGGCACGGTTGTAGAGGACTTCCGTTTCACCGAAGTACTCGTCTGTTTTTGGTACGCCGGCCGGAAGCCGTGGTGCGCCGAACTGCACCAAACCGCTGTCAGTAGCAAAGCTGAACTTGTCGCGATACAGGTAATAGCCTTCGGCGATATCGAAACTGACGCTGAGCGTGTAGTCGCCGTCCATCTCGGCGATGAAGCGGAAGGCTTCGTCGGGGTGCAGGAACTCACCGACGGTCTCGACCGGTTCATCCTGCAGCAGCGCCATGAGGTCGACACCACCGGGTGCCGTGTCGGCGGTCGCCACGCGCGCCGGCAGCGCGACTTCGGCGCGCCAGGTCTGGGGCGGATAACAAAGCCCGATGTCGGCACAACCCTGCGATTTGAGTACCAGGGTCATCCGCGTCGGGCCGTCGGCACCTGTGGAGTAGGGCAGTACGACACGCAGCGAGTCGCGGTAGACCTCGGATTCGCCGAAAAACTCGTCGACTTTTTTCTTGCCCCGGGGGATGTGCGGCTCGTCCAGCACGACGCCGTCGGTTTCGCTTTCGAAGCCAAACCGGTGGCGGTAAAGGTAATAGCCCGGCAGGATGCGCCAGTCGATCCGGAGCTCGTCGGCGTCGGCGGTGACGGTGTAGCCGAACGCTTCGTCCGGCGGCACCACGTCTGCGGCGCCGGCCACCAGCGGTATCAGGAGAATAACGAGCCAGGTTCTAGTCATGCAGGGTCCGTTGTCTGTTCGGCCACCCAGGCCAGATAACCGGGCAGACCGGTAGTCACAGGGACTGCCACGATTTCGGGAAGTTCATAAGGATGCAGTTCGGCCAGCGTTTGTGCCAGTGCTGGGTAGCGCTCCGCTGTCGTCTTGATCAGCAGCAGCACCTCCTTCTCGTGCGCGACCTTGCCCTCCCAGCGGTAGGTCGAGCCGAGGCCCGGCAGCTGGTTGACACAGGCCGCCAGCCGCCGCTCGACCATGACACCGGCCAGACGCCGGGCGGTCGCCATATCGGGGCAGGTAGACAGGACCAGCAGCACGTCAGGATGACTCATTAATAGGGTTCCCAGGGAGGGGCGTCGAGCGCGCAGCTTAGCGACCCGGCCGGTGCCTGTCACGGCGGGGCTTGACTGGGGCCGCGCCATCGCTAGAATTAGCACTCTTTTCAGGGGAGTGCTAACAAAACAGCACTCAATCAGAATCCGTAAGTTACTGAAATTTAGGAGATAAGCGATGAAACTGCGTCCATTGCACGATCGCGTCATCGTCCGGCGCTTGGAAGAAGAGACCCGCTCACCGGGCGGAATCGTCATTCCCGACACCGCCGCCGAGAAGCCCAGCCGGGGCGAAGTGATTGCCGTGGGTAACGGCAAGCTGCTCGATAACGGCGACCTTCGCCCGCTGGCCCTGAAAGAGGGCGACAAGGTGCTGTTCGGCAAATACAGCGGCACCGAGGTGAAGATCGAGGGCGAGGAAATTCTCGTCATGCGTGAAGACGACGTCATGGCCGTTCTTGACGACTAAGGCTTTTTGAGGAGACACAGATAATGGCTGCTAAAGATTTGAGATTTGGAGATGACGCACGGCATCGTATGTTTGCCGGCGTCAACGCGCTGGCAAGTGCCGTGCGTGTAACCCTGGGCCCGAAAGGCCGCAACGTCGTGCTCGACAAGAGCTTCGGCGCCCCGACCGTCACCAAGGACGGCGTTTCGGTGGCGAAAGAAGTCGAGCTGGAAGACAAATTCGAAAACATGGGCGCACAGATGGTGAAGGAAGTCGCCTCGCAGACCTCTGACGAGGCCGGCGACGGTACGACCACCGCCACGGTGTTGGCCCAGTCGATCCTGCGTGAAGGCCTGAAGGCCGTCGCCGCGGGCATGAACCCGATGGACCTCAAGCGCGGCATCGAGCAGGCCAGCCACAAGGTGGTTGCCAGCCTGCACGACTTGTCCAAGCCCTGCACCGACGACAAGTCGATTGCCCAGGTCGGTACGATCTCGGCCAACTCTGACGAAGAGATTGGCAGGATCATTGCCGAGGCGATGAACAAGGTCGGCAAGGAAGGCGTCATCACCGTCGAAGACGGTTCCGCACTCGAGAACGAGCTGGACGTGGTCGAAGGCATGCAGTTCGATCGCGGCTACCTGTCGCCGTACTTCATCAACAACCAGCAGAACCAGTCGGTCGAGCTGGACGATCCGTACATCCTCCTGCACGACAAGAAGATCTCGAACATCCGCGACATGCTTCCGCTGCTGGAAGGCGTGGCGCGTTCGGGCAAGCCGCTGCTGGTGATCGCCGAAGACGTCGAGGGCGAAGCCCTGGCGACGCTGGTGGTCAACAACATCCGCGGTATCGTCAAGGTTGCCGCCGTCAAGGCGCCGGGCTTTGGCGATCGTCGTAAAGCCATGCTGCAGGACATCGCGATCCTGACCGGTGGCACCGTGATCTCCGAGGAAGTCGGCTTGAGTCTCGAGAAGGCTTCGCTGGAAGACCTCGGCAGCGCCAAGAAAGTTCAGCTGACCAAGGACGACTCGACGATCATTGACGGCGCCGGCCGTGGCGACGAAATCAAGGGCCGGGTCGAACAGATCAATGCCCAGATCGCCGAGACCAGCTCGGACTACGATCGCGAGAAGCTGCAGGAGCGGGTTGCCAAGCTCGCCGGCGGTGTTGCCGTGATCAAGGTCGGTGCGGCTACCGAGATCGAGATGAAAGAAAAGAAGGCGCGTGTCGAAGACGCCCTGCACGCAACCCGTGCAGCCGTCGAAGAAGGCATCGTGCCGGGCGGTGGCGTGGCCCTGCTGCGCACGCTGAAGGCGCTCGATGGTGCCAAGGGTGCCAATCCCGACCAGCAGGTCGGTATCAACATCCTGCGCCGTGCGCTGGAAGAGCCGCTGCGTCAGATCGTCAACAACGCCGGCGAAGACGGTTCAGTCGTCTTGTCGAAAGTTGCCGAAGGCGACGGTGATTTCGGCTACAACGCCGCCACCGGCGAGTACGGCAGCATGATCGACATGGGTATCCTCGATCCCACCAAGGTCACCCGTACCGCGCTGCAGAACGCCGCGTCCGTTGCGGGCCTGCTGCTGACGACCGAGGCGATGATTGCCGAATCGCCCAAGGAAGAAGGTGCTGCTCCGGCCATGCCGGACATGGGCGGCATGGGCGGCATGGGCGGCATGATGTAAATCGCCCGCCACGCGACTGCCAGGTGGTCGCGAGCTGCTCGCAGCGCAAAAAACCCCGGCTTCGGCCGGGGTTTTTTTTGGGCGGGTGTTTTTTAGTAGCCGATCGAGTACAGGAACGGCTGGCTGTGCAGGAGGGTGCCGTCGCCGAGCACGACATCGACCCGCCAGTCTCCCTCGAGCTCCGGAATGAAGGTCTTGCTGGAGTAGACCCGCCAGCGCCAGGCGCCTTCGCCGACGGTAAACGGCACCTCGGCCATGACGCTGCCGTTATGAATCCAGCGGTGGTAAACGCGCTGGCCGCCCAGGTCGCGTAACTCGGTGAAAAAGTAGAACACCTGTTCGCTGACGCTGCTGCCGATCAGCGTGTTACCGAGGTCGTCGGCCGGTTCACGGTCGATCACCGTTGTGGTCAGTATGGCCCGCGCCACCCGCGGGTCGGTGACCGGTTGCGCGGCGGGTTCCCCTGCGGCTGGCAAGACCGCCGCCGCCGTCACCGGCGCTGCTGTTACCGGTGCAGCCGGTACGGGCTCAGGCGGCGGAATTACGGCGGGCTGGCGGGCGGGCGCAGGGCGGTTCGTTTCGGCCGCTGCCGGCTGGATGTCAGGACTGGCGTTGTCCGCCGCAGGGATTTCGGTAACTGCTGGCTGGGTGTTCGATGCGTTGCCGTCGGATATCGCCTTGATGCGTTCCAGCTCGGCGTTGAGCCTTTCGTTAATCGCTGCGACCTGCGCCTCCATCTCGGCAACGATCGGGTCTGCGCTACCGGGGACCGCAGATGGATTGCCTCCCGTGGCGCTGCCGTTGTCCGGCCCTGCAGGCATCGCTTGCTCGGGCTGCGACCCCATGGCCGGCTTCGCGGCATCAGTGGTTGCCGCAGCTTGCTCAGGCGCGGTGCGTGCCGGGGCGGCCGGAGTGTCTGCGACCCCTGCCGCCGCCGGCGCAGGATCTCCGCCACGGCCGAACAGCAGCCAGGCCAGGGCTGCAACCACGACCGCGCCGACGGCACCGGCAATGATCGGCAGCTGCGACCGGGTGATACCCCCCCGAGCGGGTTCGATCCGGCCATCGCGAATCACGAATGAAGGCTCGGCTTCGTCGGCCTGCCGGTAGGCGGCCTTTTCGGCGCCGAGCGATTTCCTGGCGTCTTCGAGCGTCATGTCAGGGTAGATCCCGAGTGTCTTGCGGTGCGGGTTATCCGGGTCGTCATATACCCAGGTCCAGGTTTTTACGCCGTTGGGCAGGACTGACAGGACCATGTCTTTATCGATTGCCACGTCATAGCGACGCTCCTGCGGGCGCAGTGCCTCGATTACAGAGTCGTCGATATTGTCGGAATCGCCGGACATGGCCGCTCCCGGGCCGAAGTTACGGATGAATATGGATCAGGCCGCAGGCAGGATCAAGGCAGCCAGCTGCGGAATTGGCGGGAACGGGCGCAGACGGAAGGCTTTACGGGCGCAGGCCGCTGAACGGGATGCGATAATCGCCAGATGATCGAGGGTCTCCGCGGGAAGTATCCGCTTCCCGACATACTCGCGGTTGCCGCCGCGCAGAAGGCAGAACGCTGGGCGGATGCCGCGGGCGAATTGCCGGATCCGCAACTGCACGCCCTGGCAGGCCATGTTTTCGCCTGCAGTGATTTCGTTGCGGCACAGTGTCTGCGGCACCCCGCGCTGCCGGCCGAGTCGGCACAGGCCCCGGCAATTGCGACCGCGTTCGAATCACTCGACATCGGTGAAGACGAGAACGCCTTCATGGGCGAACTACGCCGGCTGCGAAACCGTCTTATGGCACAGATTGCGTGGCGCGATCTCGTCGGCAGCGCCGGTCTGCGTGAAACGCTGTCGGCCACGTCTCGGCTGGCCGAGGCCTGCATCGGTGCGGCGCTGCGTCAGGCGACGGCGAAAATTGAGTCCCGGCATGGTCAGCTGTATGACAGCAGTGGCGATGTGCAGGAACTGATCGTCATTGCCATGGGCAAGCTCGGCGGTGGCGAGCTCAATTTTTCGTCCGATATCGACCTGGTGTTCCTGTACCCCGAAAGCGGGACCAGCGACGGCGGAAGGCCGCTTGGAAGCGACCGCTATTTCGCGCGCATTGCGCAGCACCTGATCCGGATACTCAACCAGCCGACCGGTGACGGTTTCGTGTTTCGGGTCGATACGCGGCTGCGCCCGTTCGGCACTACCGGTGCGCTGGCGCTGAGTTTTGCTGCCTTTGAAACCTACCTGCAGCAACATGGCAGGGAGTGGGAGCGGTACGCCTACGTCAAGGCCCGGGCCCTCAACGGCCGCGACGATTGCCGGCAACAGTTCGCTGCGCTGGTCAGGCCTTTTGTCTATCGTCGTTATCTCGATTTCGGCGTCATCGAGTCGCTCCGCGAAATGCATGCGCTGATCGCCGCTGACGTCAACAGCCGCGACCGGCACAACGACGTCAAGCTGGGGCCGGGCGGTATTCGCGAAATCGAGTTTATTGCGCAGAGCTTCCAGTTGCTCCGGGGTGGCGCCGACCCGGACTTACGCAACCCCTCGCTGCTGGCGGTACTGCCGCGCCTCGCCGAGCAGCGCTGGCTCGAAGGGCCGGTCGCCGGAGAATTGGTTGATGCTTATTTTTTCCTGCGACAGGTGGAAAACCGGCTGCAGTTCTGGCGCGACGAGCAGGTTCACCGGCTGCCCGAAGATGAAACCGGCCGGGCCCGGGTCGCTCATGCCATGGGTCTCGAGAGTTGGGACGCCCTGGCCGCTACGCTTGAACAGGTTCGCGCTACCGTAACGCGCCATTTCGAATCCGTCGTGCCGGTCACCCGTGATCCCGGTCATACCGACGTGATAAAGGCGCTGTGGACCGGGGATCCCGGCAGTGATGCTGCCGGGGAACGGCTGGCGGAGCTGGGTTTTGCTCACCCGGCGGTGGTCAAGCGGCAGCTCAAGACCCTTCACGACAGCAGTCAGTACCGGCACCTGGACCGCCGCGGACGCAAGCGTCTCGACGAGCTGATTCCCAAGATCCTGCGGCTGGCCGGCCGCCAGGACCAGGCGGACGCCGTCGTCAGCCAGCTGCTCAACATCATCGCAGCGGTTGGACGGCGAAGCGCGTACTTTGCTTTGCTGAACGAGAATACCGCCGTGCTGGAGCGACTGGCGACGCTTTGTGCGGCCAGTCCCTGGATCGCCCGTCGCGTCGCACAGCACCCGATTCTGCTCGACGAGTTGATCGATCCGCGGATTTTCGAAACGCCACCCACCCGCGCGGACCTGGCTTCCGAGCTGCAGCAACGATTTGACGGTGTCGAGGACGATGACCTCGAGCGGCAGATGGAAGCGTTGCGATTGTTCCAGCAGGCCTCCGTGTTCCGGGTGGCGGTTTCGGACCTGTCCGGTGCCCTGCCGCTAATGAAGGTCAGCGATCGTCTCACCGATATCGCGGAGCTCGTGCTGGCCCGGACGGTTGAGCTGGCCGCCGGCGAAATGCGCCGCCGCTATGGTCGTCCGGGTTGCGGTCCCGGCGAGGTGCGTCGCGAGGCGGGTTTTGCGGTCGTCGGGTACGGCAAGCTCGGCGGGCTGGAGCTGGGCTATGCCTCGGATCTCGACCTGGTTCTGCTGCACGACTCGGAGGGCGAGAACCAGTGCAGCGATGGGCCCGATGCTCTCGACAATGTGCGTTATTTCGCCCGCCTCGGCCAGCGCCTGCTGCACATGCTGAGCACGACGACCGCGGCCGGCGTGTTGTACGAAGTCGATATGCGGCTGCGTCCTTCCGGCAAGGGCGGCCCGCTGGTCAGTTCGGTCAATGCCTTCGAGCACTACCAGCAACAGTCCGCCTGGACCTGGGAACACCAGGCGTTGCTGCGCGCAAGGGCGCTGGCCGGCAGCGACGCGGTGTGCGGGCGCTTCGAGACAATCCGCCGGGCAGTGCTGACCGCATCGCGCGACCCTGCCACGCTGCGCAAAGACGTGCTGGAAATGCGCGACCGCATGCGCCGCGAACTGCGTGGCGGCGGACCGGGTCAATTCGACATCAAGCGCGACCCGGGCGGTTTGACCGACATCGAGTTCATGGTCCAGTACCGGGTGCTGGCCGGTGCCGCCGGGCACCCCGAGCTGGTGCGCTACAGCGACAACATCCGGCAGCTGGAGGCACTGGCGGATGCGGACATACTGGATGCCGGAATTGCGGCGGAAATGACCGACATTTATCGGCGTTTCCGGCAGCGGCTGCACCGCCTGGCGCTGGCCGATGCTCCCGGTGTTGTTCCGGCGGAGGAGTTTTCCCGCGAGCGGGCCCGGGTGATCGAGCGCTGGGCCGGGCTTTTCGGTGATTGAGCCCGCCCGGTTTATAATGAGGACCCTCCAGACGACCGGGTAAACCAGTGAGCGACGACCAGACCGGCGCACTGCCGCCGAACACATCCAACTACTACGAAGTCACGCCGAAGGACCTGCCGCTGCATTGCCCGATGCCCGGTATGAGCCTCTGGAACTCGCATCCCAAGGTCTATCTGCCTATCGAGAAGACCGGCGATGCCCGCTGTGCCTACTGCGGTGCGGTTTTTCGCCTGGTGGAGCATAAGGGCGAAATCGATGCGGCCTGAACAACCGGCCGTCCGGCAATGATCATCGTAACCGGTGGTGCCGGGTTCGTCGGCAGCAATATCGTCAAGGCGCTGAACCGCCGGGGTGAAAAAGAGATCCTGGTTGTCGACGACCTGACCGATGGCACCAAGTTCGCCAACCTCGCCGACCTGTCGATTGCCGATTACATCGACAAGGACGCGTTCATCGGCGGGATCGTGCGTGGCCAGGATCCGGCCCGCCGGGTTCGGGCAATCCTGCACCAGGGCGCCTGCACGGACACGACTGAATGGGACGGCAGGCTGATGATGCGGGAGAACTTCGAGTATTCGAAAGTGCTGCTGCATTATTGTGTCGAGCGCCACGTGCCTTTTATCTATGCATCGTCGGCATCGGTTTATGGCGCCGGTCCGGTTTTCGCCGAGGCGCCCGAAAACGAGCGGCCTCTCAACGTATACGGCTACAGCAAGCTGTTGTTCGACCAGTTCGTTCGCCGCGCCATCCAGGAAGCCGACAGCCAGATCGTTGGTCTGCGTTATTTCAACGTCTACGGACCGCGAGAGGCGCATAAAGGCGGTATGGCCAGCGTGGCCTGGCATTTCAGCCGCCAGGTGGAGCAGGACGGCGAGGCGCGCCTGTTCGAAGGCAGCGACGGCTATGCCGCCGGCGAGCAGCAGCGGGATTTCGTCTACGTCGACGATGTCGCCGCAGTGAATCTGCATTTTATGGATCACCCGGGCCAGTCGGGGATTTATAACGTCGGAACCGGTGCCAGCCAGACCTTCAACGATGTTGCCCGTGCGGTCATTGCCAGGCACGGCCGCGGCGAGATTCGTTACATTCCCTTCCCCGAGCACCTGGCGGGCCATTACCAGAGTTATACCCAGGCCGATGTCGGTGCTTTGCGCCAGGCTGGCTATCGCGAGGCGTTTCGCACTGTCGAGGAAGGCGTGCGCGCCTATCTTGACGAACTCGGCCAGGGCTAGTGAACGCCCCCCGCAGCGTGCTGGTCGTCGGTCCGTCGTGGATAGGCGACATGGTCATGGCACAGTCGTTGTGCATGACGCTGCGCCAGCAATGCCCGGAAGTGCAGATCGATATGCTGGCGCCGGCCTGGTCATTGCCGGTTGTGGCACGCATGAACGAAGTGCGCGAGGGTATCGAGTCGCCGTTCGGACACGGGGTATTCGACTGGCCCGGGCGACACCGCCTCGGCAAATCGCTGCGAGACCGCGCCTATGACCAGGCGATCGTCCTCCCGCGTTCATTCAAATCGTCGCTGGTGCCGTTTCATGCCGGCATTCCTCTGCGCACCGGTTACCGCGGCGAAATGCGTTACGGCTTCGTCAATGACATGCGCGAACTCGACCGTGCACGCCTGTCCAGCACGGTGTCACGTTACGTAGCGCTGGGCATGCCGGCCGATACCGCCCTGCCTGATCCGTTGCCATACCCCCGGTTGCGTATCGACCCGGAGAATCGCGACAGCGCCGTTGCCCGGCTCGGTCTCGATGCCACCGGTCCGGTGGCCGCGATTGTGCCTGGTGCGGAGTACGGGCCGGCCAAGCAGTGGCCTGCCGCCAGCTTTGCCGCCCTGGCGCGCACGCTGAACCGCCAGGGCACCGCGGTGTGGATCTTCGGCTCTGAAAAAGATCGCGGTCTCGGCGACGAAATTGCAGCCTCGGCGGCGGAGGGCACGGTGAACCTGTGCGGGCGCACCTCGCTGCCCGATGCCATCGATCTCATCTCGATAGCGGGTCACGCGGTCACCAACGACTCCGGGCTGATGCATATCGCCGCGGCGGCCGGGACCCGGGTGATCGCGATTTATGGCTCCTCGAGCCCTGAGTACACGCCGCCGTTGACCGATCGCGCCGAGATCGTATGGCTTCAGCTGGAATGCAGCCCCTGTTTCGATCGCACCTGCCGCTTTGGTCACTATCGCTGCCTCAACGAAATCACGACGCAACGCATCCTCGACGCCATCGGCACCACCGCGTGATTGCCGGGCGGGCCGGTTTGCCGCAATGCAGAAGGTAGCGGCCCGCGAACGGCGCTAGACTTCGGGGGTAGTGGCCCAACAAGAAAAACGATGCCGGGTGGCCATACTGCGCATGTTGCTGGGCCTGCGAGTGTGTCACGCATGCTTCGGTCCGACCCCTTCGGGTTTTTGGACTAAGCGTTCGTCCGGGCTTGTGACCTGACTCATGCAGTCGATCGTCGAAAAAACGGCGCAGCGGGGTCCTGGCTTTTCAGGTACATTCCGGTTCGAAGCAGGCAGGCGGGGGATGAGTGTGGCGATCGTGGGGCAGCAGCCGAAACGATTTGGCGGGCGGGTGATCGTCGATGCCCGTTATGCGCCGCACTTCGACGAATCCATGTTCGAGCCGGAATACTGGCACCAGCAACAGGCGGTCGTCGGTTCGGCCGGTGGCCGCGGCCAGGTGCTGTTTGTCGATAACGGTACCGAGCAATGGGTGCTGCGGCACTATCATCGTGGCGGTCTGGTCAGCAAACCGCTGCAGGACAGGTACCTGTGGACCGGCAGCGAGCAGACCCGCTCGCTGGCGGAATGGCGGCTGCTCGCGGAGCTTCATGACGAGGGCCTGCCGGTCCCGCGGCCGCTGGCCGCCCGTTTCGTTCGTCATGGTGTGTATTACCGGGCCGACCTGCTGACCGAGCGGATACCGCATGCGCGGGCGCTGTCGGAGATCGTCGCGGAACGCCTGCCGGCGCCGGATGAATGGCGCGCGATCGGCCGGTGTATCCGGCGACTTCACGATGCCGGTGTGTATCACGCCGATCTCAACGCGCACAACGTATTGCTCGGTGAAGAGGAAGGCCAGATTTACGTCGTGGATTTCGACCGCGGCGCCAGGCGCCGGCCGGGTGGCTGGCAGCGGCGCAACCTCAAGCGCCTGAACCGCTCGCTGCACAAGATCGGCCTGAGCCTGTCGACGCCGGAGTTCGAGGAAATCCAGTGGCCGGCGCTGCTGGCCGGCTACGCCGGCGAGTAGAAATCCTCTGCACCCGGGACGTTCTTGAACCGCCGGTGAATCCACAGGTACTGCTCGGGCACGCGTGCAACCTGTTCCTCGATCAGGCGGTGAAACAGCGCCGCATCTGCCGCATCGTCACCGGACGGAAAACCCGCCAGCGCTTCGCCGATCACGATCGAGTAGCCGCTGCCGTCGGCACGGCGCCAGGGCAGAAACGGCAGCACCGGGGCGCCGGTCAGCCGTGCCAGCCTCGAAGTTGCGGTATTGGTCTGTGACGGTAATCCGAACAGGGGCACGATTTCCGAGGCCTTGCCGCTGTGTGACTGGTCGGGCGCATACCAGACGATGCCTTTTTTCCGCAAGATACGGACCATCTGGCGAATGTCGTTTTTCGGGATCACGCTGACGGAAGCGCGTTCCCGTCCACGCAGCATGACTTCCTGCAGTACCGGGTTCTTGAAACCGCGGTAAACGGGGTTCAGCGGAACGTTCATCGCGAGCATGCGGCTGCAGATCTCCAGGCAGGTGAAGTGGGCGCTCAGCATGATGACGCCCTTACCCTGCTGCAGGGCCGCTTCGAGGTGCTCGCGGCCTTCGAGATGACACAATCGCGCCAGCCGGGCGTCGCTGGCCCACCATGCCAGCCCGGTTTCGAACAGCGCCATCCCCAGCGACCTGAAATGTGCCCGCACCAGCCGGTCGCGCTCGTCGCTATCCAGGTCCACCAGGCAGCGATCGATATTTCTTTCGGCAACAGCGCGACGGTCCGCGAGCACGAGCCGGGCAATCCGGCCGGTTGCCCGGCCAACCGCCATGAGGAGGCGGTAAGGCAACACGGTGGCGGCCCGGACGACTCCGAGCAGTAACCACATCGGCCAGTAGCGGGGTGCCAGGTAGGCGGACAGCGGTGGTCGGGTCTCGCTCATCGCGCGCATGGTAGCAGCTGTGAAGGGTAGGGTTCCGCGTTTCTGGTAACATCCGCCCGATCGTATCCAGGGACTGAAATGTCGTTAAAGCTGCCCGATTTTGCCGGCCGTCGCGTACTCGTCGCCGGCGATATCATGCTCGATCGCTACTGGCTCGGGCCGGCTTCGCGTATTTCGCCTGAGGCGCCTGTCCCGGTGGTTCGGGTCAGCGATTCCGAGGACCGCCCGGGCGGTGCCGCGAATGTCGCGCTCAACCTTGCTGCGCTGGGCATCGACGCCGTGCTTGCCGGCGTGACCGGTGACGACGAGCCTGCCGCCGTGCTGGCCAGGCTGCTCGGTGAAGCCGGCGTCGAGTGCCACTTCGGTGCCTCCGAGGCGCCGACGATAACCAAGCTGCGGGTCCTCAGCCGCAACCAGCAGCTGATTCGCCTGGATCACGAGGAAGACTTCGGCAGCGGTGAAAATGCCTTCCCGCTTGAAGCGTTTCGAGCCGCCTGCGCTGATTCGTCAGTCGTCGTGCTGTCCGATTACGCCAAGGGCACGCTGCGCGATCCGGTGGCGCTTATTGCAGCCGCCCGCGATGCCGGGGCGCAGGTGCTGGTCGACCCGAAGGGCACTGATTTCGAGCGCTATCGCGGGGCGACGCTGCTGACGCCGAACTATGGCGAATTTGTGGCCGTGGCGGGCGAGTGCCGGGACGACCACCAGCTGGTCGAACGGGCGGATGCATTGCGTCGCGATCTCGAACTGCACAGCCTGCTGGTAACGCGGGGTGACCGCGGCATGACCCTGGTTGGCAACAACGGTGCGGCGCTGAACCTGGCGGCTGAGAGCCGCGAAGTCTATGACGTGACCGGTGCCGGCGATACCGTGATTGCCACGCTCGCCGCCGCGATGGCCGCGGGCGCGGACATTGCTGAAGCAGCAACGCTCGCCAACATCGCCGCTGGCATCGTGGTGAGGAAACTCGGTGTCGCAACGGTGAGCCGGTCGGAGCTGCGACTCGAGCTGCACCGGCGGGGCATCGGCGGCCGGGGATTGCTCGATGCCGGCGAGCTGACCGACTTTGTCCGGGAAGCGCAGGATCGCGGTGAGACCGTGGTCATGACCAACGGGTGTTTCGACATTATTCATACCGGGCATGTCGCCTATCTCGAAGAGGCCAAGTCGCTCGGTCATCGTCTCGTCGTTGCGGTCAATGACGACGACTCCGTGCGGCGCCTCAAGGGCAGCGGCCGGCCAGTCGTTCCGCTCGAAGACCGGATGTCGGTGCTCGCGGGTCTCGCGGCGGTAGACTGGGTGGTGCCGTTTTCGGGCGATACGCCGGAGGAGCTGATTTGCCAGGTGCTGCCTGACGTGCTGGTGAAGGGCGGCGACTACCGTCCCGAAGAGATAGCCGGTGGCGACTGCGTGCGTAAAGCCGGTGGACGGGTCGAGGTGCTCAGTTTTCGTGAAGGCCGCTCGACGTCGTCAATCATCGAACGTATCCGCAAGGCCTGATCACCGCATTGCTGCGTCTTGCCTATGTGCTTCTGTCCTACCTGCTCGCGCCGGTCGTGGCGGCATTCCTGTTCATCCGCGGCTTTCGCAACCGGGCCTACTGGGACCGTTTCGGCGAGCGGTTCGGATTCAGCAAGACCAACCTCGGGTCTCCCAGTATCTGGGTCCATGCGGTTTCCGTCGGCGAGGTGCAGGCCGCTGCACCGCTGGTTCGCGCGCTCATGCAGCGTTACCCGGGAGTGCCGCTGGTGGTTACCACGGTGACCCCGACCGGCGCTGCCAGGGTGCAGGCGATCTTTGGCGACAGCGTCACGCACCTTTACGCGCCCTACGATCTACCCGGAGCAGTACGCCGGTTTTTCGACCGCGCCCGGCCACGACTGGCAATCATCATCGAGACCGAGCTCTGGCCCAACCTTTACCACGAGTGTGGCCGGCGGCGAGTACCGCTGGTGCTGGCGAGTGCGCGGGTCTCGCCGCTGTCCGTGACCAAGTACCGGCGCTTCGTCGGGCTGTTTCGTGAAGCGCTGTCTCACGGAATTGTTATTGCCGCGCAAAGCGAGAGCGATGCCGACCGTTTTCGTTCGCTCGGAGCCAACCCCGCACGGACTCACGTTACGGGTAACATCAAGTTCGACTTCGAGCCACCGCCGGAGCTTTCGGAGCGAGGACGGGGCTTCCGGGCGGAACACGCGCCGGGACGTCGCGTCTGGGTAGCCGGGAGCACCCACGAAGGCGAAGAAGAACAGGTGCTGGAGGCGATGCAACTGGTCCGGCAACGGTTGCCGGACGTGCTGCTGATGCTGGTCCCGCGTCATCCTGAACGCTTCAACGCCGTTGCCACGCTGCTGGAAGATCGCGGCTGGTCGGTGGTGACCCGTAGCAGCGGCATGTCCTGTACCGCTGACACCGACGTCTTGCTGGTCGACACCCTGGGAGAACTGACCATGGTGTATGCCGCGGCGGATATCGCCTTCGTCGGCGGCAGCCTGGTGCCAATCGGTGGCCACAACCTGCTGGAGCCGGTCGCGCTGGGCAAACCCGTGCTGATCGGACCCCATACCTTCAATGCTGCCGATATCGCCGAGATGTTTATCGAGCAGCATGCGGCGATGCGGGTCGACGATGCACGCGACCTGGCCTACCGCCTGGTCGAGTGGCTCGAAGCGCCGGACAAGGCGCGTGACTACGGGGAGCGTGGCCGCGAATTGCTGCGTCAGAACCGCGGGGCGCTGGAGCGGTTGCTCAGGCTGATCGATCCGCTCGTGACAAAGGACGGATCAGTCGAGCCACCGGTTCACCGCGATTAGGTCCTCACCCGACAGGGTTCCCGCTGCCTGCTTCAACTGCAGCGTGTTGATGATGTAATCGTATTTCGCCCGCTTGAGGTTGGTTCTTGCGGTCAGCAGGTCACGGCGGGCGTCGAGCACGTCGACGGTCGTGCGGGTGCCCACGTCGAAGCCGGCCTCCGTAGCCTTGAGCGCCGTTTCGGCCGACGACAGCGCCTGTTGCAACGCGCGAATCGTCGGGATGTCCGCAGAGACACCCAGGTAGGCATCGCGGGTCTGGCGTTCGGTTTGGCGCGCCACGCGTTCGAGCTGCTCACGAGCGGCGCGATGACGGTAGACAGCCTCGCGGACCTGGGAGGAGACCCGGCCGCCGCTGTAGATCGGCACGGTGAACTGCAGCTGTATCTGGTCAGTCGAGATATCCGCCTGGGTCGGGTTGGCGAAACCATTCAACACCTGGTCGGTCTCGTCGTCGAACTCGCTGCGACTGACCACGAGATCGAGTGTCGGCAGGTGACCGGCACGCTCGACATTGATGCTGTCTTTGGCAATCTGCACGCCAAGCCGGCTCGAAACGATATTCAGGTTCTGTTCCAGCGCCCGTTCCACCCATGCCTCGGGACTGGCCGGGTCCGGTGCTGCCAGCGTGAGTGATTCGCCGGGAGTGCTGAGATCCTCGATGAATTTTCCGCTGACCTCGCGCAGGCTTTCCTGGGCATTGCGTAGACGTCGCGTGGCCACGATTTCCTCGGCAACCGCCTGGTCGTATGCCGCGCGGGACTCTTCGACGTCGGTGATTGCAATCAGACCGACCTCGAAACGGGTTTCGGACTGCTCCAGCTGGCGCGCAATGGCCTCCTTGTTGGCCACTGCGGATTCGAGATCGTCCGCCGTGGAAAGCACGTCAAAATAGAGCGTGGTTACGCGAATCATCAGGTCCTGCTGTGCCGCGCTGTAATCAACTTCAGCCTGGGCCACGATCTTGTCGGCCTGTTTCAGCCCCAGCCACTGGTCCCAGCGAAAAAGCGTCTGGCGCAGCTCGAGCTGGAAAAAGTCCTGGTCGGAATCGCTGTCGAAGACCGTGTCTTCGAAACCCATCGCCCCGAACTGTGCGTTGAGTCCGTCCCGGCCCTGGTCGGTCCGCGAGCCGGAGAAGCTCAGCTGCGGCAGCAGTGCCGAGCGTGCCTGGGGGCGGGCCTCGAGGGTTGCCAGCCGGTTGGCGTCGGCTTCGCGCAGGAGCGGGTCGCTCTGCTGGGCGAACTGGTAGATCTCGAGCAGGTCGGCGCCATGGGCCGGCAACAGCAGGGTGGAGCCAAGCGCGACCACCGCGCAAATCCGGGAAATCGTCATCATTTGGGCCATCCTCGATTGATGCGATGCAATATTAGTGATTTAGTGATATAGCTAACTATAACAGCTTGGTTCGCGGCTGGATAGCAGATTGTCTGTTTGCGCTCAATAAACCGGGACCGAGGGGTCGATATGCTTCGACCAGGCATCGATGCCGCCTACCAGGTTGAAGACAGCATCGAAGCCTTCCTGGTTCAGAAAACGTACGATGATGCCGCTGCGGGCGCCGCTGTGACACATCACCACCAGGTCGCGGCCGTCTCTGGCGGTCTGCAGCTCGTCGAGGCGTTCCGGTACATCGTTCATCGGGATCGCCAGCACGCCGTCTATCCGCGCCGTTTCCAGTTCCCAGGGCTCGCGGACGTCTAACAGGCAGACCGAGCCTTCAGGCAATCGGCTGGCAAGCTCCTCGACGGTCATCTCGTTCACTTCAGAACTCGAAGCCGGAAGGGCGGCTGAAGTGCTCCAGGGGCGGCAGGACGGTTTCGAAAAGGCTTTCGCTCAGCCAGGTGTCGGTACCGGTGCGCGTGATGAGGACGGCTTCCATGACCGGTTCGGTGCCGACCACCAGGAACAGTCGTCCGCCCGGCCGCAAAGCCCGGGAAAACCGCTCGTCCAGGACCGGGATTGAGCCGGTGACCGCAATAACGTCGTATTTGTCAGGCTCTTCGAGTTCCGCGGCATCGGCAACGTTGCAGGTTATCGCGCCGATCCCCAGTTCCGCGTGGATGGCGGATGCGCGTTCGACCAGTTCCGTGTGCAGGTCAATGCTGGTCACACGTGCACCGAGAGCTGCCAGGCAGGCGGCTGAAAACCCGCTGCCGGTGCCGATATCCAGTGCATTGTCGCCCGGACTGACCGACACTGCCTGCAGCATCCGGCCCTCGACACTCGGCGTCATCATCTGTTGCCCCAGCGGCAGCCGGATCGGCGTGTCGGCGAATGCCAGCTGACGGAATTCCTCGGGTACGAAGCGTTCCCGCGGGGTACCGGCAAGCGCCTTCAGCACCCGGTTGTCGAGCACCTCCCAGGTGCGGACCTGCTGGTCGATCATCTGCTCGCGCGCGTGCTGGACGTCCATCGTCTTCTCTTCAATAGGCCGGGGCCCGGGAAGGTTACCAGTTTGATTGTGGCTGACAAGCCGGACTTATGTGAAACGCTGTCGCCGTGGCGACCCGGTTATAATAAGCTGCTTCAACATAACCGGTGCCGGTGGAAGGGGGCCCGCCGCTGCCCTGGCCGCCTGTGCCCGCCAATCATTCCTGGAAGGATAGATGACAGCATTATCGAAGGAGCTGCGGGATGCGACTGCCCGCCTGAGCGCCGAGGCGCGCCGTCCGCTCGCCGGTTCGGAGAAGATCCATGTGGCGGGGGCCCGGCCTGACCTTCGGGTCGCGATGCGAGAAGTGTCGCAGGCCGATACGCCCGCGGTCTTCAGCGCGGGCGGGAACCCGCCGGTGACGATCTACGATACCTCGGGGCCCTATACCGATCCGGGTGCCGAAATCGACCTGACGCGAGGGCTCGATGGGCTGCGCAGCGGCTGGATTCTCGAACGCGACGACACCGAGTCGCTGGCCGGGGCGTCGGCGATCTATACCCGGGAGCGCAACAGCAGCGACGACCTGTCGGCGCTGCGTTTTCCCAGCCGGCCGGCCCCACGCCGGGCCCGCGACGGCCAGTGCGTGACGCAGATGCACTACGCCCGCCGTGGCATTGTCACACCGGAGATGGAGTACGTGGCGATCCGCGAAAACCTCCGGCGGCAGGAGATGCTTGAGGACTACACGGCAGCCGGCCTGGTGCGGCGCCAGCCCGGGCAATCTTTCGGCGCCAACCTGCCGGATGTCGTCACACCGGAATTCGTACGCGACGAAATTGCCGCTGGCCGCGCCATCCTGCCGGCGAATATCAACCATCCCGAGATCGAGCCCATGGCGATCGGGCGCAACTTCCTGGTCAAGGTCAACGCCAATATCGGCAACTCGGCGGTGACTTCGTCGATTGCCGAGGAAGTCGAAAAGATGGTTTGGGCGATTCGCTGGGGTGCTGACACCGTCATGGACCTCTCTACCGGCAAGCACATTCATGAGACTCGCGAATGGATCCTGCGCAACTCACCGGTACCGATCGGCACCGTGCCGATTTATCAGGCGCTGGAAAAAGTCGGCGGTCGTGCCGAAGAGCTGACCTGGGAGATCTATCGCGACACGCTGATCGAACAGGCGGAGCAGGGCGTCGATTACTTCACGATCCATGCCGGTGTACGGCTCGCGTACGTGCCGCTGACGGCAAACCGGGTAACCGGCATCGTGTCCCGTGGCGGTTCGATCATGGCCAAGTGGTGCCTGGCTCATCACGAGGAGAGTTTTCTCTACACTCATTTCCACGATATCTGCGACATCATGCGTGCCTACGACGTGTCGTTTTCGCTGGGCGATGGCCTGCGGCCCGGCAGCATCGCCGACGCCAACGACGAGGCGCAGTTTGCCGAGCTGCACACGCTCGGCGAACTGACCGGTATCGCCTGGGACCGCGACGTGCAGGTCATGATCGAAGGGCCCGGACACGTGCCGATGCAGCTCATCAAGGACAACATGGACAAGGAGCTGTCGGCCTGCATGGAGGCGCCGTTTTATACGCTGGGCCCGCTGACCACCGATATCGCGCCGGGATACGACCACATCACTTCGGCTATTGGTGCGGCGCAGATTGGCTGGTACGGCACCGCGATGCTGTGCTACGTCACGCCAAAAGAGCATCTTGGCCTGCCGGATCGGGACGACGTGCGTGACGGAATCGTAACCTACAAGATTGCTGCCCACGCCGCGGACCTGGCGAAGGGACACCCGGTGTCACAGGTACGGGATAACGCCGTGTCCAAGGCGCGCTTCGAGTTTCGCTGGGAGGACCAGTTCAACCTGGGGCTGGACCCGGACAAGGCGCGCGAGTTCCACGATGCGACGTTGCCCAAGCAGGCGCACAAAGTCGCACACTTCTGCTCGATGTGCGGCCCGCACTTTTGCTCGATGAAAATCACCCAGGAGGTGCGGGAATTCGCCCGTAACAAGCAGATAGGCGACGATCAGCAGGCTATAGTTGAAGGCATGAAAGAAAAAGCGCGGGAATTCCGCGAGAAAGGCTCGGATATCTACCAGGAGGTATGAGCGGAATGCCGGGGATGTTCGAAACCGTGATGGTCGCAATCGGCATTATTGCGCTGGTGCTGACCTGGTTCGTTACCCGGCGCAGTTTCATCGCCCGGCTGGAGCGGCTCAATGAAGAGCTCGGCAACATGGCCCGCCACAGCGAGTTTAATCACCGGGTAACCGAGACGAGCCGCGACGACGAGCTTGGCCGGCTGGAGCGGGCCGTAAATGACGTATTCGATGCCATCGATTCCCGGGAACGTGCCGAGAATGTGCGGGAGCGGTTGTTCCACAACCTGGCGGAGGGTGTCCAGGAAGCTATCGTCGTATTGCGAAAGAAGGTGATTTACGCCAACCCACGTGCTGCTTCGATGCGGGGCGTGCGCCAGAAAGACCTCATCGGCAAATCTCCGCTCGAGCTGCTCCATCCCGACCACCGTGATTCGATTGCCAGTCTCTTTGCCAGGCATCTCAAAGGTGAGGACGTTCCCGAACGTTTCGAAACCCAGATGCTGAACCGGGCCGGGGAGGGCGTCTGGGTCGAGGGCTCGACGACCATCATTGATTACGAGGGTAAACCCGCGCTGCTGTTTGCCGCGTTCGATGTATCTCAGAGAAAGCAGTCGGTGGAGCGCCTGTCGCGGGAAAAAGATCGTGCCACGACAACCCTGGAATCGATTGCTCACGGCGTGATCACCACCGATATCGACGGCCGGATCGACTACGTAAACGCCGCCGCGGCCGCGATGCTGGGGTGCGAGGACGACGAGGCGCGCGGCCGCGAGCTGACCGATATCGCAGCCCTGGTCGACGAAACCGACCGCAAGCCGCTGCGCGACCCGGTCGCGCAGTGCCTCGAGCAGCGCCGGCGGGTCAGCCTGGGCCGTCGTGCCCTGCTGCTGGCCGGTGGCGAGGAATACTCGGTCGAGATGAGCGTCGCCCCGATCGGCGAAGGACCGGACATGCATGGCACCGTGATCCTGGTGCATGACGTCAGCGAGCTGCGCGGGCTGGCCCGGCAGATGTCCTACCAGGCCAGCCATGATGCGCTGACCGGTCTGTTCAACCGGCGCGAATTCGAGCGCCGGGTCGATGAAGCCCTGAAAACCGCGCACGGCAGCGGGGTGGGGCATGTCGTGTGTTATCTCGATCTCGACCGTTTCAAGGCAGTTAACGATACCTGTGGCCACATGGCCGGCGACAACATGCTGCGCGAAGTGGCGGGACTGATTCGCCAGCAGGTTCGCGATTCGGACTCGGTGGCCCGGCTCGGCGGCGACGAGTTCGGCATGCTCCTGATTGGCTGCCCGCTGGAAAAAGCCCGCCAGATCGCCGACGACGTCTGCCGCGCCGTCGAAGACTACCGTTTTGTCTGGCGTGACCGGATTTTCCAGATCGGCGTGAGCATCGGGCTGGTCGAAATCGGCCACGAGAGCGGCACCGTCGTCGACGCGCTGGCTGCTGCCGATTCAGCCTGCTATGTCGCCAAGCAGAGCCGTGGCCGGGTGCACGTTTACTCTGCCCGCGACGAGGCCGTTGCCCGGCAGCGTGGCGAGATCGCCTGGCTGCAGCGCCTGCAGCAGGCGCTCAAGGACAACAAGTTCGTGCTGCATGCCCAGCCCATCGTTTCGGTCGAAGGCGACGTGCACGACGGGCCGGCTTTCGAGGTCCTGCTACGGATGCAGGACGACGCCGGCCGCGAAATAGCGCCCGGCGAGTTCCTGCAGTCGGCCGAACGCTACAAGCTGATGCCGCGTATCGACCGCTGGGTGATCGAGACGGCTTTCAATGCACTGGGCAGCGGGGGTCTGCGATTGCCGGACAACCGCAGTTGCGCGATCAACCTGTCCGGCCAGACCATTGGCGACAGCCAGTTCCTGGAATTCGTCGTCGAGTGTCTCGATACCACGGGCGTCGCACCCGATTCGATCTGCTTCGAACTGACCGAATCCTCGGTAATCACCAATATCGGGCACGCGCGGCGCTTTATCGAGGTGCTACACGGTATGGGCTGCCGTTTCGCACTCGACGATTTCGGCAGCGGGCTGGGCTCACTGGCGAACCTGCGTGAGCTGTCGATGGACTACATCAAGATCGACGGCTCATTCCTGCGTAATCTCGATACCGACTCGGTCAGCCAGGCGATGGTGACGGCCATGATCGAGCTTGCACGCACGCTCGATATCCGGGTCGTGGCCGAGCAGGTCGAAAACCGCCGTTCGCTGGACGCGGTGCGCGACCTCGGCGTCGATTTCGTCCAGGGCTATGCCATCGGCCGGCCCCGGGCCCTGCCGGTCGCCAACGCGGCCTGACATAACTCCTCCAGGCCGGTTCCAGGCTGTCCCGCAGGGCCGTTTTCTGCTGTTTCAGCCAAAAAAATCATTGGTATGGCGCTGTTGCGCATTGCGATAGAGCGGGCGCGTGCTTAGAATACCGCGCCTGTGCATGGGCGGGCCCTCGCGGGCCTGAAGCGGTGAAAAATGGGGTATCGCGGCGGCATCGCCGGCGCGATTCGATTGCCGCGCCCGATCAACCAACAAAAGGCGGACAGCGGATCTGGCTGCGTCCGGTCATGGGGTTTAATCAATGAATACCAGCTACATTCCGGTCATCATGGGTGCCGTCGGCCTGGTTGCAGCGCTGCTGATCTACGTCATGGTCAAGCGTTATCCGGCGGGCGAGGGCAAGGTTGCCAGTATCGGCGACCAGATCCACCAGGGCGCGATGGCGTTCATGCGGCGGGAATATTTCCTGCTGTGGTCGTTTACCGCGGTGGTGGCCACGATCATCTATTTCACGCCCGATCTCGGTGGCTACACCGCCGCCGCATTCCTGGTCGGCGCGTTATGCTCGTCGCTGGCTGGCCTGATCGGCATGTATACGGCGACGCACGCCAATGTGCGCACGACGGTAGCCGCCCATGAAAAGGGCGCCGCGACGGCGCTCAGCATCGCCTTCTTCGGTGGCTCCATCATGGGGCTCACGGTTGCGGCGATGGGTCTGCTCGGTCTGGGCGGGCTGTATGTCTGGTTTATCGGCTCAGCCGAAGACCTGACCAAGGCGCACTACCTGCACGGCTTCGGCATGGGCGCCTCGGTCGTCGCTTTGTTCTCGCGTGTCGGTGGCGGAATCTTTACCAAGAGTGCCGACGTCGGCGCTGACCTCGTCGGCAAGATCGAAGCCGGTATTCCCGAAGACGATCCGCGTAACCCGGGCGTGATTGCCGACAACGTCGGCGACAACGTGGGTGACGTGGCCGGCATGGGCTCCGATATTTTTGAATCGTACTGCGGTTCGATGATTGCCACGATTGCCATTGCCTCGACCATGGCCGGTGCCGCCGCCCTCGGTGGCCGCGTCGCGCTGATGGGGCTGCCGCTGCTGCTGGCCTCGGTCGGCCTGGTGTGCTCGCTGCTGGGCATTCTCATTGTGCGGCTGGCTTCGGGCCGATCGCCGGAGGTGGCGCTGCGCATGGGCACCTTTGGCTCAGCCGTGCTGTTCATCATTGCCGCTTATTTCCTGATCAACTCGAGCGGCATCGATACCGGCGTGTGGAAATGCGTGCTGGCCGGTGCGGTCGGTGGCATCGTCATCGGCCTGATCACCGAGTACTACACCGGTGGTGCACCGGTGCGGAAGATTGCTGCCTCCGGTGAAACCGGTCCGGCCACCGTTATGATCAGCGGTCTGGCGGTCGGCATGCAGTCGGTCACCGTGCCGCTGTTGACGATCTGCGCAATCATCTTCTTCGGCAACATGTTCGCGGGTCTTTACGGTGTGGGTATCGCCGCTGTCGGCATGCTGGCGACCGTCGGTATCACCATGGCGATCGATGCCTACGGCCCGGTCGCTGACAACGCCGGCGGGATCGCCGAAATGGCCGGATTGGGCGAGGAAACCCGCAAGATCACCGATTCGCTGGACGAGGTCGGCAACACCACTGCGGCCATCGGCAAGGGTTTTGCTATCGGCGCCGCAGCGCTGGCGGCCCTGGCGATCATTACGGCGTATATCGAGGTAATTTCGAACGAAGACCCGTCATTTTCGCTGGAAATGTCCAATCCGACGGTGCTGATCGGCGTGTTCCTTGGCGGTATTTTCCCGTTCCTCGTCAGTTCGATCACGATGACCGCGGTCGGCGATGCGGCCTTCGACATGATTCGTGAGATCCGCCGCCAGTTCAAAGAGATTCCCGGCCTGCTGGAAGGCACCGCGGAGCCGGACACGGTGCGTTGCGTGGATATCGCTACGACCGCCGCACTGAAGCGGATGATCCTGCCTGGCGTGATCGCGGTAGGCGCACCGGTCGTGGTCGGCCTGGCGCTCGGTCCCGAGGCGCTCGGCGGCATGCTGGGCGGCGCGCTGCTCGGCTGCGTGCTGATGGCCCTGTTCATGGCCAACGCCGGCGGCGCCTGGGACAACGCCAAGAAGTACATCGAGAAAGGCAATCTCGGCGGCAAAGGTTCGGACACCCACAAGGCTGCAGTGGTCGGCGACACCGTCGGCGACCCTTTCAAGGACACCTCGGGCCCATCGATGAACATTCTTATCAACGTGATGGCGATTGTCTCGCTGGTGATCGCCCCGGTCCTCGTCTGACACCGGCTCGCAACGGCCACAAAAAAAGCCAGGGCCTCTGCCCTGGCTTTTTTCTTATCCGCTTTCGGTTCTAGTTGGCGACTTCGCTGGGTCCCGGCCCCTGGCCAAACATGCCGCGCAGCAGCGTGGTGTCAAAGCTGTTCACGATGTTGTCGCAGTTGAGATCGTATTCGGTCTCGCCCGTTGCGCCGAAGTTGGCCCGGAACTCGCTGAGATCCAGCGAATTGACAATGTTGTTGTTGTCGAAGTCGGCGTCGCAGTGATTGCCGTAGCCGTCGCCATCGGTGTCGCACTGGGAGGCGTTGACCACGTCGGTGCAGTTGTCCAGCACGTCGGCTACACCGTCGACGTCACTGTCGTCGGTCGCCCGGTTTACGGCGGCCAGCGCGTCGATGCGGCCCCAGCCGTAGGCGTTGTTCGGCCGGCTGGTGGGAGTGTCATCGCCACAGCCCTCATTGGTGAACTTGGCCACAGCCGTGTCCTGAATGATTTCTTCGATGATCGCCACCTGGCCACGCAGGTCGGGGTTGGCCGAGATGATCAGCGCCGCCAGTCCGGCCACGTGCGGTCCGGCCATGCTGGTGCCGCTGAGCGTGCTGTAGTCGGTGGTTATGGCCGCGGGGCCGCCGCGATTGGCCGCACGGATGCGGTAACCCGGCGCCGAAATATCGGGACCGACCCGTGCCGGGTTCGGGACATCGGCGACAACCGGACCGCGGCTGGAAAATCCGACGATGGTATCTGTCCGGTGGTCAGTCGCACCAACCGAGAAGGCTTTTTCGTAGATGGCCAGAGGAAACGCCAGCGAGCTGCAGGTGTCGCCATCGTTACCGGCGGAAACGGCGTAAAAGATACCGGCCGCCACGGAGTTTTCGAGCTGTTCTTTCAGCACCGGCGGCGGGCAGGCCTCGATACAGCCCCAGGAGTTGTTGACGATATCCGGCGCCATCGACGGATCGGGGTTATTGCCGGCCAGGTCGGTCGGCGCCAGCATGAACTCCATGCAGTTGAGGTAGGACGGAACATGGCCTACACCGGAATCGAGATTACGGCAGGCCATCCATTGCGCCTTCGGTGCCATACCGGTGAGGTTGGATCCACCGTCGTCACCGACCATCGTGCCGGTCGTGTGGGTGCCGTGACCGCTGGCCAGGTAAATATCGTCGTCGCAGGGTTCGGTCGCCTCGTTCGGGCAGGCTGCGGGGTTGGGGTCGCCGCCGACAAACCAGTTGTAGTCGTGGGTGGCGACCTGGTCGATCGCGTTCCAGCCGCGGTACTGGTTGAGCAGCGTCTCGTGGCGCCAGTTGACGCCGGTGTCGGCACTGCCGACGACGACACCCTGGCCCTCGTAGCCGAGCAGCCACACGTCGTCGGCGTTGACGTTGACCAGGTTGCCTTCGGGCGCACGGGTCGCGTTCTTGCGATCCGGTGCGTTTGCACTTTCGACGATCGGGTTGGCGATCTGGCCAAAGCCGCTGGCGTAGAGGTGTGCAACGTCGGCCCGTTCGGCCAGCGCCTGGATGTCAGCAAGGCCGCCTTTGGCCCACACAACGTTGACGATGTAGAACGACTCGTAGTCGAGTCCCCGCGTCGTCAGCTCCTGCAGGACGCCAACCTGGGTGGTATCGGCCTTCGCTTTCAGCGTCTGGTAAACGTAAGCACCTTTTTCTGCCTTGGTGCGCAGAGCGTCCGCGGCGCTGACATCGGCCTGGTCGGCGAGGTAAACCAGAAACTCGGCCTCGCCGAGCGCCGTGGCCTGCGTGATGACAGAGGCATCGACCTTGTCCTGCCAGGCGAGCACCCGGTCGGCGGGCTTACTGGCAAACGCGGCGCCGGCCACCAGGGCCAGTCCGATTGCTATGGCGGTGTGGAATGTCTTCATGCTTCTGCTCCGGCATAGCGCGCGGCGACCCCTGTCGCGGCACGGTCAGCCCTGGTCCCGTGATGGGACCATGATCGCGCCCGCAGCGAAGCGGCAGAATGGGGGAAACCCCCCCAGGTGGGGAGGAAAACCCTTCAGGGTTCCGGCCCGCAGGCCGGAACCCGCTTTACAGCTCGAAGGGCGTCTTGAGCTTCTTCGGCACGGCCTTGTTTTTGAGCGTGACGAATTTTGGCAGACCGTCGCGGTAGGGCGGGTAGTCCTCACCGCGGATGAGCGGCGCGAGGTAACGCCGGCAGCGGGCGGTAATCCCGAAGCCGTCCCGGGTGATATAGCTGCGCGGCATCTTCTTTTCGACGTTGGCGACCTTTGACAGCTTCGCCGTATCGATTTTCCAGCGATAGGGCTTGTCCGAGGTGCGCCTGATAATCGGCATGACCGCGTTCTCGCCGCGTACCGCCAGTTCGACCGCGGCCTTGCCAACCGCGTAGGCCTGGTCGACGTCCACCCTGGAGGCGATGTGGCGGGCCGAACGCTGCAGGTAATCGGCAACCGCGTAGTGATACTTGTAGCCGTGCTCGTCCTTGACCATTTGCGCCACCACCGGGGCGACCCCGCCGAGCTGGGCATGACCGAAGGCGTCCACCGTGCCCGCGTCAGCCAGGAAGCGGCCGTCTTCGCCACGCACGCCCTCGGAGGCCACCACCACGCAATACGTGTATTTTTCGACCGTCGCCTTGACCTTTTTCATGAAGGCTGCACGGTCGAACGGCACCTCGGGGAAGAGGATGATGTGCGGCGGATCGCCGGCTTTTTCACCGGCCAGACCGCCCGCAGCAGCAATCCAGCCGGCATGACGGCCCATGACCTCGAGCACGAATACCTTGGTGGAAGTCCGGGACATCGATAATACGTCCAGCGCGGCCTCACGGGTGGAAACGGCAACATACTTGGCTACCGAGCCGAAACCCGGGCAGCAGTCGGTCAGCGGCAGGTCGTTGTCGACCGTCTTCGGGACGCCGACGCAGGTAATCGGATGACCGAGGCGCTGGCCGATCTGCGAGACCTTGTGGGCGGTGTCCATCGAATCGCCGCCGCCGTTGTACAAAAAATAACCAATATCGTGCGCAGCGAAGACCTCGATCAGCCGTTCGTACTGGGCCTTGTTCTCGTCGAGACCCTTGAGCTTGTAGCGGCATGAACCGAAGGCACCGCCCGGGGTATGCCGCAGTGCGGCGATCGCATGACGGCTGTCCTTGCTGGTATCGATCAGGTCTTCGGTCAGCGCGCCGATGATGCCGTCGCGGCCGGCATAGACCTTATTTATCTTGTTTTTGTGCTTCCGCGCCGTTTCGATGACCGCACATGCGGTGGCGTTGATTACGGACGTGACACCGCCGCTCTGGGCGTAGAAAAGGTTTCTTGCAGCCATTGGGCCCCCATCTGGTTCATCATTTCCGGCGCCGCATGAGCATAGCGGAAAGCGGCTGAGCGTTCACCGGTTTGACGAGGCGCCGGGCACCCTGTAGCTTTACCGCGCTCCGGCGCCGGCGCGCCGGCCATTTCAGAGGCGAGGAGGGGCGCACATGCGGCTCGTATTGTTGGGGGCGCCCGGATCGGGCAAAGGCACTCAGGCCAGGATGCTGGTCACCAAGTTCGGGGTTCCACAGATCTCCACCGGCGATCTCCTCCGTGAGGCGGTCGAGGCCGAGACGACCTACGGGGTCCTGGCGCGTGACGCCATGGATGCCGGTAACCTCGTATCCGACGAGATCGTACTGGGCATCATTCGCGAGCGCCTGGCCGAGAAAGACGCGGCCAAGGGCTTCATTCTCGACGGATTCCCTCGCAATATCTCCCAGGCCCAGGCGCTGGACGAAGTCCTCGACGAGCTGGACGTACCCCTCGATGGTGCCCTGCTCATGGAGGTCGACTACGAATCGCTGATGCAGCGCCTGACGGGTCGGCGGACCTGCTCCAGCTGCGGCGAAGTCTTCAATATTTTCACCTCGCCGGCTTCCCTGGAAGACCGGTGCGATAGCTGTGGTGGCCGCCTGAAGCATCGGGCCGACGACAACGAAGACACGATCAACAACCGGCTCAAGGTCTACGAGAGCCATACCCGCCCGGTCATTGCCTACTACGAATTCAACGGCCTCCTGGTCCGGGTCGACGCGGTAGGCTCTCCGAAGGATGTCTTCAAACGCATCCTCGAAGTCGTCAAGCCGCTGCGAAACCAGCGCCGTCGCCGGGCCCAGATTCGCAAGGCCGCCGAGCAGAAGGCCGCGGCCGAAGCCGCCGCACGTGCCAAGGCGGAGCAGGAGAAAGCCGAGGAAGAGGCAAGCAAGGCTCGTGCCGCCGCAGAGAAGAAGGCAGCTAAATCAAAGAAAAAACCGGCCGCGAAAAAGACGACCAAGAAGGTAGCCAGGAAAAAAGCGGCCAGCAAGAAGGTCGCGAAAAAGAAAGCTTCGAAAAAGAAAGTCGCGAAAAAGAAGGTCGCGAAAAAGAAGGTCGCGAAGAAAAAAGCCGCCAAGAAGAAGGCCACGAAGAAAAAAGTGAGCCGGAAGAAGGCAGCCAAAAAGAAAACAGCGAAGAAAAAAGTCGCGAAGAAGAAGACTTCGCGCAAGAAGGCTACGCGGGAAAAGGCGTCCCGGAAGAAGGTCGCCAGGAAAAAGGTAGCCAGCAAGAAGGCAAAGAAAACAACGCGCAAGAAAAAAGCGACGAAGAAGAAGGCTTCGAAGAAGAAAGCCGCGAAAAAGACGACGCGGCGTAAGACCGCCAAAAAGAAGGCGACGAAGAAGAAGGCTTCCAGGAAGACGACGGGTCGAAAGAAAAAGGTAACACGTAAGAAAACCGCGAAGAAGAAAACCGCAAAACGCAAGACGGCTGTAAGGAAAAAGCCGGCTCGCAAGAAGGTTGCGAAGAAGAAGGTAGCGAAGAAGAAGCCGGCAAAGAAGCGTGCCGCCAAAAAGGCGGGGCGTAAGAAGGCCGCTAAACGTCGCTCCCGCCGATAACGGTCAGGCCCAGGCCAGCCTGGTCCGCTAACGAGGCGACTCGCAGGAGCGGCTTCCAGCCGCGATTGTCAGCGCGCGGGCTCGACGCCGGATTCAGCCCTGGCGACCGCCGTTAAGCGACTCCAGCTTCGAGCCGATAACCTCGGCACGCCAGCCGGTCAGGGGTAGCGCCTCTCCGCCACGGACAATCGTGTTGACGTCACGCCGGGTTGCCAGCGTGGACGCGCTGATCTCCCGTTCGGCAGCCGTCTCCCTCACCGTTTCCATCATCAGGCTGGCCAGCTTGCGTTGTTCGTTGCTGAGCTGTTCGGGGAGCGGCGGTGGCGCATCCTCGCAGGCCCTGGCCTCCCGGATCAGGTCCAAAAGCGTTTTTGCCTGGCGCCGCAGGACGGGTTTTGGCAGCCCTTTGACCTGCGAGAGCTGGTTTTCGTCGCGGGGCAGCTGGTGGGCAATACGCTGCAGCACGTCGTCGCGCAATACCCA
>JAHEKH010000096.1 GCA_024638445.1 Gammaproteobacteria bacterium | reverse complement strand
CTGCCTGGTCATCGCCAAGGCCATCGCATTTTCGTTGTCATTCGACCTGGACCTGGGTCCGACCGACGATTTCATGGCGTACGTCGAAACCGGTGACGCCGAAGGCTTCGACGGCGAGCTCCTGTACTTCGAGGACCTGTTCCGTGCCGCGCCCTTCGACCCGGCATCGACGATTCCCGATGCCAGCCTGTCGCAAAAACCGCGGCGGGGACCGGCCCGTGCCGGCCAGCGTTTCCGTACGGGCGAGCTGCCCGTCAGCCCCGCCGCCCGCGAGCTGGCGCGCAGCTATCTCGAGCGCGCCCGCAAGGTGCCGTTTCTCAGCCGCGCCGTCGATCCGAATCTCCGGCCGATGGGGAGCAACGAGTGGGGCATCAACGCCAAGCTGACCAAGAGCGGCCGCCCGTTGATGGCCAACGACCCACATCTCGGTCTGGACACGCCCTCCACCTTCTACCAGAACCACATTCTGTCCCGCGACGGTATCAACGCTATTGGCAGCAGCTTTCCCGGCATCCCCTACGTGGTTCTCGGCCAGAACGAGCACATCATGTGGGGGGCCACTACCAACCCGACCGATGTCACGGACATCTACGAGGAAGAACTTGCCCTCGACGTGAACTCGCCCTCGCTGTTCAGCACCGTGCATAACGGCAAGCTGGAGCCGATGATCTCGATTCCCGAGGTGTTCCTGTACAACACACCCGATGACGGCGTGGTCGATAACCTGGAAACCGCGCCTGCCTCCGGCACGGTCGAAGGCGTATTCATTCCACCGGTGAATTTTGTCGTGCCAAGGCGTAACAACGGGCCGATCATTTCGGCTGATTTTGCCTCGCTGACGGGTCTCAGCATCCAGTACACGGGAACCGGTCCGACACGCGAGCTCGAGGCCTTTTACGCCTTCAACAAGGCCACGAATATTGAGGAGTTCCAGGCCGGCCTGGAGTTTTTCGATTTCGGGTCGCAGAACTTCGCCTATGCGGACATCGATGGCAATTCCGCCTATTTCACCAGCGCCGAAGTGCCGGTGCGGGAAGACCTGCAGGCCGGCGCAGTCAACGGCATGCTGCCGATCTTCATCCGTGACGGCACCGGCGGCAACGAGTGGGCCCCCGTGAGCAATCCGCAGCCCAACCAGGCCTTACCGTTTGAAATACTCCCCTACTCGGAACAACCACAGATCATCAACCCGCCGGCCGGCTACTACGTCAACGCCAATAACGATCCGGCGGGCAACACGCTCGACAACGATCCGTTCAACGAGCTGCGGCCCGGTGGCGGCATCTATTACCTCAACTACAGCTACGCCATCGGCACCCGGGCCGGCCGCATCCGGGACGCCCTGCGTGACAAGATCGACCAGGGCCCGGTAACCATGGCCGACCTGGCGGAGGTGCAGGCCGATGTCCGCCTGCTGGATGCGGAAGCACTGGTGCCGCACCTGCTCGCGGCATTCGACAATGCCGGCGGTGGCGGCCACGCGGGAACCTTTACCGGCGATCCGCGCGTCGTCGAGGCTATCGAGCGCCTGCGGACGTGGGACTACTCGACGCCGACCGGGGTTGTCGAAGGCTACGATGCCAGCGACATCGACGGCACCCGTCTCGAACCGACTGCTGAAGAAATTGCCAGCAGCATTGCCGCCACGATTTACTCGGTCTGGCGCGGCCAGGCGATTGCCAACACGATCGACGCCACCATCGATCCATTCGGACTGCCGCGGCCCGGCAGCTCGTTCTCGATGAAAGCGCTGCGCCACCTGCTGGATAATTTCGGTCTCCATGGCGGTGTCGGCGCGTCGGGACTGGATTTTTTCCAGGTCGACGGTGTCAGCGACCCGGCCGAAGAGCGTGACTACCTGCTGCTCAAGAGTCTCAGCGATGCGCTCGACCTGCTGGCCGGAACCGATTTCGAGGCGGCCTTTGCGCTGTCATCGAACCAGGACGATTACCGCTGGGGCCGGCTGCATCGCATCGTCCTGAGTGCGGAACTGGGCGAGCCCTACAGTGCGCCACCGGCAGGCGGGGATTTCCCGGCGTCATTCGACGACCTGGCCGGTCTCGCCACCGACGGTGGCTTCGGCGTAGTCGACGCCTCCAGTCACTCGGCGCGCGCCGACAGCTCAGATGACTTCATGTTCTCGTCCGGCCCGGTGCGCCGCTACGTCGGCAAACCGGGTACCGCACCCGGTTCTATCGTCTCGCAGACGATCCTGCCCGGTGGCAACAGCGGTGTGCTCGGCAATGCCTTCTACGTCAACCTGCTCGGCCGCTGGCTGACCAACGATACCTACCCCGTCCGGCAGAGCCCGGCGGAGTACATCCCGGGTTACGCAACCATCTCCATCTTCATCCCCGAATAAAGCAGGGAGCCGCTCCTACGTACAAGTCCCGATACAGCGTCCGCCGGGCGGCTCCTAGAATTAGCGAGTCATCAGAGCCTGGAGAAACACAATGAAAGCACTCGTTACGGCGGTCGCTTTGTTGTGCGCTGCGCAAGCAGTTGGTGAAGAGCTGGACCTCGGTGCCCTGGAACTCGAGCGCAGCTGTGGCAACTGCCACGATGTCTCCACCGATACCGGCCTTTCCGGAGAAAACTGGCTGGCCCGGCTCAAGGCCATGGGTCCGGTCGAATCGCTCGACGCCAAGCAACGCACGGAAGTCGTCGGCTTTCTTCGCCACCACGGCTGGGAGGTCAACCAGATACTCTCGATGACCGACGAACGTTACCTGTTCGAAGAAAAGTGCGGGCTCTGTCACTCGGTGCAACGTGCCTTTATCAAGACCATGAGCAGCGAGCAGTTCGAACAGGTCGTCCACCGCATGCAGCGGCGCGCGCCGGAGTGGATCTCAGACGATGATGCCGAGACCATTATCGAGTTTGTCGGCGCCGGCGCCCGCGGTGTCGCACGGCCGGAACACCCGGCTATCGACACCGGACCGGCCGACGTATTCCGGGCGCGCTGTGCCGGCTGTCATCCGCTGGAACGCAGCTACCTGTACCTGGAGACTCAGCTCGATCCGGCCTGGCCGCTGCTCGTGCGGCGCATGCAGCTCAAGGCGCCGGAATGGATCAGTGACGACGAAGCCGTGCAAATCGTCGACTACCTGTCCAGCCTGGAGCCCCAGCTGCGCTGAAGCGGTACAATCCGGGCATGTCCCGGAACGGCCTGTTCGCAACGCTGGTTGCCTTCGCCTGTACCCTCGCCGGCTGTGCCACCCAGCCCGGCAGCCGTCCGGACACTACGCCGGCAGATTCCGGCAAGGGCGAGCTGATCGCCCGGGCCGCGCTCGACCTGCTCGGTACACCCTATCGCTACGGCGGGAACAGTCCGGGTGGCTTCGATTGCAGCGGCCTGGTGCAGTACGCCCACGCCCAGGCCGGGATTACACTGCCGAGAACGACCCGAACCCAGTTTGCCCTGACCCGCTTCGATCCGCCCGGTCTGCAGGTCGGCGACGTGTTGTTTTTCCGGATCGACGGGCGCATCTCGCACAACGGGATTTACCTCGGCGATGGACGATTCGTTCATGCCCCGTCGTCGGGTAAAAAAGTCAGCATCAGCCGTACCGACAATCCCTATTTTCGTGACCGGCTGGCCGGCGTGCGCCGGTTTCACCGGCGCTAGCCAGCCTCTCCGAACTACCTACGTTGGGTTGGTCGGCCTTAAAGCCTAGAGTCCAAGGCGGAAACCCACTACGGCCGTACGCGGCTTGCCGGGGCGCAGACCTGCGGGCCGGCGGGCAACGACGTAGTTGTTATCCAGGATATTGTCGATCCGGCCAAACAGCTCGAAACGGTCGTTGACGCTGAAGCCGGCCGCGAGATCCATGACCCAGTGAGAATCGATGAGCTCGTCGGCGGGAATGTCGCCCTGACCCGCTTCCGAACGGGTTTCGCCGATATAGGACAGGTTCAGTCCGGCTCGCCAGCGCTGCGCCAGCAGGTCCGCCGACAGCTGCGCCTGGTGCTTGGGCACATAGGGCAGGCCGTCGCCGGTCTCCACCACGCCCCAGGGCCCAAAGCCGCTGGAAAACGACGAGTCGAACTCGGCTGTGGCAGTCCAGGTGTAGGCCAGCCGCAGCGGTACCCGGATATCGCGACTTTCGATCGGGCGGAATTCATAGCTCACCACCGATTCCAGGCCGGCCACGATTGCCGCACCGCCATCGAACTGGTCGCCCACCGTGCAGGAGCCGCCGGTCGAGGCAGTGCAGGTGCCGACCAGGTTGTCATAGTCGTTGTAAAAAGCGATTGCCTCGGCGGCGATCGTGTCGCCGCGATAGCGCGCGCCAAACTCGAAGTTGCTGCTCTCCTCTTCGCTCGCTGAGCTTCCGGGCGACGGTGGGTTGAAGCCGCGGTGGGCGCCGCCGAGCAGCAACCAGCCGCCATCGAGTGAATAGCTGACACCGACTCCCGGGATCACAACGTCAACCGAGTTTTCCCGCACCCGCGACGGACCCTCCAGACGCTTGCCGTCCGCCGTCGAGTAGTCGCGGCGAACCATATCGATCTTTTCCAGTCTCAGGCCCGGCGTTACTTCCCAGGCACCGGCCGTAATGCGATCCTCGAGGAACACGGCGCGAACGGTCGAATCGCTGACCCGGTTGGACTGCGATCCGGGTGTGCCGGCGGACGTCAGGACGAGACCGGCATCGCGAATCGCATAGGCGTCGTCATGCTGGAAACGGTCCACCTCGTCCTCGTGCAGGCGCAATCCCAATTGCAGCTGGTGTGCGGCGCCACCGGTTTGTATGCGGGTTTCGAAGCTCGTTTGCACCCCGCGCGAAAAATAGCTGCGGTTGTTGTTGCGCAGAACCAGCGCATCGTCCGGGCTGTCGAGTTCGCCACGCACCCAGGCCATCTGGTCGCTGTAGTCCTGGGGTGACTCCAGCAGGCTGCCGATCTTGATTCCGTCCACCGAGTCCAGCTTGAACCAGTTCCTGGTGAAATCGTTATCGTAGACGGTGAGCTCGAGTGACCATGCTTTCTCGCGCGGCCGCAGGAAATAGGTGGCCTGGTACTGGTTGTGGGTACTGCGCAGCTGGTCGAGCTGCGAAGCGGCATAGCGCCGGTAGGGATTCGCGTCGAAGTCTGCGTCGGTCAGGCCCAGGTAGGTTTCGTCCGAGACCTGGTCGGTATAGCCCAGCTTCAGCTCGATGCCCTGGTGCCAGTTACTGGCCGTCGAATTGTTGAAACGCAGCTTTGCGACGTAATCGCGAATGTCGAAACCGGTGTCGCCGCCTGAATCTAGTTCCTTGAACCCGTCGCTGCGCTGCTGCACGGTCTCCAGCAGCCAACCGACGTTTGCGGTGGCATCGCCATACCAGAAGTGGCCCTCGGCAAAGCCATCCTGCCCGGCCAGCAGCTCGGCGGTGGCCGCACGCTGATCCGGTATCCAGGTCGAGACCATGTTCATGGCGCCGCCGGTCGTTCTCGGGCCAAGCCTGACCGATGCCGGCCCTTTAAGAACTTCGATGTTGCTCATCCGTCGTTGTGACGGGAAATAATAGGCGGCGGGCGCCGAATACGGCGCGGGCGCGATCAGCACACCATCTTCGAGCAACGCAATCCGGCTGCTGCGATCCAGCCCGGAACCACGAATGCCAATGTTGGGCCGCAGGCCGGCACCGTCCTCTTCCTGGATGTAAACGCCCGGCACGGCCATCAGCACCCGCATGATGTCGGACTGCTCGAAACGCGAGAGGTGTTCTTCGTCCAGCAGGTGTGCGGAACCGGGAATCGTGTGAACCAGGCTGGGGTCTCCGAGGATTGACACTTCCTCGAGTCGGACCGGGTCACCGGCTATCGCCGGTGCAGCAGTGAGTAGCGCGACGGCCGCCAGCAGTGGCAGCTCTTTTTGTTCTCTGACGGGCATTCCAGCTCCCCCTGGAGTTCCTGTTGACTGTGACAGTCTGTCACCGAATCTACGGGATGTAAATAGAAATCATTCTCAATTGCATTATGGTTGCAAATCGTCAAATTGAGTCTGAAAATCAGGCTCTTATGTTCAGTCCGGCCGATGCCGCCGGAAATTCTCCGCTACACTCCGGTTTGAATAAGAATTGCTCATTTGTGTTGCCTCAAGGCAACCACGACAAAAAACTATAACGAAACCGGGACTTACCAATGCTCAAGCCAGTCGGGCGCGCAGCCTGCGCCATGATCGTTTTCCTGTTGACTGTAGCTCATGCCGGGGCACAACAACTCGAACACCCACTCATCTTTTTCAGCGGCGAAGGCCTGACGACCTACAACGCCGCGACCGACACCTTTGATGTGTTCTCGATTCCCTCCGCGCTGCAAACCAGTCCGGGGACGCCTCCCCTGATGCTGGCACAACCGGCGCAGGTGACTATCGCGATCACGATCGACGATTCGGGAACCCTGACCGGTGGAACCGCGGGCCCGGACCTGCAGGTCACGGGCGCCGGAGAAATCCTGCTGGAGGGCGAGATCGAGTCGTTTACCGTGATCAATTCGGACGGACCGACGGATATCTACACACTGACGTTCGCCGTTAGCGGTGGCACGCTGTCAGCCGACTACGGCACCCGCGCCGGCGTAGAACTGACCAGCGAGCAATCGACATTTGACGGGACGTTCGACGCGGACTTCTTTGGGGATGCCAAGGGAACGATAGGCCGGATCGCGGCACCCGCGGACTGCAGCCTCACCCTCGACAAGACCTGCCGGGTGATCTTTCCGGCCGACGCCGACCTGGCCTGCAGCGGGAAGATCGTTGCCCTGCGCCTGCGTTACACCGGCCTGGGTTTTGACGGCATCAGCACCGTCGAAATTGTCGGTTCGTCGGGTGCCAGCGCCAGCTATGACCTCGACCTTGCCCCGGGTGCGGTCCTGTCGGGCCAGAACGGATTCAGCATCGATGCAACGTTCGCGGGAGAGCGGGACCTCGGATCCCGTACCAGCATCTTTGTCAACGGCGTAGAGGAAGAAATACATACCAGCTGCTCGGCGCCCGTCGTTGCCGGTCAGCCGGCACCGCTGAACGATCCCAAGGGCGATCCGTCGCCGAACTGGCTGGTCGAGGCCTTTATTGATCGCGACGGCAATGACGTAACGATCCCGGATCCGGTATTCGCGGAAAGCTGCGAAATCCCGACTCCGGGCAATGCCCTGTGCGACGACCGGCCCACCGCTATCCAGTTCCGCTACACCGGTAACGATTGCGCGGCATCGAGCAATGACCAGTCAGACGACAAGTTCGACTGCGAGGACTTCGGATCCGCCAGCGGACCGGTCAGTATCGTGATCTTCAATGACAACGACATTTACGCCGACTTGTCCGGTGTCGAGGCTGGCGCCGTAATCGACGCGATCGCCGCGAATGCCGGAAACGATGAGTTCGACAGCGAGGTCGAAGCCGAAATCCGCGATGCGGCCGGCAACCTGCTGCAGACCCTGCGCCTGCACACGTCCTGCTCCCAGCCCCTCGCGCTGGGCGATGCCTACGGCAGCCTGGAAGTCACGAGTTTCACCAACGAGGAACAGGGCACCGTCCAGGCTGGCTCGGAACTCGAGTTCCGCTATGTCGTGGGCAACCCCGGTCCGGGAACGGCAACCGACCTGCTCATCACCGACACGGCGTTGAATCCGCCTGAAGTGCCGGGCACCCCGATCGCGAGCCTCGCGGCTGGCCAGGAAGCGACCCGCACTGCGAGCACGTTCATCGATGGACCGACCGATGGCGTCGCCACTCTGTCAGCCATGGTTGACGGCGTGTCCTGCGAAGTGATGGATGCTACGCCGGTCACGGTCGCAACGCCGCCGCCCTGCGTGGTCGCCAGCGCCGGATTCGAACTCAAGGACGATGCCCTGAAGTGGGATCTCTCGAACAACGGCGCCGGGACAGCCACGATTGAATCGATTTCCATCGAGTGGCCGGACCCGTTTGGCGCGCTGCGCGAAATCAAGCTCGACGGCGACCGGATCTTCGAAGAAGACGTGGCACCGCCCGGCGCGATGATCGACAGCTTCAGCGGCGCCAGCAGCGATCGCCAGATCGATGCCGGTGACACTGAAACGCTGGAGATCAAGTTCGACGAGAAATACAAAGATGCCCAGCCCGGCGACATCCTCGTGACCGTCGTATTTGCGGAAGGCTGCGAGATCAGCTTCGAGCCCGGCAACAATCCGTTTGGCGATTGCGACGGCAAGCTGCGCGAGCTGACCATGATCTGGGACGGCATGATCGAACCGGTCAACATCCGCGCCTATGCGGGCGATCCCGGGTCTGACCTGGTGTTCGCGTCCGGCGACCTGTTCATTGGTGACGAAGTGACCGCCGGTGACTTCACCGCCGCCGATGCTCCCAACGATGTGTTCTGGGAAATTTTGGACAGCGCCGGAAATCTCATCGGTGAATCGAAGTTCCACCGCTCGTGCTCAGACGACGAAATGGACGGCCCGGAAGACTGCGGCATGCCGCAGGGTAACGGCAAGAACAACGACGCCGGCTTCGTTAACGACTGGCTGCTGGAGGGTCTGAAGGACGACGACAGTGCGCTGGACTGCTCAGAGCTCTGAAGCCACCCGGTGCCCGGGAGCTCAAAGGGGCCGCGCGTTGCGCGGCCTTTTCTATTTTGGCTGGTATTTAACCTGCAGCTGTGCCAGCCAGGTATCGGCGCGAAACCCGCGCAGCCCGGTATAGCTGGCCGTATCGCCGTCCGCCGACATCCGGCCGAGCCGCAGGCGCAGCTGCGCCGCCGAATCACGATAAAAGTAAAAACCCGCGCCGACGAAATGATTATCGAGCCGGGTGGTCTGCCCGGCGCGTTCGCTGCGTCCGGACTGCAGCCGCACGATCAGCTCCAGCCACGGCGACACCGCATAGCCGGCATGCGCCAGCCAGGCCCGGTCGTCGTTGCCGGACACACCGCGAACATTGCGGCCGTCGATCCACTCCGCCTTGAGTGTCCAGGCATCCTCTTCAAAACGAAGCCCGATATCGCTGACCGTGTAGTCAGCGCTGCCAGCGCCACCGGCTTCTCCCACGTGACCGACGGACGCTTCGGCATGCCAGGGCCCGCTGTCGTAATGCAGGCGGCCGGCGAGGGTAAACGCATCGCCGGCCTGCCCCGACACGTGGCGAGTCGCGGCGCTGCGTCCGGCCAGGCTGAACAGACCCACGTCGTAACCCCAGCCGCGCCAGCGCTTGCGACCGCTCAACAACACACCCACCGCACGATCGAGATCCAGCCCTTTCTCCAGGCCACGCACCGGCAGGTCCAGCGCGGCACCCGACAGGGAGAACTCCATGCTCACCGGCACCTTGGTCTGCCCGACGGTCAGCGTCGAACTGCCGAGAGTCCGGCGCACAAACGCGTCGTAAACGACGCCGGGCAACGCACCGGGCGGCGCATCGAAAGGATTGTTGCGGCTGAAATCGAATTGCGCCACCGCGGTCCAGCCATCGCCGCTGTACTGCGGCCGGAGCCGAAACGAACCCAGCCTCCAGTCGGTGTCCGCCGGGCCGGCATCGACGCCGTCCACATTGAAATAGCCGGACCAGTCGAAGCTACCGTCGTCGGCAGCGGCTACCGTGCCGACCAGGCAGCCCAGCAGGACCATGACGCGGCTCATCCCGCTACCGCCGCAGTTTCGGCCCGGTGCAGCCGGTACATTCC
>JAHEKH010000095.1 GCA_024638445.1 Gammaproteobacteria bacterium | reverse complement strand
GCACGCCGCGGAACGCCGCCGCGCCAGAAAGCCTTGCACAACTCGTAGGCAACCAGCACGGTATCGGACGCCGGCTTGAGGATTACCGTGTTGCCGGCCGCCAGGGCCGCAGCGATCCCGCCGCACGGAATCGCAATGGGGAAGTTCCAGGGCGAGACGACAACAACTACGCCCTCAGGCCTGGCTTCGACGCCGTCCAGTTCGCAGGTCGCGCCGGCCGAGCGCCGGTAGAACTCGACAAAGTCCACCGCTTCGGAGACTTCCGGGTCGGACTCGGCGAGGGTCTTGCCGCCGTCGGCCAACGCTGCCCCCATCAGCACAGCACGGTTCTGGCGCAATTGTTGCGCAACCTCGCCGAGGACTTCGAAGCGTTGTGTCTGTGAACGGCTGCGCCAGCCGCCCTCATCGGCGACGGCGGTGACGAGCGCCCGTTCGATCTGTGCCGGCCCGGCCTGCCGATAACGGCCGACAACCACTCCGGGGCGCGACGGATCGAGGCAGTCGCGCACTTCGAGATCCTCCAACAGCTCTTCGCCGCCGATAACCAGCGGTATGTCGGCTGCCGCGGCACCGCAGCGTTCACGCCAGTCGGCGATCAGCCGCTCAGCCCAGCGGACGTTGTGCGGCAGTGAAAAATCTGTATCCGGCTCGTTGACGAAGTCTTGCAATGCGAGACCGTTAGCTGCGGGCCGCGACGGTGGCAGATTCCGGTCCTGGGTGCGCCTTGGCGCGCTGCTGACAGTATCCATGGCCCCGAGCGAATCGATAAACTGCCGCTCCAGCCGGTTCCAGTCGTCGCCGCCAACCTCGAGCCTGAACGCATGCGAGAGAAAATTATCCGGGCCGGTATTTTCATCGAGACGGCGGATCAGGTAACCGATGGCGTGAATTAAATCCTGGCGGCGGCTGGCCGGCGCATACAGCAGCAAATTGTCGTTCATTTCGGCCAGCGCGCGGCGCTGGCTATTGGCCATGCCCTCGAGCATCTCGAACTGCACGCGGTCCAGCGCGTCGTTCTCGATTGCCGCGACCAGTCCGTACGCGAGTTCGAACAGGTTGTGCGAGGCAATGCCAACCCGCAACGCCGCTGCGTTTTCGATCGCCAGCGCATCATCAATCATGCGCTTGTAGTTGGCGTCGGTTTCCAGCTTGGTCTTGTACGGCGCCTGCGGCCAGCCATGCAGCGACGCATCGATGCGCTCCATTTCCATGTTCGCGCCCTTGACGATGCGCAACGTGACCGGGGCGCCGCCGCCTTCAACCCGTCTGCGCGCCCACGCGGCCAGCTCCTGCTGAACCTGGAAGGAGTCGGGTATGTAAGCCTGCAGCGCGATACCGGCCGCCACCCCGGCCAGACCGTCGCGATCGAGCGCCTGCATGAACGCCGCGGCAGTCAGACCCATGTCGCGATACTCTTCCATGTCGAGGTACACGAACTTGTCCGACACTGAACCATCCGGGTGCCGGTAACCGTTAGCGGCTGCGGTCCGATAGAGTCGCTCGAGCCGGTCCGCGAGCACTTTGACCGAATGAGTGCGGGCCAGCGCCGAGATCTGGGAATAGATCGTCGAGATCTTAACCGAAATGCACTCGATATCAGGATGCTCCAGCGCCGCGACGTAGCGTTGCAGCCGGCGCTTTGCTTCCGTTTCGCCCAGCAGCGCCTCGCCCAGGAAATTGACATTCATGCGCAGGCCCGACCGGCCGCGTTCACGCAAATGCTCCGTCAGGATTTCGGTTTCGGCTGGCAGAATGACGTTGGCGGTTTCCTTGCGCATGTTCGTCTTGATCAACGGCACAGCGACACCGGGCAGGTAACCGCCAAACGACTGGAATCCGCGCAGCAACGTGCGCTCGATGGGGCTGAAGAAACGCGGGATACCCTGGGCGTCGAGGATGTGGATCAACTGATCGACGGCGCGCGCCGCACGGTGGGCGCGAAATGCCTGGTCGGTCATCAGGGTCAACGTGGCCTTGTCCGCCGGATTGCGGATCATGCGGTCCAACTCGGCCTGCTGGCGGCGCTCCTCGGGTGCCTGCAGCACCGCGGCACGCTTCTGCAGTCGCCGTGCCAGGAACAGCGCTTTCTGCACAGGTGCCGAGAGATCGTTGCCCGGCTCCGGCTCGAACCCGCTCAAATCTGACGGCTGCAAGACTCCTGCGACCATGATCCTCCCACCATGGCCCAGCGTTTCATCGACACTTCACCCTGACAATACGGACAAACCGAAATCCTGCGGAAAGCACGGTTAACATACGCCGTAAAAAGAGCGCGGGATCAACGATCAGCCCTCTTCCCGCGAGGGAACCGGGTGGCCCGGCCGTCAGGACAGCGCGTCTACCAGCATCCCGGCGTGATCCCAGGCTACCGATAGCACGTCCAGGCCGCAGTGGTAGGTGCCGCCTCTCGGGCTGGTATGAACGACCCGCGCTACGGCATCGAAACCCTCGCCGCCGATCCTGATGACCTGTCCCACGGTCAGGGCACGCTCGCAACTCAACGCAACGCCAATCGGTGTGACTTCTTCGAGGCGACATGCGTATTGCGGGCCGCGCCAGAACTCATACAGCGACGCCTGCACGCCCAGCCTCATCCGGTCGAATTGTCGTTGTCCCTGCGCAGGTGCCGGCGCCGGCCGCTGCAGCGGGCTACCGCACTCGATGCAGGTGTGCTCGTCGCCGCTCCGGGGATATCCGCTGTGCGGGGTCTTGCAAAAATCACAATAGCGCAGGATTACCGGCTTGTAGACCGGCGGCTTCGGCGGCGCCGCATTGCTGTGGCCATCCACGGCCAGCGACCGGTCGTACTGCCGCCTCCGCTTGCCGTCGCTGAGCACGTCGTAGGCTTCGTTCAGGAGCATGCCCTTCTCCGGTGCCGTTCGTGACATGATCCGGTAGGCCGACTGGATCAGCGCCAGGGGCGCATCGGGCTGCACGCCAAGGACCCGGTAATAGTTGCGGCGGTTGCCCTGTTGCCGGGCTGTCGGTGCCGGCGTGGCGCCGGCGAGATCGCGAATATCGTATTCCTCCAGCAACCAGCGGTCATAGTCAGCCCGGCGCGAAGGATGCCGAAGCACATGCCAGGCGGCATTGACCGTGGCGGCATTGCGCACCTCGCCGCCGAGGTCCGGGTGCACCTGGAGCTTCTGCATCAGCGTGCGATAGGCGCCTCGGATGACCTTGGCTGGCGCATCCGGCTGTACGCCGAGTATCCGGTAGTAGTTCCTGCGTTCGTTCATGAGCGGGCCCCCAGACGAAATAGTCGGCACGTCTGGCCCAAACTTGAGTCCGGCGGTAGGATTGTCGGCTTGACGGCAGCATCGGGCCGCCAATCATCGTTGGGGAGCGAGATATGAAGATCGGGGTACCGCGCGAGGTTCACCCGGGCGAGCGGCGTGTAGCCACGACGCCCGAGGTGGTCGGCCGCCTGCTCAAGCTGGGCTACGAGGTCGGCGTCGAGGCCGGCGCCGGCGCAGCCGCCAGTTTCAGTGACGAGGCATACCGGGACAGCGGAGCGACCATTCTCCCGGACGCCCGAACGCTCTGGGCACAGAGCGACATTATCCTGAAAGTCCGCGCTCCCGAGGTGCACCCCGAACTGCAGCTTGACGAGATCGAACTGCTGCGCCCGGAATCGACGCTGATCAGCTTTATCTGGCCCGGGCAAAACCCGGACCTGCTCGAACGCCTTGCCGCACGCGGCGGCAACGTCCTGGCGATGGACTCGGTCCCCCGAATCTCGCGCGCCCAGAAACTCGACGCACTGTCGTCGATGGCCAACATCGCCGGCTATCGCGCCGTGGTCGAGGCCGCCTCGCACTTCGGGCGATTTTTTACCGGCCAGGTAACCGCCGCGGGCAAGGTGCAACCGGCCAAGGTCATGGTCATCGGCGCCGGCGTTGCCGGTCTGGCGGCTATCGGTGCCGCCGGCAGTCTCGGCGCCATCGTTCGCGCCTTCGACACCCGGCCCGAGGTTCGCGAACAGGTGCAGAGCATGGGGGCGGAATTTCTCGAGCTCGAGTTCGAGGAAGAAGGCGGCGGCGAAGGCGGTTACGCCAAGGTGATGAGCAAGGAGTTCATCGACGCCGAGATGGCGCTGTTCCGGGAGCAGGCGAAAGAAATCGACATCATCGTCACCACGGCACTGATCCCGGGCAAACCCTCGCCTCGCCTGATCCTGGCCGACATGGTCGAATCGATGCGCGACGGCAGCGTCATCGTCGACCTGGCCGCCGAACAGGGCGGCAACTGCGAGCTGACCCGTCCCGGTGAAGTCACCGTCGAGCACGGCGTAACGATTATCGGCTACACCGACCTGCCGAGCCGGCTGCCGACGCAGTCGAGCCAGCTCTACGCTACCAACCTGTATAACCTGCTCGCCGACATGACGCCCGGGAAAGACGGCGTTGCCACCATCGATATGGAAGACGAGGTGATCCGCGGGACCACGGTTATTCGCGGGGGCAAGGTCACCTGGCCACCGCCCGCGCCAAAACTCTCCGCCGCGCCGGCCAAGGCGCCAGCACCGGCCAAACCGGTAGCGCCCGAGCCTGACAAGCGCAAGCGCGGACTGGCATCGCTCGCGGGACTGGGCGTGATTCTCGCGTTACTGCTGGGCCTGGGTACGGTCGCACCGCCGTCTTTCATGGCCCACCTGACGGTATTCGTGCTGGCGGTGTTTGTCGGCTGGCAGGTGATCTGGGCGGTAACACCGGCACTGCATACCCCGCTGATGAGCGTAACCAATGCGATCAGCGGGATCATCGTCATCGGTGCGCTGCTGCAGATCGGCAGCGATACGCCGTGGGTCGTGATCCTGTCGTTTATCGCGGTCCTGATAGCCAGCATCAATATCGCGGGCGGCTTCCTGGTCACCCAGCGAATGCTGACCATGTTCCGCAAGGAGAAATCCGAATGAGCGGCATGGTCACAGCCAGCTATATCTGCGCCAGCATCCTGTTCATTCTCAGTCTCGGTGGCCTGAGCAACCAGGAGACTTCGCGGCGCGGCAATCTTTACGGCATGGCGGGTATGGCCCTGGCCATCGTCGCAACCGTGTTCAGCGGCCAGGTCGGCGGCTATGCCTGGATTGCCGTCGCGGTACTCGTCGGCGGTGCCGCCGGCTGGGCGGTCGCATCGCGGGTCGAGATGACGGCGATGCCGCAACTGGTGGCCATCATGCACAGCTTTGTCGGTCTCGCCGCGGTGCTGGTCGGTTTCGCCAACTACATCGATCCGGCCGTGCAGATGACCGGCGTGGAGAAAACCATCCACGAGGTCGAGATCTATATCGGAGTGCTCATCGGCGCGGTGACCTTTACCGGCTCAGTCATCGCCTTCGGCAAGCTGCAAGGCGTGATCGGCAGCAAACCGCTGATCCTGCCTGGCCGCCACTGGCTGAACCTGGCGATTGGTTTGTCCTGCATCTGGCTGGGTGTCGTATTTGTCGGGGCGCACGAGGTCGATACCGGGCTGGTGCCGCTGCTGATCATGACGGGACTGGCATTTGCTTTTGGCGTACACATGGTGATGGCCATCGGCGGAGCCGACATGCCGGTCGTGATCTCCATGCTCAACAGCTACTCGGGCTGGGCCGCCGCCGCGGCCGGTTTCATGCTGTCCAACGACCTGCTGATCGTCACCGGCGCGCTGGTCGGTTCTTCCGGCGCCATCCTCAGCTACATCATGTGCCGGGCCATGAACCGCAACTTCTTTGCGGTGATCATGGGTGGCTTCGGCGGCGTCGGGACGGTCTCGGCCGGCACGGAAGACGGCGAGGTCCAGCCGGTATCGGCAGAAGAAGTCGCCGAGATGCTGACCGGCTCGCAGAACGTCGTCATTGTTCCCGGCTACGGCATGGCCGTCGCCCACGCCCAGCACCCGGTATCGGAAATGACGCAGGCGCTGCGCAACCAGGGCGTCAACGTACGTTTTGCCATCCACCCGGTTGCCGGCCGGATGCCCGGGCACATGAACGTGCTGCTCGCCGAGGCGAAGGTGCCGTACGACATCGTGCTGGAGATGGACGAGATCAACGATGATTTCCCCGACACCGACGTGGTGCTGGTGATTGGCGCCAACGATATCGTCAACCCGTCGGCGCTCGAAGACCCGGAGGGCCCCATTGCGGGCATGCCGGTACTGGAGGTCTGGAACGCCCAGACCACCGTGGTGATGAAGCGCTCGATGGCAACTGGCTATGCCGGCGTGCAGAACCCGCTTTTCTTCAAGGACAACACCCGCATGCTGTTCGGCGACGCGCGGGAAATGATAGACGCGGTCTTCAAGCACATTTAGAAAAGGCTCAGGGGAATCCCCAACGCCTGTGAATTACACATGCGCTAAACTCCGGCGGTGCGGATCAAAGATTGCTATAACACGGCGGATTTTCGCCGCCTCGCGAAGAAGCGTCTGCCGGCGCCGATTTTCCATTACATCGACGGCGGGGCCGACGACGAAAGCACGCTGAACCGCAACACGGCTGCTTTTGACACCGCAGACCTGGTGCCCAACGTGCTGACTGGTGCCGAGCAGGCTGACCTGTCGACGACGGTACTCGGCCAGCAGCTTCAGCTACCGCTGTTTTTCTCCCCCACCGCCATGCAGCGCCTGTTCCACCACGAGGGCGAACGGGCCATTGCCGCGGTCGCCGAGGAGATGGGCACGATGTTCGGCGTATCGACCCTGGGCACCCGCAGCATCGAGGAGCTGGGCCGACACAAGGCCCCGAAGCTGTTCCAGATCTACGTGCACAAGGATGCGGCCCTGACCGCCGACCTGATCGAACGCTGCCGGGCCAACCACTTCGACGCGCTGGCGCTGACGGTCGACGCCATTGTCGCCGGCAACCGGGAGCGCGATTATCACTACGGCTTCACCACACCGCCGAAACTGACCGCCGCCAGCCTGCTGAGCTTCGCCCTGCACCCGCAATGGTCGTTCAACTACCTGCTGCGAGAGAAATTCGACCTGCCCAACGTGTCGCACTACATCGAGACCGGTTCGACGATTGCGGCCTCGGTCGTGGAATACCTCGACACCCAGATGAAACGCTCCATCAGCTGGGACGATGCGGCGGAAATGCGGCAGCTGTGGGGCGGACCGTTTGCGGTGAAAGGCGTGATGTCGGTGGACGACGCGAAACGCTGTGTCGACATCGGCGCGACCGCCATTATCGTGTCCAACCACGGTGGCAGACAGCTCGACGGCTCCCGGGCGCCCTTCGATCAGCTGGCGGCTATTGCCGACGCGGTCGGCGGGCAGATCGAGATTATTCTCGACGGCGGCATCCGCCGCGGCACCCACGTGCTCAAGGCGCTGGCCCGCGGCGCCACGGCCTGCTCGGGCGGGCGGCTTTATCTCTACGCCCTGGCGGCCGGTGGCAGCGCGGGCGTGCGGCGCGCAATGGAGCGACTGCGTGACGAAATGCAGCGCGACATGATCCTGATGGGGTGCCGTTCCGTCGATGAGTTAAATGAATCAATGCTGAACGAACGCAACGGGCAGACGTTGTAACGCGTTTAACCGGCGAAGGTTCAGCGTGGATTCAGCACGGCCGGGTCTTAATAGCCTCACGATGTCGAACTGCATCGCGAGGAAACGCTATGACCCGCAAGATCCCTTACCTGTCTGCTGCTACCGCATTCATCCTGTTCAGCTTTGGCCTGGCCGCACCGGTCCTGGGCGCCGATAGCGAGCGAGTCTCTTCGTCTGCGGGGCACCTTTTGAACGGACACGATCCTGCCGACGCGCTGGTTTTCAAGGTGCCGGCCAATGACAAAACAGTGCCCGACAAGTACCTGGCCGACGGCGCGGCGGCCACGAAGCTACGCACCGGCGTGCAGAGCCAGTCGCTGAGCCCGGATTACTGGATCTACGATGCCCGTGCGCGGGTGTATTTCGATCGCGATTACGACGGCTTTTTCTCCGGCATCGACGTGACGTTCGACGCTGATACGCATTACTTCTCGGCCGACGTTTACGCCCGCCTGTACCTCAGCCTGGAGGGCGGTCCATGGGTGCTGTACTACACCACCGACGTGTTCACCCTGATCGGCGCCAGCGGCATCGACGACTACCTGGTCCGTACCGACCTGGTCGACGGCTACCCGACCGGTTATTACGACGTGCTGATCGAGCTCTACGAGTACCCCAGCGACTACCCGGTTGCCAGCTTTGGTTCCTATGACAGCCCGGCGCTGGCGGCCCTGCCGCTGGAGGACGGCGGCCGCGATATCGGTATCGTCAGCACCCCGTCCCCGGCCGTCTCGCACTCCAGCGGTGGCGGTGGCAGCGTCGGCCTGTGGCTGCCGGTGCTGGGGCTCCTGCTCCGCCGCAGCATTTCGCGCCGAAATTCCGCTGCCAATACCTCGGCAGAATTCTAGATTAAGGGTGTAACTATCTGATCAATATCAATTATGCTGGTTTTCCTGCCAGTCCGGGCGCCGCGCCAGGCGCCACAGTGCGGCCGCGCACTGTCTATAGTTAAGACAAATTAACTACCCGGACCGCCTGGTCCGACTGCTGGGAATATCATGAAGAAACCGGCCCGCCCCTCTGCTATCCCGACACTCGCTCTGCTGGCCTGCCTGCTGGCGGTATTACCTGCCGCCGCTTTCGCCGGCGAGCTGGACACCGATACTGACGGCATCCCGGATTTCGCCGACAACTGCCTGGACACGCCGAATGCGGACCAGTACGACTCCAACGGCGATGGCTATGGCAATATCTGCGACGCCGATCTGGACGATAGCGGCTTCGTCACTTTCCCTGACCTGGCACAAATGGAGGCGGCGTTCTTCTCCAACCCGGCAAGTCCGTCCTGGAACCCGCATGCCGATTTCAACAACGACGGATCAATCAACTTCCTGGACCTGCTGGTGATGGAGGAACTCTTCTTCGGACCGCCCGGACCGTCCGGCATGTCCTGCGCCGGCTCGATCCCCTGCCCCGAGCCGAGACAGGTCTTTGCCTGGCCCATGCCCGGCAACGATGCCAGCGACTGGGTGATCAGCAACTATGTCGACCTGCAGGCCGGACCCGGATTTCTGGATTACAACGGCGGCACCAAGACCTATGACGGGCATCGCGGTGTCGATATCGATGTGCCGACTTTCCGCGAGATGGATGCCGACTTCCCCATCCTGGCCGTCACGCAGGGTACGGTGCTCGACGTCGAAGACGGTAATTTCGACCGCAACACGACCTGCATCGACAGCAGTAATAGCGACAGTAATTTTGTCACTGTCGGGCACCCGAACGGCTGGAAGACCATTTATCACCACCTGAAGCAGAACTCGGTGGTCGTAGCTGTCGGCGATATCGTCGACCCCGGTGACACGCTGGGCGTGGTGGGCAGCTCCGGTTGCTCGACGGCACCGCACCTGCACCTGGAGACCCACGATCCTGATGGCATCGTCCGCTCACCGTTTGCCGACGGCCTGTGGGATAGCCCGCCGCCCTACGATACGCCGCTGGGTTTCATGGATGCGACGATCTACGACATGGCGATCGCCGATGTCGACATGATCAAGGATCCGCTCCCGAATGCCACCGTGGTACCGGAAGACGGAACGCTGGGTACCGGGCTGTCCATCGCCGGTGGCGACGTTGGCGATGATATCGAGTTATTTATTATCGATGTCGCTTCCACGCTGGAAATCGCATCGTTCCAGATTGGCATGCCGGCCGATTCCCGGCACACCTACTGGATCTGGAACCGTTCGCTTGCTGGTCAGCCGCAGGGCGACTACCAGCTGCAGGTCTTTTTGAATGGTTCACTGTCGCACACACACGACTTCGAGATCGGGCCGGCTGAGCAACCGTTCCAGCAGGTGCATCACAGCGTTCCGGCCGCCA
>JAHEKH010000094.1 GCA_024638445.1 Gammaproteobacteria bacterium | reverse complement strand
GGGCTGCTCGACCAGCGGACTGGGCCTGGTGAAGACGTTTGCGAAGGCCGGCGCCGACACGTTGCAGATTGACTACTCGATCCTGAACCGTGATGCCGAGCGGGAAGTGTTGCCGTACTGCCGCGAACACGGTGTGGGAGTCATCGTGCGCGGAGCCCTCGGCATGGGCCTGCTGACCGGCAAGTTCACCGGCAACGACAAGTTTGCCGCTGACGACTTCCGGCGGGCCTGGATCGACGATCCCGACCAGCACCGGCAATTCCGCAAAGACCTCGACACCGTGGAGCGGCTGCGGCCGCTGGCAACGGGCGGGCGGACGCTGGCGCAGACCGCCCTGCGGTTCGTGCTGGCCAACGAGGCCGTCAGCACGGTCATACCCGGTGCGCGGAACCGCGCCCAGGCCGGCAGTAACGCGGCGGCCGGCCGGATGGACCTACTGACCCCCGGCGAGCTGCAGCTCATCGACGAGGTCGTACCGCCGGGCAGCGGCCGGATGATCTGGCCCGCCGAGGGCTGATCCGCCATCGATTGACTGACGGCGCGGAAGCGACTACCGGCGGGCCGATCGGGCTGTCCGCCCACCGGGTGGGCAGCATTTCAGCCCGGCACGGGCTGGTCAGGATGCCGCGGTGCCACAACCGATTGACAGGCCGCCGGGGGCTGGGTAGATTGCGCGGTCTGCGTGGGGCTATAGCTCAGCTGGGAGAGCGCTTGCATGGCATGCAAGAGGTCGGCGGTTCGATCCCGCCTAGCTCCACCAGTTTCAGTTCCTGTGCGTCCCCATCGTCTAGAGGCCTAGGACTCCGCCCTTTCACGGCGGCAACAGGGGTTCGAATCCCCTTGGGGACGCCATTTCAATAAAAAGCCGGCCATCAGGCCGGCTTTTTTATTAATCACTATTCCGGGTCGCGAACAAAAAGTGCAGCGTGTGCCTCGAGATGCGCTGCCGATCCGGTTAAATAGCTTACTCACAAGGCCTTCAGTACCCGCTCGACCTGGGCATCGACCTGGGCCGGGCTGGTTGGCGCCGGCGGCGGAATCGGCCCGTCGGGCCACAGCGCCACGAGGGCCTGGAGCTCGGCGATCAACCGACGATCGACCGGCGTCGTCGCCCGCGCGCGCTCCAGCGCCACGGTCGCAAAACCGAAGGCATCCTGGTATTCACCCGGATCCGTGACGCGGCCGTCCTGCACGCCGATCGCGTATTCCTTGCCGAGCGTCGCCATCAGGTAGCGGATGATGTCGGTTGCGTCTCCACCTGCGCGGTCGGCCAGCATCGCGAGATTGGCCTCAGCGGCGACGAGCAACGGTTCGATTTCTGTCGCCGGGTGGCCGGCCTCGAGTGCAGCGGAAACCGCCTCGAACAGCCCGCTGTCGAGACCGAGTGCGTCGAGTCCCTCGCGTTCCGCGGCATGGGTTTCCGAGACAGGATGGAGCAGGTGCGGTGCTGCGGCGGCCGGGTCGCCGGCCCGGTACAGCGCGAGCCCTGCCTTGACGTGCCCGGTCATGAACGCGAGGCGTCTGGGTAACGGCAACGTATCACCCATCGCGGATGCTTCGCTGGCCACCCGGGTTGTCGCGCTGTTTGAGCAGCCGGTGGTCAGGACCGCTGACGCCAGGCTGGTGAGAATGAGCACTGTGACGACACGACGACGGCGTTTGCCGCCGGCAATCCCGTTCCGGAGCCGGTGCACGCGCGTCTGCCCCGGGGTGGTCATTTCGCTCATCATCGATTTCCTTCTTCCATTTTCAAGGTGCGGATTCATGGTCTTTGTCGCGAGAATACTGGCGGCTGTCCCGGCCGCCGTGTCTCAGTCGATGGCTCCCACGGTCGCCGGTCCGGCGGCCTGGATCGGGACGCGGAAAACCAGTGCTCCGACGCCCAGCGCGTTTCGCAGCGACGGCCCGTCAAAGGCGTGGCCGGTGTGATCGACCCACAGCGCCTGGCTCGGGCTGTTTAGCTGCAGAACCAGCCGGTTACCGGCCAACTGGCCGGAGACGACCGCGGTGCCGTCGCTCAGCGAGAAATCGACCTCGGCACCGGATTCCAGCACGAGGGTGTCGTCGGGGTCGCGAAAAACCAGGGTCAACTCGTCGCGCTGTGGCGTGCTGAAGTAGGCGTAGTCCACGTTTGGCGGGTCGAGGTTTGGCAGGGCCGGCCCACCGAACAGGTCGCGCGCCATGACGCGGGCCAGCTGTGTGCCCATTTGCCGGTAGCCTTCGTAGCGGAAGTGACAAAAGTCGTGGCCCGGTGCGGCAGTCGTAGAGAGCGTTGTCACCAGCGGCAGGAAGTCCGGCAGCAGGCGCTGGAGATTTTGCATTTCCAGAGTCGCCAGGCCGCAACTGTTCCGGAGCTGGAAGACATACACCTTCTGAATGGCCGGGTAGTCCTGCCGCCAGTCGCTCACCAGGCCGCCGAAGTCCTGGGCCCACGGTCCGGTATTGGCGGCATCCGATTCGCCCTGGTACCAGATGATGGCGCGGGCCTGTTCCCGCACCCCTGCCGCGGTCGCGCGGTACAGCAGCCGGCCGTAATTAGTGTCGAGGTTGTCGGGGTCGGCATCGTCGCGGCGGTGATAGCTGATGGCGGTTCCGCCGACCGCGCCATTGAGGATTGCGACTGGCACCTGGAAGCTCTGCGACAGCAGCTGCGCCATGCGCAGCGCCCAGGAACCCACCGAGCCGCTGTCATTGAAACTTTCGCCGTCCGCCAGGTACCAGCTGAGGTCGGCTGCCACCGCCCCGGGAACCGTCGAGCCGGTTCCGAAGCTGCGTATCCAGGGTCGCTGCAGTTCTGCATTGGCGAGTTGCTCGAAGTGATAGTCGCCGGCGACCGCATTGGACTGGCCCTGGACCAGGTAGACGTCACCGGCGACGATGCCGCCGCGGTCGGCCACCGTCGTCCAGCGCCCTTCGCGCTCGAGATGAACCAGGAAACGGTAGTCGAACAGGCCTGCCTCGATGGCGGGCATAAAACTGAACGTGGACTGGGTGGCAGACGCCGTAAGCCTGTGTGTCATCAACGCCTGGCGTTGATCGTCGCGACGAATTTCGAGGACGACATGCTCGTAACCTGCTTTGCCCACGATGCCGGCAACCGGAACGCTGGCGTGGCCACCAAAGCCCCGCGAGTCCGCCGCTAGTCTGGGGAACAGCTGACCGGAATCGGGCAGGGCGCTGAAGTCGACCAGGCTTTCCGGTGCAGCGGGATAGGCTGTCGCGGCAGCAAGCAGAAGTGCGGCAGCCAGAGTGATTCGGATGGGTCGGGACAGGCAGGTCTTTCTGATCATGGTGTTGTTCTTGTGCGACGCCCAGCAGCAGGTAGTCCCGTCGATTCGCGCCGGTGTCCTCGTTGTTTCTCCAAGTGTAGTTGATCAGTACCGGGCCGACGCGAGGGATCCAGGCGCGTAGAGCACGGTCAGGCCTACCGGGTCGGTGCCCGCGTTCCGGCGCTGGTGAGCGCGGTAACGCCGGACAGCCGGCTACCCTGCCGCCAGGCAGTCAAGAAATGCCTCGATCGGCCGACATCTTGAGTGATGTCAGAGATTTGCCGAGGCCGGGCAGGCCCGGCGGTGGGCCGATGAAAGGTTATCGAAGACGACTGCACGAGGTGCTCAACCTCACGATTCCCGGGGACCGGCACCGGGTGATTTTCGATATCCTGTTGATCACGCTGATCGCGGCGAACGTCGCGGCGGTGATGCTGGAGTCGATGGATGTTATCTACCAGCATTACCGCGAGTTCTTCTTTGCCTTCGAAGTGTTCTCGGTCATCATTTTCACGGCCGAGTACCTGCTGCGATTGTGGGTGGCGCCGGAGAAACGCCGGCTGCAGAAACGTGGCCTGAGCCCGCTGGGCTGTCGGCTGGCGTGGGCGCGTTCGCCATCCGCCGTCGTCGATTTCGTGGCGTTTGCGCCTTTCTACATGCTGCAGCTTGGCCTGTTCGGCGGGCTGGACCTGCGCTTCCTGCGGGCGCTGCGGCTGCTGCGGATGTTCAAGATTACCCGCTACTCCCACACGATGACGCTGCTGCTGGTGGTGCTGCGCGACAATGCCCGAACGCTGGGGGCGGTGTTCATCGTCATGATGATTCTCATGACGCTGGCGGCCTGCGGCATGTACCTGTTTGAACATGAAGCACAGCCCGTTGCCTTTGCTCATATACCGGCCGCGATGTGGTGGGCGTTTTCGACGCTGACCACGGTTGGCTATGGCGATGTCACCCCGATCACCTCGTGGGGCAAGACCTTCGGTGCCGGGATTACCGTGATGGGTGTCGGCATGGTGGCGCTGCCCGCCGGTATACTCGCCTCGGCGTTTTCGGAGCAGATTCGGTTGCGCGAAGATCTCTATCGCCAGGTCGTCGATCGTGCGCTGGCTGACGGCGAAATTTCCCGCGAGGAAGAAAGCGAGCTCGAAGAAACACGCCTGAATCTCGGCCTGAGTGTTGACCGGGCCCGCTACATCCTGGTGGGCGAACGCAACCAGCTACGTGGATCGGCCGTGCCGACCTGCCCGCACTGCGGTGGGATGCTGCATACCGTGGATGCCACGCCTCACACTATCGCCTAGGCGGACAGTCCTTCGCTGATTCCAGGGGTACCTCGATTGCGCTTCGCCTGAAGTGCCTGGCGAGATGCCAGGCACTCAGTCGCGCAGCATCGCGCGGATCTTCTCGATCTCTTCATTCGCCTCGGCCAGGATTTTAAGGCTCGTTTCCGCCGTCAGCTGGCCGACCGGGAGCTTGCGGTAGGCGGGCACCGAGTCAATCTGTGGGCACAAATCACGGCGGCCGCTAATAATGTACCGATGCATGCGCGCGAGTGTGACCAGGTCTGCCAGGTCCGCTTTGTCGCTTCCTTCACGCCGCCAGTCGTGCCGCGAGCCGGCCACGTCGAGATAGCGCTGGTCGAACTCCCAGCTTTCCAGCAGCCGCACGCCGATGCGTGGCGCCCACTCGTCCAGTTCGCTGCGCAGCGCATTGACGTCGGCCAGGTCATCCCCGCGCTCCGCGAGCTGACCGAGCAGGACCACGATGCCGACGTCCTGCAGCAGGCCGGCGAGCAGGGCGTCGTCGGGATCGAACCCGGCGCAGAATGTTGCCAGCACTGCAGTAATCGCGGAAATTTCGCAGCTGTCTTCCCAGACTTCGCGGAAAAGGCGATTGAGTCCCTTGTTGTAGCTGTGGAACAGGTTTTTCAACGCAAAGCTGGTCGCGAATGTCCGTACCCCGGGTACCCCGATGCGGTGGACCGCCATCCTCACGTTGGTGGCCGGGAAGCGACTCATGTAACGGGGACTGTTGGCCATCCGCACCAGGTGTGCTGACAGTGCGGCGTCACTTTTCAGGACCCGGCCGATGGAGTCGAACGTGCAGTTGGGATTCGCGGCAGCCTTGTGCACCCGTAACGCGATATCGGGCAGACTCGGCAGTGTGAGTTCGTCTGAATCGAAGTCCTTCTGGATTTCTTCGAAGACGTCGGCAACGAGCATGGGGGTCTCCGCAAAATGGAAAGGCTTGCCAACGAGTTATCGGCGGCGCCCGTCTTTTCCTGAAGTCCGAAGGCATAAAATATAAATTTTTTAATAGTTTATAAGACATTATTAAAGTAATAGTTTGGCTAAAATGCGGTTTTCGGCCGGCTACGGCACAATACTGACACCTGTTTCTATCAAGCGGTCCCGATAACCATTACAGAGGGACCCGGCGAGGCATCCGGATGATTCGACCAGGCGGCCAGGGTCGCGCAGCACTGTTTTGCCTCCTGCTGGCACTCGGCGCCTGTGGCGGTGGCGGGGGTGGCAGTGCGCCGCCGCCGGTACAACCCCCGGTCGTGCCACCGCCGGTTCCGCCGGCACCCGATCCCGGTGCGACCGGGTTCGAAGCGGGCGAAATCAGTCCCGACGGCAGCGGCACGTTTGTGCTCGGAGTCTCACCCGAAACGGTCACGTTCAGCGGTGGGCGGGCCGGCGGCGGGGGTCCGGTCCGCAGCGGCAGCCAGGCCTGGCATGTTGCACCGGGTGCGACTGGCCTGATCAGTTTCGAAACGCCGGCCGAGTCGGTCACGTTGCACTTCATGCAGGAACTGCCGGTCACACGAAACGGGCAGGCGTGTGGGATCGCCGATCTCGGGTTCGACAACACCGAGGCCTTTGGCGGCACCATTTACGCCCGCGGTGGTTTTAACGACTGGGCCAACAACCCCGCGCCCGCACCACCGTACCTTTTTGTAAATACCGGCAACGGTGTTTACGAGGCCGAGTTCGAAATGGCTGCCGGAACTTTCGAGTTCAAGATTGCCGACGCCGACTGGACTCGCGTCGAATACGGCGATTCCACCCAGGTCTTCGTTCCGGGAATCGAGTACACCGTGGCAGGCGTCGTGCCCGACGGCGGCCCCAACTCCGTTTTGACGGTGGAGGAGGCCGGCTGCTATCGCTGGACGCTGGAAATTGTCGACGCCTCGTCGATTCCGGCGCCGCTGGCGAACCTCACCGTGTCTGCCTCGGAACGCACCGGTGGGCAACTCCGGGTCTTCGACGGCGACGACATCCAGCTCATGGCGGTCAGCGGCAGCAACGTATTCAGCGAGGTCAGCCTTGCGCGTGGTCCGGAGGAATCCGGCATCAGCCGCATCGAGGTGGAAAACAGCGGCGGCGATGTCGCGAACACGGCGCTGGTATCCGTCGACGATTTCGTATTCACCCCGGTGACCGATGTCACGCCGCCGCCGGGCGAACAGAAAACCGCGGAAGCGTTGCTCAGCGGCTTTAACCTCGACGCCGCGGTAGACAGCTTTGGCAGTGGGTTGGGCGAGTTCACCCTCGATGACAATACGGGTGCATTGGCCGGCAGCGTGCGGCTGGCGGGCATCGAGGCGACCGCAGTCGTCCTGCGGCTCGACGGCGCCCTGCTGGTGACGTTGCGACGCGATGCTGCGGACCCGTCTGTGTGGGTGGTGCCCGACGGCACGGTGCTGAGCGCGGCTGCACTACAGGCTTATCTCGACGGCACGCTGGAATTAGTCGTTTCTACATCGGCATTCCCGGCCGGCGAAATCGGCGGCACGCTCGTGCCCGAAGGCGTCGTCGCATTACCGGACAATGGCGATGTCGCCGACCGGTCGCCGCGCGACGAGATCATCTATTTCGTGATGACCGATCGCTTCTTTAACGGCGACCCGTCCAACGATGACGGCAATCCACCGGGCCCGAGTTCCGGTGGCTTCAATGCCTTCAACACCGCCACCTGGCACGGCGGCGATTTCGCCGGGCTGGTCCAGAAGCTCGACTACCTTCAGGGCCTGGGGATAACCGCGATCTGGGTCACGCCACCCGTTGCCAACTCGGGCGATAACGCCTATCACGGCTATTGGGCGCTGGATTTCGAAAACATCGATCCCCACTTCGGCGGCAATGATGCCTACCGGGCGTTTATCGATGAAGCGCATGCACGGGGGATCAAGGTTTACCAGGACGTCGTGGTCAACCACACGGCGGATGTCATCACGTATGCCGAAGGACAGTTCACCTACCGGCCGCTGAGCGAACCACCGTATACGCCTGTGGTGCCGGCGGAGCTCGCCGATGCGAAGAACCCGGCCTGGCTCAACGATCCGCAGTACTACCACAACCGCGGCAACAGCACTTTCAGTGGCGAGAGCTCGATATATGGCGACTTCATCGGTCTCGACGATATCGCTACCGAGCTGCCCTTCGTGCGCGAGCAGTTCATCGAGATTTTTTCCAACTGGATTGCGTTTGGTGTCGATGGTTTCCGCCTCGATACCGCCAAGCACGTCAGGACCGATTTCTGGACCGAGTTTGCACCGGCCGTGCTGGACTTTAGTGCGAGTATCGGCAAGGACTACGTGACGATGTTCGGTGAGGTGTTCGACGGCAACGCCGTCGCTGTCAGCGAGTTTGTGACGGCCGGCGAGCTGCCGGCGATGATCAACTTCCCGCTCCATTTCAGCCTGCCCGGCGCATTCAGCAACACCGCAAGCCTCGATGGGCTGTTTGCCGAGGATGACCGGTTTGCCGACGCTGATACGGATGCGCGCGACCTGGTGAACTTTTTCGGTAACCACGACATTGGCCGTGCTGCGGGCATCCTGCGCGACACGCTGCCGGGTCTCGATGACGACGGACAGGTTGACGCACTGAGTCTCGCGCACGCGATGAACTTCTTCCTGCGGGGTACGCCGGTCATTTATTATGGCGACGAGCAGGGTTTTCCCGGTGATGGCGGTGACCAGGGCGCCCGCGAGGACATGCTGGCCAGCCAGGTGCCCAGCTACAACGACAATGACCTGGTCGGTACCGATGCAACGACCGCCGACGAGAATTTCGACGTCAATCACCCGATCTACCGGAACCTGTCGCGCTATGCCGAGGTTTACAAGCAGCATGCGCCCCTGCGCCGCGGTGTGCAGCTGCCGCGCTACAGCGAGAACGAGGCCGGGCTCTACGCGGTATCGCGGATCGAACCGGAGGTGCGTGAGGAATATCTCGTGATATTCAACACTGGCGCCGGTAACGACAGTGCAACCATCTCGACAGGCACCCCGGATGCCACCTTCTACGCCGTCTGGCCGCCAGCGAGTCCACCAGTGTCGAGCAACGGCAGCGGTGCGGTCTTCGTCACGCTGCCGGGCTTCGATTTCGCCATCTACCGGGCCGACCGGCCCATGCCCGAACCGGCGCCGGTTACCGCTTTGAACATCACCGCCCCGATCAACGGCTCGGCCGCGGAGGGCATAGTCGAGGTGACCACCGACCTGCTGGCCGGTGACCTGGTCCGCCTGCATTTTGAAACCAGCGTCGATGGCGGGCCATTCGAGCCGGCCGGGGACGACTACGATTCGCCTTACCGGCTTTTCTGGTTCGCCGATAAGGTGAGCGGCCCTGCGGTCGTGACGCTGCGTGCCTCCGTAACCAACCCGGATGGCAGCGTCATCAGTGACGAGGTCGACCTGCTGGTCGACAACCGCCAGATCGGCGACATTACCGTGTACTACGAGAACGGCAATAATCGCGGCGAACTGGTGCTGATCGACGAAGGTGGCGAAGTCATCGGCCCGACAGCGATTACCGGCCAGGAGGCGATGCAGTTTTCCGGGGCAATCGTTGACGGTGCCATTACTGTCGTCTACCAGGACCGTGACGGCGACAGCTTCGCCTTCGACCGCCCGGTCTTCGTCGATTCTGCAACGCAGCTGGCCCTGGCGGCCGATAACGGCAGTGACCTGTCGCTGGTCCTCTACATCAACAACGACCATGCGTTGTCGGATGTGCCGAACTTCACCGGTTCAGGCAGCCCGCCGGTCCTGCCGGTCGATCCCGCGGCACCCGCGCCTTTTGGCGGCACAGTGCTCTACGTACGCGGCACGTTCAACGACTGGGGGCTGGATCACCCGTTGACGTACGCCGGCAACTATACTTATGCCGGCCCGATCGAAGGGATCTCCGGCGAACTCGGCTACAAGATTGCCGATGCTGACTGGACCACGACGACGGATTTCGGTGCGCCATACAGCGAATCGGGACTCAACATCGGCGGCGGCGTACCGAACCTGGTCGATAGCGTTACGACCGGTGATTACGACTTCTATTTTTTCAGCATCCCGGACAGCGGTGGGGCGCTGAATTTTCACCAGCTCGTGAAACGCCCGGATCCGAACGCCGACAACCCCTACGGCGTGGCGGTGTTCGTGCGGGGATCGTTCAATGGCTGGGGTCTGACCGATCCGATGACCTACGACATGGCCGGTGATACCTTCAGCGCGACCGTCAACCTCGCATCCGATACTCATGCATTCAAGATCGCCTCGGAAGACTGGGCGACTGCGGACTTCGGCGGTGACGGTGTGAACAACAGCGTGACGCTGGATACGCCAAAACTGCTCGAATCCACGTCGTTCAACCTGGAACTGGCCGTGCCCACGGCCGGGACCTACGTATTTTCGCTGGACGCCACCGAGCCGGCTGCACCGGTCCTGACGGTTTCGCCGGCGCCCTGACGAACCGGGGGCCCCGGGCGCTCGCGTAGCCTGTATTTGACGAGCTACAGGAC
>JAHEKH010000207.1 GCA_024638445.1 Gammaproteobacteria bacterium | reverse complement strand
CAACAGCTTGGAGACGACCGATGAAACACAGCTTTGTTGCCCTGCTTGCACTGACCACCTGCATCACGCCGCTTGCAGCAGCCGAGATCGACGCGCCCTCGACGATCGACGCCGTAACCGTCTACCCGGTCGGAGCCGAGATCACCCGCCTCACCAGGGTCAACGTCACCGCCGGTGAGCATACGCTGGTGTTCGACAACCTGCCGGGCAACCTCGATGCCCAGTCTATCCGGGTCGAGGGCGAGGCCGGGGCGCGGGTCGATATCGGCTCGGTCGACAGCAAGGTGGTGCACGTGACCAGCGACGAGCAGCTCGCCGGTGAACGACGCCGGCTGGAAGCCGAGATCGAGACCCTGCACGACGAATTGGCTGCCATCGGCCAGCTGAAACGCACGATCGACTACCAGCGCCGGCTGATCCAGGACATGGCAACGCGACCGCTGCCGACCCCGGACAAGGATAAGACGCCGCAACGGCTCGATAGCGAGGAACTCGGCAACCTGTTCGACCTGGTCGCCGCCAAGCTGCAGGTCCTCGACAGGCGGATGCTCGACGCCGATATCCGGCAGCGCGAAATCAACAAGGCAATCGCTGAACTGCAGGGCAAGATCACCGAGCTGGCGCCGAAGCGGTTGCGCAAGTCGGTGGTCACGGTGCATCTCAGCAGCGACACGGACACCTCGGGCACGTTCCGGCTGCGTTACCGGGTCCAGAAAGCCGGCTGGCGGCCCTATTACGACGCGCGGCTGAGCATCGGCGAGAAGGGCAAGGACACGCACCTGTCGCTGGTGAGGCGGGCCGAAATCGGCCAGCAAACGACCGAGAGCTGGGACAACGTGGCGCTCACCCTGTCGACGGCGCGCCCGGTCGGCGCCACCGCGGCTCCGGACCTGCCGTCGATCACCTACGGGTTCTGGACAGCGGCCAAGCGGGACAACAGGTCGGCCGGCAGCGTCAACGGCCTGGCCAAGAACAAGCCGTTCGCCGATGTGCAGATCGCCGAAGCGCCGGCGGAAGAACAGTCCCTGGACAGCCTGGCGCGCATGGAACAGCGCGAGGCGGTGACATCGACGGTCGGGTTCCATGCCCTCTACGAGATCCCGGGGCGGGTGAGCGTCGACAACGAGGGCACGGCGAAAAAGGTGCGCATCGCCACTCAGGCGCTCGGCACGAAACTGAGCGTCACGGCAGCGCCGGTGCTCGATCCCAACGCCTACCTCACCGCGGAATTCAAGGTCGGCGGCGACACGCCGCTCTTGCCCGGGCACGTGCTGCTGTTCCGCGACAACGTATTCATGGGCCGTGGACACCTGCCGATGCTGAGCCCGGGCGAGCAGCATGGCCTCGGCTTCGGTGTCGATGACCGGGTTCGCATCGCACGCAAGGAGGTGCGCAGTCACGAGAGCGAAAGCGGGCTGATCTCGACCACCCTGGTGAAGGAGTATGCCTGGGTCATCGAGGTGGAAAACCACCATGGCTTCGCCATGCCGGTGACGGTCTACGACCGGGTGCCCTATGCCACCCACGAGGATATCACCGTCGAAATGCTGCCCGGTACGACGAAGCCCGACGAGCGAGATGTCGAGCGCAAGCGCGGCGTGCACGCCTGGACATCCGACGTCGAAGCCGGCGGCGAGATGACGATCAACTTCGGTTACCGGGTGACCAGCCCGAAAGACAGGCCGATCCTCCTGGGCATGCACTGAGCAGCACCGGTCTTTCGGTACGAGCGCGGTCCCGCTCCGGGGCGGCGAACCGGGGCGCCGGCGGCATGGATTCGCCGTGACGATTTCGCTACAGTTTCATCGCCCTGCCACCGGAGATCCGTTCAATGACGCCCGAGACCCTGACCTTCCACAGCGTCAATGTGCGCTGCGTTGTCTTGAAACTGAAGCGGCCTGTTGTGGCGCGGATTGCGACGATCACCGACTGGCCGCTGATCCTGATCGACCTGAAGACCGAGGAGGGCATCACCGGGCGCACCTATCTGGAGCCCTATATCGTCAAGTCGATGGACTACCTGGTGCCGGCGCTCAGGGATCTCGGAAAGCTGCTCAAGGGTCACCGGGTAGCGCCGGTCGAGCTCTACGACACCGCGCGCAAGTCGCTGCATTTCGTCGGCTACGAGGGCATGGCGATGATCGCCGTTGCCGGCATCGACATGGCCGCCTGGGACGCGCTGGCCAGGGCTGCCGGCGTGCCGCTGTGCACCCTGCTCGGCGGTTCGCCCGGGCCGGTGCGCGCCTACAACAGCAACGGCCTGTGGCTCAAGTCGCCGGCCGAAATCGCCGAGGAGGCGGTGGTGCTGCGCGACGAGGGTGGGTTCGCCGGCCTGAAGCTGCGCCTCGGCCGCGACGACCCGAAGGACGACCTTGCGACCATCGACGCGGTGCGCGGCACGGTCGGTGACGCCATGCACCTGATGGTCGATTTCAACCAGGGCCTCGACATGGCCGAGGCGCTGAGGCGCTGCCACATGCTCGATGACCTCGGCCTGACGTGGCTGGAGGAACCTGTTGTCTACGACAATTTCGACGGCACCGCGCAGCTCACCCGCGAGTTGAAGACGCCGGTGCAGATCGGCGAGAACTTCTAC
>JAHEKH010000017.1 GCA_024638445.1 Gammaproteobacteria bacterium | reverse complement strand
CGGCCAATGCAGGAGGCGTTGCGATATCTGGTCTCGAAATGACCCAGAACAGCATGCGGCTGACCTGGAGCCGCAACGAACTGGACGAGCGGCTGCGAAATATCATGTCCGGCATTCACGAGAAGTGCGTCGAGTACGGTGAAGGAGAATCTGGCGTCAATTATCTCAAGGGCGCTAACATTGCCGGCTTCGTCAAGGTTGCCGACGCCATGCTGGCTTACGGGGTCGTCTAACCCGATAGGAAACGAGTGGCTGAAACCTTAAAGGTTGCCGTAATCGGTGCCGGTCCAGCCGGCATCAGCGCAGCGGCGCGCGCAGCGGCAACGGGTATTTCCCATGTTCTGCTGGAGTCCAGTCCGGCGCACGCCCAGACCATCCAGCGATACCAGAAAGGCAAGCACGTCATGGCCGAACCTGGCGTGTTGCCCCTGCGCAGCGACGTTGGCTTCGAGGCCGGTACCCGGGAGAACGTCCTGTCGGCCTGGCAGGAGGCACTGAACGCCAGCGGGGTCAGCGTACGCTACAGCGCCGAAACTATTTCCATCGAGGGCCAGCGGCCTGAATTCAGGATCGGGCTGAATGACGGCAGCAGTGTTTCGGCGGAGAACGTCGTGTTGTCGATAGGCGTGCAGGGCAACCCGCGCAAGCTCGGCGTGCCGGGGGAGCAGACGCCCTGGGTTCAGTACACGCTGGACGATCCGGATGAGTACCAGGGTGAATCCATCGTCGTTATCGGCGCTGGCGATGCCGCGATCGAAAACGCCGTGGCTCTGTGCGGCCACAATACGGTCTATATCGTTAATCGCAAAGACGAGTTTGCCCGCGCCAAGGACGGCAATCTCGCGCAGATTACCCGGGCAATAGAAGAAGACCGGATTCGCTGTTTTTATCGCAGTAACGCGGCCCGGATCGAGGAAACACCGGCCGCGGAACGTCCCGCACGGCTGGTGCTGAATACCGACGAAGGTGAGGCCAGTGTGCCGGTCAACCGGGTGATTGCACGGATCGGCGCGATTCCACAACGGCGTTTCGTAGAGTCATGCGGTGTCGCCTACCCGAGCGACAAGCCCACGGCAATACCGCAACTCAGCGCCCGTTACGAGAGCAACGTTCCCGGTCTTTACATCATCGGCGCTCTCGGTGGCTATCCGCTGATCAAGCAGGCGATGAACCAGGGTTACGAAGTTGTCGAGTACATTCTCGGCAATGACATCGGTCCGGCGGACGAACCCCTGCTCGAAAAAAAGTTCCGCGGCCTGAGCTATGGCAGCGTGAGCGAGTCGCTGGCGGCGATGCAGAAGCGCATCCCGCTTTTCGGGCCACTCAATGCCCTGGTTTTTCGCGAGCTGATGCTGGACAGCGAGGTGACAACGCCCGCGCCCGGCGAGACCGTGTTCATGCTGAATGATTACACGGACAGCTTTTTCACCATCCTCGACGGCACCGTGCTGGTGGGCCGGGGTGCCGCTCAGGATGCAGCGCTGCCGCTGGCAGCCGGCCAGTTTTTTGGCGAGATGAGCCTCATCTCGGGACGCCGCCGCACCGCAACCGTCGTTGCCGGCGAAAACTGCGTGCTCATCGAGTCACCACGGCGGACGATCAAGAAGCTGCTGGCTTCCAATGACCACGCCCGTCGGACTATCGACAATGCCTTCATGCTGCGTGCGATCCAGTCGAGCTTTGCGCCCGATGTACCGGCAGCAGAACTCATGGACGTCGTCGAGGCCGCCCGGCTCAACGAGTACAAGGCCGGTACCGTGTTGTTCGCCGAAGGCGACGAAGCCGATTCCCTGCACCTGATACGCAGCGGGTCGGTTTCGGTATCGCGAAATATCGGCGGGCGCGACATCGTCACGGCCTATGTGCCGGCGGGCAAGTACGTCGGGGAAATGGGCCTCATCGGAAACACCCGGCGCACGGCCACGGTGACTGCCACGGTCAAGACCGCCACGATTTCGCTCGACAGCCAGTCCTTTAACCGGTTGCTCGACAAGGCGCCGACGCTGCGTGAGCGCATGCAGCGGCGCATCCAGCAGCGGATCGTCGAAAATACGCAGATGGAAGCCCAGCCCGAAAGCGGCGACCTGATTTCTTTCCTGATGCAGCAGGGCCTGGGCGAAGCGACAGACGTACTGTTGATCGATTCGTCCCTGTGCGTGGGCTGTGACAACTGCGAAAAGGCCTGTGCAGAAACCCACAACGGCACGTCGCGGCTGGACCGCGAGGCGGGGCCGACTTATGCGATGGTGCACGTGCCGACCTCGTGCCGGCATTGCGAAGATCCGCACTGCATGACCGATTGTCCACCCGATGCCATTCACCGCAATGCCAACGGCGAGGTCTTTATCGACGACAGCTGCATCGGCTGCGAGAATTGCATGCACAACTGCCCCTACGGTGTGATTCACATGGCCGTTGACGATCCGGTGCCGCCCAGGTTCTGGCAGTGGCTGCTGTTCGGTGCGGGGCGCGCACCCGGCATGGAATCCCTTGCGAAACCCGACCCGTCCACCCCGAAAAAAGCCGTCAAATGCGACATGTGCAAAGACCTCGATGGCGGACCGGCGTGTGTACGCGCCTGCCCGACCGGGGCCGCGCTGCGGGTCAGTCCCGAACAGTTTGCCGGGCTCGTGCACGGCGGCGGAGACTTCTGAAGTGCATGAGTCCATCCTCGTCTATCGGCGGCGGCGCTACCTGTGGGCAGCCCTGGGACTGGCGGCACTGTCTCTGCTGGCTTACGCACTGCACCGTACACCGGAACCGCCGAATGGCGGCACCTGGCTCGGCTATACGCTCGGCACGATCGGCGCCCTGCTGATTGTCTGGCTGACCGTATTCGGTATACGCAAGCGGCGCTATCATTCCGCCGCGGGCAAGGTGGAGGGCTGGCTGTCGGCGCATGTCTACCTGGGTACGGCACTGCTGGTGGTCGCCTCGCTGCATGCGGGTTTCCAGTTTGGCTGGAACGTGCACACGCTGGCCTATGGACTCATGTGCGCGACGATCTTCAGCGGGTTTTACGGCGTCTATGCCTACTTGCATTACCCGCGGCTGGTCAGCCGCAATCGCGGCAACCTGACGCTGGAGCAGATGCTCGACAACGTCGCGACGATCGACAACCAGTGCCTGCGTATCGCAAAGAATGCACCCGACGATATTCGCGAGGTGGTAACCAGCGCCGTCAACCGAACCCAGGTCGGTGGCAATACATTCCAGCAGCTGTCGGGGCGCGACCGCTCCCGTGTCGTGTTGCCGTCTGGCGACGGCAGTCACCGGCTGCGGCGCAACCCGGACCAGGAGCGCGCGATCGAGTGGCTTGCGGAGCGCCTGTCACGGACCAGCGACGGGGAGGTCAGCGCCACGATCAACGAGCTCGAGCGCCTGCTGGCCAGCAAAAAGATGATGCTCAAGAAGGTGCGTGCCGACGTGCGGATGCAGGCGCGGCTCCAGTTCTGGCTCTACCTGCACATACCGCTGGCTGTCACGCTGATCGCGGCGCTGCTGGTTCATATCGTCGCCGTTTTTCTCTACTGGTAAGCGACGATGCGCGCGCTCGTCAGGTTTCTCACCCGAACCGCCGAAGGCGCCACGGAGCAGCGTGACAAGGTTTTCGACACCGAAACCCTGACGCTGGGTCGCGGTACCGACCAGACTATTCACCTCCGCGATCCCCGCACCGCGCTGGAGCATGCAACGATTGCCGGGCGCGAGGGCAACATCGTGCTGCGCGCGCTTACGCTGACCGGCGTGCTGCTCAACGGCACGATTACGCGTAGCGTCGTCCTGAAGACCGGCGACACCATCCGGATGGGCGATAACCTGCTGACGGTAATCGAGCCGCCACCCGGTTTTGATTTTGCGCTGACTTTCGAACTCGCGCCCGACGTGAGTGCGACGTCCAAGTCGCCGGACTATCGCACGCGACTCAGCGAGACCCGCCTGCAATCGCGCAGCTGGGCATGGCTGGGGGTTGCCATCGTGCTGCTTGCCGGCCTCCTGCTGCCCGCCGCCGTTTTGTTCAGCGACAATGCGGCGCGAATCCTGCGGCAGACACCCCTGCCCGATGATGGGCTGTGGCAGGCCGGCGCGCTGCACCCGGCGCACCGGCCGATTGCCGACGATTGCGGAGCCTGCCATACGCCGTTTCGCCGCACGCCGGACCGCAAGTGCATGGCCTGTCACGACGACGTGCACCTGCATGCAGAGGCCGGATCGGCCGGGCTCGATGCGCTGTCGCAACGCCGCTGCGGCGCCTGCCACCAGGAACACAATGAACCGCCCGCGCTGGTACGGCGCGATGCCATCGTGTGCACCGATTGCCACCGCAATCTCCAGGCGACCCACGACCGGACCGGCCTGCTCGATGTCAGCGGCTATCCCGCGGGGCATCCCGGCTTTCGCATCAGCATGCTGACGATGATCGGCGATGCGGCCAATGCCTGGGCAGCCGTTTCCTATTCGCTGGCGGAAGACGATCCGGTCGAGCAATCGGGCCTCGACTTTCCGCACGCCAAACACCTGGCGCCGGAAGGGATCAAGGGCGCTGATGGCGAAGTTGTCCTGGCCTGCGCCGATTGCCACCTGCCGCAGGGTGGTGGCGCAATCATGCGGGCGGTAGAAATGACGCGGGACTGCCAGGGCTGTCACCGGCTCGATTTCGAGCCGGCCGATCCGCAGCGCCAGGCACCCCATGCGCAGACCGGTGAGGTACTGAAAGACCTGGAGGAGTATTACGCCTGGCGTTACCTGAACGGTTTCGAGGATGTCGCCACGCTGGGTATCGATCCGGCAGTGCTGCGTCGCCCTGGACGGGTCGTCGATCGCGGTACCCGGAGACAGCTCGAGCGGGCCGCAGGCGTCCGCGCCATGGAGGCGGGCGATGAACTCATCCAGCGCCGGGCCTGCGCCAGCTGTCACGAGGTGGTTACGACGGCCGGCTGGCCGGGCAGCGCCGTTTCGCCGGTGCGGCTCACGCAGCGCTGGCTGCCGCGCAGCCGCTTCGATCATGCCGCGCACGAGGCCGTGGAATGCGTGGCGTGCCATGCAGCCGCGACGAGTGAATCCAGCGCAGACGTGTTGATACCGGATATCGACACCTGCGTGGACTGTCATGGCGGACCGGAGTCGACGCGGAAGATCGCTACGGCCTGCGTGGATTGTCATGGTTTTCACAGCGATGGGGCGGGGCAGTGGCCGCACCGCTGAACCGGACTGGCATTACGCGGACGGGGTTTGCCGCGCTGCTCCTGCTGTTGGCGGGCTGCGGCAGTTCGGGCCCCGGTCCTGCACCGACGGTTGCCGGTGGCGGGCCGCCGCCGGCCGATCCCGGCTGCAGCGGTTCGTGTGCCGGCCCGGCAACGAAGCTTTCGGCGGCCAACGTGCAGCAGGTTATTGCCCAGGCCGTTGCGGAGGCGCAGGCGCGTAATGCCGCTGCCACCGTCGCGGTAGTCGATCGCGTCGGCAACGTGCTGGCGGTGTTTCGCATGAACGGTGCAGACGAGTCGGTCACGATCAGCTCGACGCCGCCCGGTAACGCGGTGTCCGGCGGACTGGAGGACATCACCATCATTCCGGACACGATGGCGGCCATTGCCAAGGCGATTACCGGCGCCTACCTGTCCAGCGAGGGCAACGCCTTCACCACCCGCACCGCTTCGCAGATCGTCCAGGAACATTTCAACCCGGGTGAATTCCTGCAGCCGGCGGGACCTCTTTTCGGGGTGCAGTTCAGTCAGCTGCCGTGTTCCGATCTCAGTGCCCGGTTTGGCGGCAGCGCTGCAGCCGGACCCCATCGTTCGCCGCTGGGCCTGTCGGCCGATCCCGGTGGCCTGCCGCTGTATGTTGCCGGTACGCCGGTGGGAGGCGTCGGGGTCATGGCCGACGGGCTTTACGGGCTGGACAAGAATCCAACCGGCGATGTCGACAGTGATCTCGACGAACTCATCGCGCTGGCCGCGACCGGCGGTTTCGAGGCGCCGGAGGACCGCCGCGCAGAGCGCATTACCGTGGAAGGCAAAACGCTGCGTTTCAGTGACGCCCGTTACGATGACCTGGCGACCGATCCGGCAACGGCGCCGGCCTTTGCTGGTATCGACGGTGTCGCCGGCAGCCTGGTTGCCGTGAGCGGCTACCACGACGGTATCGCGGTAACCGGCGGACTGGCATTTGGTCAGCCGGAATCGGGGGTGCGGCCCGATACGCTGGATTATCCCGGTCTCGATGCTTTCGTGCTGGTCGACGACAGCGGTGTAGAGCGTTTCCGGCCGATGGCCGGCACCGACGGCGCCGATGCGATGACTGAAACTGAGGTCCGGGAGCTGATGCGCAGTGCGCTGGCCGTGGCACAGCGTTCGCGGGCACAGATTCGCCGCCCGCTGGGAACGCCTGCGCGTGTCAGCGTTTCGATTGTCGATTCGTCCGGCGCTATCCTCGCCATTGCCCGCAGTCGCGACGCACCCGTGTTCGGTATCGACGTTTCGCTGCAAAAAGCACGCACCGCGGCGTTCTTTTCGTCTCCCACGGCGGCCGCCACGCTCGCCGGGCTGCCGGCAGCTGTCTATCTCGATGGCGGACTGGCCGTGCTGCGTTTGTCGGCGCCGGGCGATTACGTCACCGCGGCGCAGGACTTCCTGGCGATGCCGGCGGCGCTCACCGATGGCGCAATCGCTTTTTCCGACCGCGCCGGCGGCAACCTGTCACGGCCGTTTTTCCCGGACGGGATCGATAATGCGCCGCATGGCCCGTTCAGCAAGCCGCGCGGCGAATGGAGCTCGTTCTCGGTCGGGCTGCAGCTCGACATCGTTTACAATGCGCTGGTCAACCATGTCGGTTTTGTCGCCGGTCTGTTGCCCGACGTTGGAACAAACTGCTCCGGCGTTATCGGCCTGGACGAGACGAATGCTTTCGGCACCAGCGGTGCATTGGTTGCGCTGGCCAACGGCATCCAGATTTTTCCGGGCAGCGTTCCGGTCTATCGCGGCGACGAACTCGTAGGCGGCATCGGGGTGTCGGGCGACGGTGTCGACCAGGACGACCTGGTGGCCTTTCTCGGTCTGCACGAAGCCGGCCAGGCGCTCGGTACGATAGGCAATGCGCCGGCGGCGCGGCGCGCCGATACGCTGACGGCGATGGGAACCCGGCTGCGCTACATCAACTGCCCGCAAACCCCCTACATCGACAGCGATGAGCAGAATGTCTGTGCGGATAAATAGCCTCATTTCCGCACTGCTGCTGGCGCTGCCGGTGGCGGCGGAAGAGGCATCGACCGCCCCGGTAGCGGACAACCCGTGCCCGGTGCCGGTGGAGGCGCCACGGCGCCGTCCCGGCGTGCCGGTGCTGCGTTATCGCAGCCCCTGCGATCCAACCGCAGTCGCGCCCGCCGAGCCGGACGAGCTGGCCGACTTCGTGCCGGTGCCCGACCGCTGGCGGATCGTCTCGACGCTCGGCTACCCGGAGCGGCTGATCGATCCCTACAGCGCCAACAACCCGCTCAAGGGTGACCGGCCGGTGTTTGGTGAAGACTGGTTCTTCAACCTGTCGGTGATCGCCGACTCGGTGCTCGAGCCGCGCCGCTTTCCGACTCCGGTCGGCAGCCAGACCACCGATCGCCCCGGCAGCATCGACCTGATCGGCCGCGGCGAACAGTTCGTGTTCAACCAGAATCTCGTGGTCGAAATGGTGCTGTACCAGGGCGACACGGTGTTCAAGCCGCCCGACTACGAGTTTCGCTTCACCCCGGTTTTCAACTACAGCGCGGTCGGCGTCGACGAACGCGGCGTGCTGAAGGCCGACCCTCGTTCCGGCACGACACGTCGTGAGGGCTTTGTCGCCGTGCAGGAGGCTTTTATCGACAAGCACCTGCGCAACGTGTCGCCGCGCTACGATTTTGATTCGATACGTTTCGGTATCCAGCCTTTCTCCACCGACTTCCGCGGCTTCCTGTTCCAGGATAACCAGTTCGGGCTGCGGCTGTTCGGCACGCGTCGCAACAACGTGTTTCAGTACAATCTTGCCTGGTTCCGCCGTCTCGAGAAGGATGCCAACAGCGGACTCAACGACATTACCGAGCGCAGCTTTGCCGACAGCCTGCGTGACGACGACATTTTTCTTGCCAACCTCTACTGGCAGGATTTCCCGGCGCTGGGGTTCTTTTCTCAGGCAACCGTCATCTACAACCGCAACCGGGAGCAGGGCGATATCTTCTTCGAGGACAACGGCTTCATCCAGCGGCCGGCCTCGCTCGGTCTGGAGCGCACCCGAAACTATGACGTCACCTACCTCGGCTACAACGGCGACGGTCATTTCGGGCGATTCAATCTCACCACTTCGGCTTACTACGCCTTCGGCGAGGAATCGCTGGGCACTTTCGTCGATAACGCGTCCGATATCCGCGCCTGGTTCCTGGCGGCCGAGGGGTCGGTGGATTTCGACTGGATCCGTTTGCGTGGCTCATTGCTCTACGCCAGCGGCGACGACGATCCGTTCGACGACCGCTCCGGGGGTTTCGACGCCATTTTCGAAAACCCGGTCTTTGCCGGAGCCGATACCAGCTTTTATATCCGCCAGCCGGTGCCGTTGATCGGTGGCGGCCGGGTGTCGCTGTCGAATCGCAACGGCGTGCTGAACTCGCTGCGCTCCTCGAAAGAGTTCGGCCAGTCCAATTTCACCAATCCCGGCACGGTGCTCATCGGCATCGGTGGCGATCTCGATCTCACCCCGAAGCTGCGGGTGTCGTTCAACGCCAACCAGCTGTGGTTCGACGACACCGCCGTCGTGGAAGTCGCGCGAAACCAGGCGTCCGTCGATCGCAGCATCGGCCAGGATCTCTCCGTCGCCCTGATCTACCGGCCGTTTGCGACCCAGAACATCGTGCTTCGCCTGTCGGCGGCGGCGCTCATACCGGGCCAGGGCTTTAAAGACCTGTTCGGCGACGAAACACCCTATTCGATCCTGGGTAATTTCCTGTTCACCTATTGATGAATACGACGCTAAAAAAATCGTTGACCGCATTCGTGCTGCTCCTCGCCGCAACCGGCCTGCGGGCAGCGGAAGAGGAAAAACCCCGCGATGTCGTCTATCGGGAAGCGCCGCCGGCTCCCGCCAGGCAGACCCAGGCGGAAGCCGACGCGAAGAGTCACGGTTGCACCAGCTGCCACACCGCCAGCGATTCGGCGACCATGCACGAATCGGCCAACGTCGTACTCGGCTGTACCGACTGTCACGGGGGCGATGCCGGCATCCGGAGCACGGCTGCGCCGGGCAGCGACAGCTACCGGTCGACGATGGAGCAGGCCCACGTGTTGCCGCGTTACCCGGAAAGCTGGCATTACCCACATTCGGCCAATCCCGAACGCAGCTACACGCTGCTGAACCGGGAGAGCCCCGAGTTCGTGCGTTTCGTCAATCCGTCGGACTACCGCGTGGCCAGCGCGGCCTGCGGCGCCTGTCACCAGCCGATCATCGACAACGCCCTGCGCAGCATGATGTCCACCGGTGCAATGCTCTGGGGTGGCGCCGCCTACAACAACGGCATCCTGCCCTACAAAAACTACCTGCTCGGCGAGGCCTACACCCCGGATGGCGAAGCCGCCGCCATCGAGGGGCGCTGGAACGAGGCGGAACGCGAGCGGCTGACCGAACGAGGCGTCATCGAGCGGTTTTTCCCGCTGCCGACCTGGGAGAACACGAAGCCGGCCGATGTCTTCCGGGTGTTCGAACGGGGTGGCCGCAACATCGGCAATCTCTTTCCCGAAACCGGGCTACCCAACGCCCGCGGCCAGCTGCAGCGTATCGAGGAACCGGGGCGGCCCGATCTGCGGCAGTCGAACCGTGGTCCCGGCACCGGGGCGCGTATCGCGGTGCCGCTGCTGAATATTCACAAGACCCGGCTCAACGACCCGGTGACGTGGTTCCTCGGCACCAACGACCAGCCTGGCGATTACCGCACGTCCGGCTGCGGCTCCTGTCACGTGGTATACGCCAACGACCGCGACCCGCGACATTCGGGCCCCTACGCCGAGTTTGGTCATCGTGGTCACACCCAGACGTCCGACCCGACGATCCCGACCGGCGAAGCGGGTCACCCGCTGCGGCACAGCTTTACCACGGCCATCCCGACCTCGCAGTGCATCGTGTGTCACATGCACCAGCCGAATATCTTTCTCAACACCTACATGGGTTACACGATGTGGGACTACGAGTCGGATGCCCCGCACATGTGGCCGGCAGAACAGCGTTACCCGGACTCCGAAGCAATGCGCGCCATCCTCGACCGCAACCCGGAAGGCGCCGCGGTGCGTGGCCTGTGGTCGGACCCGGAATTTCTCGCCGGCGTTTCCGAGCTGAACCCGGCGTTGAGCGACACGCAGTTTGCCGACTATCACGGCCATGGCTGGAACTTCCGCGCCGTGTTCAAGCGTGACAGGACAGGCCGGCTGCTGGACGCCGGGGACCGGGTGGTGGCGGATGACGATCCCGACAAGTTCGCCAAGGCCGTGCACCTGTCGTCGACTCACCTCGATGCCGGCATGCATTGTGTCGACTGCCACTTCGCGCAGGATACCCACGGCAACGGCCATCTCTACGGCGAGGTGGCGAACGCAATAGAAATCGACTGCGTCGACTGTCACGGCACGGCGGACGCGTACCCGACCCTCGTGACCTCCGGCCCGGCCGCGCCACCGATCGGCAACGACCTCTCGCTGCTCCGCAACCGCGATGGCCGCAAGCGCTTCGAGTGGCGCGGCAGGACGCTGATCCAGCGGTCCGTGCTCGAGCCGGAAAAAGAATGGGAGGTCAGCCTGGTCAGAGACACCGTGACCGCGGGGCATCGCGAATATAACGACAAGGCGGCGCGGGCCAAGCTGGTCAGCCGCGATTCCGAAAGCCAGGCGTGGGGCGGGCAGGTTGCGCCGGAGGAGCGTGCGCACGGCAACGACAGCATGGAGTGCTACACCTGTCACCTGTCCTGGACGACCAGCTGTGCGGGCTGTCACCTGCCGATCGAGGCCAACTGGAAGACTGAGCGGCATCACTACGAGGGCGGAATCACCCGCAACTACGCCACCTACAATCCGCAGGTCGCCCGCGACCAGATGTTCCAGCTCGGCCGTCGCGGCGCGATCAACGGCGGCCGTATCGCGCCGGTTCGCTCGTCGTCGGCGCTGGTGCTGTCGTCGACCAACGCCAACCGGGAGCGTATCTATATCCAGCAGCCACCGGTTGCCGCCAGCGGTTTCAGTTCCCAGGCTTTTGCCCCGCATTTCCCCCACACCGTTCGCAAAACAGAGACCAAGCGTTGCACCGATTGTCATCTTTCGGCCGATGACGATAACAACGCGATCATGGCGCAGCTGCTGCTGCTGGGTACCAACTTCGTCAACTTTGTCGGGCTCAACGCCTGGGTCGGCACCGACTCGGGCGTCGAGTCGGTGCAGGTGACCGAGTGGGATGAACCGCAGGCAGTGATCGGCAGCTACCTGCATCGCTATGCCTACCCGGACTGGTATGCCGAACACGAGCAGCGCGGCCGGGTGCTGGATACCGGCCATCGTCACCGTGGCGGCCCGGCGGGTTGCCTGCAGCTGCGTGGCGAGTATCTCTACGTGGCCGAGGGCCGGCGCGGGATGCGGGTCTACGACGTGGCCAGCGTCGCCAACAAGGGTTTCAGCCAGCGCATCATTACCGCGCCGTTCGGGCCGCCCGGTCACGACACGCAAATCGCCAGCCGCGCGGCGACCTGTGTCGCATTGCCCACCAACCAGCCGATCCATCCCGATCGCAATGCCGGCGAACTCATGCGCGAAACCAACCAGGAACAGCCGTTTCATCCGATCTACAACTACGCTTTGATCGCGGATGCCGAAGAAGGCCTCATCCTGACCGACGTCAATACGCTGGCCGATGGCGAGCTGCGCAACAACCGCCTGCGGCGGGCGCTGACCTGGAACCCCGGCGGGGTGCTGGATGGCGTACGGCATCTCACGATCGGTGGTCACTTCGTCTACGCCATGACGCCCGGCACGATGGTGGTGCTGGATCTCGACACCCCGCTGCAGCCGACGGTGGCCGCGCGGATCCCGGTCAACGACGGCCGCGCCAGCGCGCTGCAGTTCCGCTACCTGTTTGTCACCGATGCCGACGGGCTGTGGACGATTGACGTAACCGATCCACGGAGTCCCACCCGGGTGGCTGACAACCTGGTTGAGCTTGCGGATGCACAGCGCGTTTACGTTGCCCGCACCTATGCCTATGTGGCGGCCGGTCGGCAGGGGCTGGCTATCGTCGACGCGACCCGCCCGGCCCGGCTGGGCAAGGTGGAGTTGTTCGATGCCGGTGGTGCGATCGCCGATGCACGCGACGTGATCGTCGGCTCGACCAACGCCTCGCTGTTCGCTTACCTTGCCGACGGCGCCGGCGGGCTCAAGGTTCTGCAGCTGACCGCTCCGGACACCCAGCCGCGTTTTTATGGTTTCAGCCCCGAGCCGCGACCGCGGCTGATTGCCACCTATCCCACCCGGCGCCCGGCAACCGCACTGTCCAAGGGTCTCGACCGCGATCGCGCAGTCGACGAGACCGGTGGACAGGTCGCCGTTTTCGGGCGCCTGGGTTCGCGACCGTTTACACTCGAAGAGATGCAGCGGCTGTATCTCGACCATGCAGGCAAGCCCTGGTTCGTGACCGACGAACCGGGCGAGCCAGAGGCCGTGCCATGACCATCCGACGTACGATTATCGCGTTGATCCTGTTACTGCCGGCGGCGGGACAGGGCGAGATTCCCCAGTTCGACGGCCACGAGCATCTCGGCGTGCAAAGCTGTGCCGCCTCCTCGTGCCACGGCTCGGCCGGCGAGCGCAATACTTACGGCGTGCTGCAGAACGAGTACATCACCTGGGCGCGGCACGACCTGCACTCGAAAGCCTACAAGGTCCTGCTGAACGAGCAGTCACGCAGTATCGCCGCCAATCTCGGGCTGGAGTCGGCACACACCGCCAAAGTCTGTCTCGACTGTCATGCCGACTACGTGCCGCGCGAGCGGCGCGGCCTGCAGTACCAGCTGTCGGACGGCGTCTCCTGCGAAGCCTGTCACGGTGGCGCGGAGAAATGGCTGGGCGTGCACATCGGCGGTGGTGGCGACAAGCATGCCGAAAGTCTCGCGGCCGGCCTTTATCCTACCGAGGACCCGGAGGCGCGCGCCGGGCTGTGCCTGTCATGTCACCTGGGCACCCGGAACAAGTTTGCGACGCATGAAATCATGGGCGCGGGTCATCCGCGACTTTCATTCGACCTGCAGAAATTTACCGACCTGCAGCCGCGGCATTATCGTGTCGACGGCGACTACCGGGCACGCAAGACTGTGGTCGAGGACACTCGCGCCTGGGCCATCGGCCAGGTGGTTGCCTCGCGGCAGTACCTGGCGCTGCTGCAGGGTCCGCGGCTGGCGGCGGGTGGCATGTTCCCGGAACTCGGTCTGTTCGATTGCCACGCCTGCCACCATTCGATGAAGGACCTGCGCTGGCAGCCGGACGAGCGCAGCGTGACGCCACCCGGCACCGTGATGCTCAACGACAGCTCCCTGGCGATGAGCCTGGCGGTCGCCCGGGCCGTGCTGCCGCGACTGGCCGGACCGCTGCACAGCGGGATACGCGAACTGCACCTGGGGGCGCGTCGTGATGCCGCCGCGTTGCGCGGTGCGGCGGCCGCGCTGGACCGGCCGCTGGTCGAGCTGCTTGCAGAGCTGAAAAGCCGCCGATTCGACGATGCGGCGAACCGGCAGGTGATGGAAACGCTGGCCGGTGGCTTAAAGGCCGAACGCTACGCCGACTACAGCGACGCCGAACAGGCGACCATGGCGCTGGATGTTTTTGCCGGCATTACCGGGCAATACCGGGACGAGGTCGACGCACTCTATGTGGCGATGGCCAACGAGGACCGTTTCCGGCCGGCCGCACTACGCGCTGCGTTCGGCGCGGGCCCCTCGAGCCCTGCCGGTTTCGCAACCCCGGTTGTCCCGCCGGCGGCTGCACCGGTGGTTCTGCCAGAAGCGGCGGTCAATCGCAGCGTTTCGGCCACGGCGTTACGGGTACGCGCCAGTCCGGCCGCTGACGCCCCGGTACTGACGCGGGTTTATTTCGGTGACGTAGTCGTCGAGCTGGAAACCCGCGGCGACTGGTCACGCATTCAGTTCGACGATGTCAGCGGCTCACGCACCGGCTGGGTCGCATCCCGCTTCCTTCGCTAGCGCTTACGGCCAGGAAACACAACATGCCCGCCAGACGCGACTCATGCAAAACCCGGTAACCGGCGTTGCCCGGTCGCTGCGCCGGGGACATGTGCTGGCCCGGCTCGGCGTCAGCGCGCTGGTGCTGATCCCGTTCCTGATTCACGCGGCCGGCTGGAAATCCATCGGCATACTGACGGAGCTGGAAACGTTCGCGTATGACGCGCGGGTGCGTCTGACCGTGCCTGGTGGCATCGATCCCCGGATCGTCATCGTCGACCTTGACGAGCGCAGCCTGGCCGGGCACGGGCACTGGCCGTGGTCGCGTGACACCATGGCGGCACTGGTCAATCGCCTGTTCGACGATTACCAGGTGCAGATGCTGGGTTTCGACGTGGTGTTTTCAGAAGCCGATGACCCTTCGGCAATAGCACTGGTTGACGACCTGCTGGCCGGGGACGAGTTGCCCGCGTCCCTGCGCTCCAGGCTCGCCGAACGCCGCAGCGAACTGGAAACCGACCGGATTTTTGCCGAATCGCTGATCGCCCGCGACGTCGTGCTGGGCTATGCCTTTCGTTTCGATGTCACCGGGGATCAATCGTCGAACAGCGGGCTGTTGCCCGCGCCAGTCGTGCGCCGGCAACAGCTCGAAGACGTGACGGTGGCGTTTCCGCGGGCACGGGGCTACGTCGCGCCGCTGGATATCCTGCAGTCGGAGGCGCTGTCGGCCGGTTTTATCAACAAGCCGCTGATCGATGCCGACGGTGTCACCCGCCGTGCGGCAACGTTGACCAGTTTCGACGACGACCTGTATGCCTCGCTGGGAGTGGCGATGGCCATGCACGCACTGGGCAACCCCCCGCTTCGTTTCGTGTTTGCCAACAGCGAGGGCAATCTCGGTGGCCTGCAGATCGAGGCGCTGGCGCTGGGGGAGCGGCAGGTGCCGGTCGACCACCGTGCCGCGTTGCTGGTTCCCTACCGGGGGCCGAGCCACAGCTTTCCTTATGTGTCTGCGATCGATGTATTGCGCGGCACCGCGGATGCAGCGACGCTCGACGGGGCAATCGCGTTGTTTGGTGCCTCGGCCGCCGGATTGCTGGATCTGCACGCTACCCCGGTCGGCAACGCCTACCCGGGGGTGGAGGTGCATGCCAACGTGATTGCCGGGCTGATCGACGGCAGCGCACGGCACCGGCCCGACTGGGCGCGCGGCGTCGAGATTCTCTCGCTGATCATTATCGGATTGCTGGTGGCGCTGGTGTTGCCGCGACTGCAGCCGCTCAACGAGTTCTTCATGCTGATCGGCATTGCCGGAGTGCTGGTCGCGGTCAACCTGCTGGCCTGGACCCGCGCCGATTTCGTCATTCCGGTTGCCGCCACGCTGGCCTACCTGTTCCTGGCGGCACTGCTGCAGCTCAACTACGGCTTCTTTGTCGAGTCACGCAACAAGCGCAGGCTTTCGCGGCTGTTCGGCCAGTACATCCCGCCGGAAATCGTCGATGAAATGGACCAGCAGCACGCCGAGATCTCGGTCGAGGGCGAGAGCCGCGAAATGAGCGTGCTGTTTTCCGACGTTCGCGGCTTCACGACGATATCCGAGGGCATGGCGCCCACCGAGCTGACGCGTTTCATGAACGCCTTCCTGACGCCGATCACCGAAATCATCCACAACAACCGCGGCACCATCGACAAGTACATGGGCGATGCGGTGATGGCTTTCTGGGGTGCCCCCCTGGAGGACGAGGAGCATGCCCGTCACGCGGTCGTGACCGGGCTGGAAATGATCGGGCGCATGAAGCAGCTGCGGGACGAGTTTGCCGGGCGGGGCTGGCCTGAGGTGCGGGTAGGCGTCGGGGTCAACACCGGGCCGATGAACGTCGGCAACATGGGTTCGAAGTTCCGGGTCGCCTACACGGTGCTCGGCGACGCAGTCAATCTCGGCTCACGGCTGGAAGGGCAGACCAAGTCCTACGGTGTCGAGTTCATTGTCAGCGAAAATACCTGCCTGGCAATTCCCGATTTCGCGTTTCGAGAACTCGACCGCGTCCGCGTCAAGGGCAAGAACGAGCCGGTGGCCATCTTCGAGCCGCTCGGGCCGAAGACGGAATTAGCCCCCGAGGAGCAGATTCGGCTGTCGCGCTACCAGCTCGCGCTGATGCTGTATCACGCGCAGAAATGGCCGCAGGCGGACGCCGAGTTCGCCGCATTGCAGAAAAACCACGACCACGCGATCTACGGGATCTACCGCGAACGCATACGTGGCTTCCAGGCCCGGCCACCCGGACCGGACTGGGACGGCGTCTATACATTGACCAGCAAGTGATTATGTCTGGCTTCCCCGACATTGCGTGTCCGAGGCAGTAGAATGGCCGGCAACAAGAAGCAGGAAAACCCCATGCCCGAACGCCGCCGCGACCAACGACTGGATGTCCAGCTGCCTTTTCATATCAGCGCTGACGGTTCCGATCGACAGTGTCATTGCCATACGGTCGACATCTCTCCGACCGGTTTGCTGGTCGAAATCGATGATGGCATCGCGCCGGATCCCGGTTCGATCGTGGAGGTGGCGGTCCAGGGGCCGGCGGAGACCGGGTGGGAACACATCAACGCCAGGACTATGCGCGTCGTACGGGCGGCTGCCGGACGCACCGCACTGACCTATACTGATCTGGACAGGGTCTGACTGTTGCCGCCACGGCAGCGTAAGCTAGACTTGTAAACAGCCTAACGAAGACGGTTTTTCCGGAAAGGCAGGCCAATATCAGGGCAATTTTTGCAGCGCTGGTCCTCAGCCTGGCAGCGATCACACCCGCGGCCGGGCAAGCTGCCGATGGTGTCGTAACCGCGGAGCGGGTGACCACCTACGTCAATATCCGCGCCCGTCCATTGATCGACAGCGTGATCATCGGGAAGCTCTATCCCGGCGATGTCGCGCCGCTGGTCAGCGAGACCTATGGCTGGTATGGCGTCAGCCTCGCTGACGGCAGCACTGGTTACGTCAGCCGGGACTGGACGGCAGTGGTTGTGACAGCACCTCCACCTGAACCGGAGCTGCGTGTTTATCCCTCGAGCGCACCGCCGCGGCCCGAGAACGACAATCGCGATCGCGGCGTGCTCAACGAGGCGTCCGGTCTGCTGGACGCGGGCCGGGCCGATGCTGCCTATCGCCTGCTGCAGCGGCAGGAAAACGAGTGGGCCGGCGATGCCGGGTTCGATTACCTGTTCGGAATTGCGGCGCTGGACAGCGGGGCCGCCGGCGATGCGGTGTTTGCCCTCGAACGCGTCGTGCGGGATTTGCCGGAATTTGTCGGCGCACGGATGGAGCTGGCCCGGGCACTTTATGCGACCGGTGATCATGCACGGGCACGAACCGAGTTTCGTGCGCTGCTGGACAAGCAGCCACCGGACGACGTACGCGCGGTGATTCTCAGCTACCTCGAAATTATCGAGCGTCCGCCCGTCGCCGACGGACGCAGCGAAGATGCTTTCTATGCCGCCGCTTCAGCCGGTTACGACAGCAACGCCAACGGCGGAGCGGAAGTTTCGGAGTTCATGGGGTTCAACCTGGACAGCCAGAGCGTCGAAACCGACAGCACGTTTCTCGAGGCGCGTATTGGCGGCAAAGTCCTGCGGCCGCTGCGCCCCGGGGTCGCCTTCCAGTGGCAGGGCCTGGCCAGTCACCGACACAACCTGGACGCTGATTTTGTCGACCGAAGTTTTGTCTCCACCAATGCCGCGTGGGCCTTTCGCCGCGGCGCCAACGATTTCCTGGCGGGTGCCGGTGGCTACTGGTCCAACCTCGACGGGCCGAGCAATGAGTACGGCGTAGCGCTGGACCTGGGGTGGCTGCGGACCCTGAAGAACGACAATGCCGTACAGCTCGGGCTGCGTGCCGGCCCGGTTCGATTCGACAGCGCGCAGAACGTGCGGGACATCGACCGGATCATGTATGCGCTGACCTACCGGCAGCCGCTGCAGGGTGGCGAGGGCGAGCTGAGCTGGAGCGCCATCGGCGGTCGCGACCGGGCCCACGACCGGTCCGCACCCTACAGCAATTCCCGCCGGGGACTGCGGGTCAGCGGTCGCTGGGATGTGCGCGACAACGAAGTCGCGATGAGCCTGGGCTATCTCAACATTCCCTACAACGGCAACCGCAATTTTTTCGGTATCGACCGCGAGGATGACCAGTTCGTGGCTTCACTGTCGTGGCGCGGCGCGGCGCGCGGCCGCACGTGGCAAATCACACCACGGGTGCGCTACGTGATGAACGACTCCAACGTGGCCATTTACGACTACGACCGCTTCGAGCTTGGCATCGAAGTGCAGGGGGTGCAGCGATGAGGCGGTTAGCCCTTCTGGCCCTGCTGCTGTCCCTGCCGCTGCATGCCGCGGAGGAAGCCGGACGCACGATATTCGTGGCCGGCTCGGTCACCGTGGAGCGCGATACGCTGTATGCGCTGAACAAGGACGACCCGGTTTTCGAGCTGGATATCGTCACCACGGCGGAACGCTCGCGCGCCCAGCTGCTGATGCGCGACGGCGCGAAGATCAGCCTGCGGCCCGGCACGGTATTCCGTATCGAGGAATACTTCCAGGCGGGCGACGAACGCGAACAACCTGACGGCTCCGTGGTCATCAGCGCCGACGACAGCGCGGTGACCGAGCTGATCAAGGGCGGGTTCCGCACCATTACCGGCGCCATCGGCACGGAGGATCCGGACGACTACGAGGTGCGTACGCCCGCTGCAACGATGGGTATACGCGGCACGCATTACGCCGCGGTCTGGTGTGCGGGTGACTGTGAATCCCCGCCAGGTCTGGGTCCGATCCGCCGGGTCGCCGACGGGCTCTATGTCGGAGTCACCGAGGGACTGGTATTGATCGTCAACAATGCCGGCGAGCTCCTGCTGCGCGCCGGTGAGTATGCCTATGTCCGCGATCGCAACACCCGCCCGCGCCGCCTGCCGGTCTTGCCACCCGCGCTAATCGATACCCACGATACCGATAGCACCGGGTCGGAGCGGGCGGCCCAACAGCTGCGGCAAACGATACGGCGGCTGGGCGTTACGGCCGGCGCCGTGGGCCTGCCGCCGGGTGGACCGTCACCGGCAGCTCAGCCCGCGCAGTTCACCGCCCGCTCCGCATCGCCGCTGCCGGACGCAAATGGCGAGGATAGCGATGCCGGGCCTGCGTCCCTGCCGCCGTCACCGGACAGCAGCGCCGGCGGCTTCGATGCCGAACCGGAACAGCCGATCCTGAGCGATACCGGCGGGACACTTACCGACGGGCAGCTGCCGGATATCCGCGGTGTGGCATTGTCCAGCGGGCAGATACCCGGCCAGTCGGAAGCCTTTACGGCCTCGTCGCCGCGCGGCATGCGCTCATTCGTCGCAAACGATCTCAGCGGTTTTGCCGCGCCGTTGTCGGGCAGCACCAGCGATACAACGTACGCCATCGGCAGTGCTGCCATCCGCGACGATGGCTTTGATCCCGTCACCGGTTTTGGCTGGGGCCGCTGGACCGGTGGCACCGCGACAGCCACCCTGGCAAACGGCACGGTGGTCAGCCTGGATCTCGCCGAGCAGAGCCTGCACTGGATTTACGGACCGCAGCTGGCCGCCAGGCCCGCCATGCCAATGTCGGGAACCGCGAACTTCAGCCTCATCGCCGGCAACACCGATCCGACCGACACGCTGGGCAACACCGGCGTGCTGGGCGATGCGAGTCTCGTCGCCAACTTCACGACGGCCACCGTTCAGAGCGAACTGTCGCTCGGGATCGCCGGTTTCGACTGGCGGGCCAGCGGTACCGGCACCATCAGCAGCGAACTGTTCAACGGCACCTACAACAGTGTCGTAATCGGCGGACAGACCGGCGGTACGGGCAGCTTCAGCGGCTTCTTCGGCGCACCGGGCAGCAACGGTTTGCCGGCCGGCGCCGGTCTCACGTACGGACTGACCGACCCGCAGGGCACAACGGTGTCTGGTGCCGTCGTATTCGGAGAACCGACGCCGTGAGCCGCGCGTCCGGACTGCTGTGGGATTTCAGGGCCGTGGTTACCCGTGAATTCCGCTGGCCCGGGCTGCTGGCCGTGCTGTCGCTGGTTCTGAGTGGCTGCGGCAGCGGTGATGAATCGCCGGCCGTGACTCCGACTCCGCCGTTGTCGCCAACTGGTCTCGTGATCATTGGAACCGTCACCAAGGGACCGGTTGATACAGCCGATGTCGAACTGGTGCCGGTCGATGCTTTCGGTGTGGAGAGCGGGCCGGCAGTGGCGACCGCCGTGACCGACGCCGACGGCAACTTCCAGGCAACCATCCCGGCCGGTACCGGCGACCTGCTGGTACGCACCAGCGGCGGCAGCTATGTCGACGAAGCCGACCGCGAACCCGATCCCGCGCTCAAACGCCGGATTTCGCTCAGTGCTGCCGAAGGCCTCGAAAGTTACCTGCCGGAGGGCGATACGACGGTCACCATTTCGCTGGCCACCCAGGCGCTGCTGGACAAGACCCGGCGGGAGGTCCAGGCCGGCACCTTTGCGCAGCAGTTTGCCGCCAACCGTGCGCTGGCCAGCGCGGCATTCGGTTTTGACCTGATCAGCACCACGCCCGCCAACCCGGTCGATCCCGATCCGGCGGCCAGCGAGACCGAGCGTCAGTACGCCCTGGTGCTGGGCGGACTGGCCAACCTGGTCAACCGGATTGCAGTCGAGGCCGGTCTTGCCGCACCGACCTTTGAGGCGATCCAGGCGGTAGCGGCAGACTTTTCCGATGGCCGGATCGATGGCCTGGAAGACGGCACGGCAGTCATGGTCGGTGGCAATGCGATAGCGGCTTTCTCGCTGAACGAGGAAATCACCCGGTTCCGCAATAACAATTTCGACGCGTATGCGGGCACGACGCTGGTCGTCGTCGATGAAGATGTCTTCTCGCAGTTCGGAGTGCCGGTCAACGCCATTCCCGTCGCGGTGGCCGACGCTTTCACCGTGGGTAATGGCGCTACGCTGACCATTGTTGCGCCCGGCGTGCTGACCAACGACAGTGATGCTGACGACAACCCGCTGTTCGCCGAGCTGGTGGACGGACCTGTCAGTGCCTCGGCGTTTACGCTTGGTGCCGACGGCAGCTTCAACTACACCCACGACGACAGCGGACCGGGGCAGGACAGCTTTACGTATTTTGCCAAGGACGGTCTGGTCGGGTCTCCGCCGGTCACGGTAACCATCGACATTATTAATAACCGGCCCGTGGCCGCGGCGGACTCAGCCAACGTAGCGGAGGGCGGCACCCTCAACGCACCGAGCGTGTTGGGTAACGATACGGATGCCGACAACGATACGTTGACGGCAACGTTGATCGATCCGCCGGTGAACGGCACGCTGACGTTAAACAGCGACGGCACCTACACCTATGTTCATGACGGCAGCGAAACCGCGACGGATGAATTTGACTACGTGGCCAACGACGGTTTCGAGGATTCGCTGCCAGCCACGGTGACACTCACCATTATCCCGGTGGACGATCCGCCGGTTGCCAATGACGACAGCCTGACCGTCGACGAGGGCGGGTCCGCGAGCGTGCTCGACAGCGGTGCCAACAGCGTGACCGACAACGACTTCGATGCAGAAGGAGCGGCCCTGACCGCCGCGATTGCCGATCCACCCGCCAACGGCCAGCTGTTCCTGTCCGGCGACGGTACGTTTACCTACACGCATGACGGCAGCGAGACAGACGGAGACAGCTTCACCTACACGGTCAGCGACGGCGCTAGCACATCGGCACCGGCGCTGGTAACAATAACGGTCAATCCGGTTAATGACCCGGCGGTGGCGAACGCCGACAGCCTGACGGTGGACGAGGGCGGGACCCAGACCCTCCTCGATTCCGGTAACGCTTCCGTACTGAGCAATGACACCGATGCCGAAAATGACCCGCTGACGGCCGCGGTCGTCAGCGCGCCGCAGAACGGGCAGCTCACGCTCAATCCCGATGGTACGTTCAGCTACGCCCATGACGGCAGCCACATCGCGACGGACACTTTTACCTATGTTGCGAACGACGGCATGGTTGACTCGACGCCGGCTACGGTCGATATCGCTGTGACCCTGGCCAATGATCCGCCAACGACCAGCGGAATCGCTAAAGTCAGCGTCGACGAGAATGCCGCCGATGTCGTCATCGACCTGTTGACGGTGTTCGACGATGAGGAAGACCAGCCCGATCCAGGTCTGATCTATTCCGTTGACGGCAACACCAGTCCCGACCTGGTGTCGCCCACGATCAACGACCAGGCCCGCCAACTGGTTCTCTCATTCAACACCGACCAGTTCGGCTCCGCGGATATCAACGTCAGCGCGACCGACAGCGGTGGCCTGTCGGTCACCGCGTCGTTCAGCGTCAACGTCAACGGCCTGCCGCAGGCGGTCGCTGACAGCGGCATCGGTTTCAGCACCAGCCAGGACTCGACCTTTACCACCGGAGACGTCCTGCTGAATGACGACCTCGGTGACCCGGTAACTACCATCACCGCATTCGATAACCCGTCGCTGCAGGGCGGTGTCGTGGCCAGTGCGGGTGGAGGCTTGTTCGTCTACACGCCGCCCGCGACTTTCACCGGGCTGGATGAATTCAACTACACCATTACCGATGGCAACGGCGACACCAGCACGGCGACGGTGACGATCTCGGTGTCTGCGTCGGCCAACCAGCCGCCAACCGACATAGCGCTCAGCAACGCAAGTGTCGACGAAAACCAGCCCCCGGGTACCCTGGTCGGGAATTTCTCGACGACCGATCTGGACACCGGCGACACGCATCTCTACACGCTGGTGCCCGGCGCCGGCGATACTGACAACAGCGTGTTCAAAGTCGCCGGTGACCAGCTGCTGACCGCGGCACAGTTTGATTTCGAACAGACTTCCACCCTGAGCATCCGCGTGCGCACCGACGACCAGAACGGCGGCACATTTGACGAAGTGTTCACCATTGCCGTCAACGACGTACCCGAGCAGGTCACCTGGATCAGCACGACCGACGGCAACTGGAGCGATCCGGCTAACTGGTCGCCCGCGAGGGTGCCATTGCCTGGTGATACGGTATTGATCGATGTCGCCGGTGCGGATCCCACGGTGACCATCCAGACCGGCGAGCAGTTCGACGTGCTGTCTGTCGAATGCCGCGACCGCCTGCTGATCCAGGGGTTTGCCGGCCTGAACCTGACGCTCGATGCGCAGCTTGGCAGCAGCACTATCGAGGGCTTGGCGCTACAACCGTTTGCGTCATTTGGCGCCACCGGGGCGTCGGTAAACGTGCCGGCGCCCGAGACCCTCGATGGCGCCATTGTTGCCGTAGACGGTGGCGGTTCACTGACCATTACGATGGACTCGCAGGTGCCGTTCACACCGGTCCTGACTACGGTATGGGCTGCTGACGGCGCCGGGAGCGTTCTCCAGGTGCCAGGCTTACAGCAGTTCGACTTCGGTTCCACGGCGGCGGGTCCCGCAGCCGATTTCTTTATCCAGGCAACCAATGGCGGAAGGGTCGACCTGCCGGAGCTGCAGTCAATTACGGTCGTTAATTCTCAGGATGGAGCAAACCGGAGCGTTCGTATCCGCGCCAGCGATCCGGATAGCCATGTTGCGCTACCGATGCTGACCAGTTTCCAGGACAGTGATTTGGACGGTGGACTCGACGGGTTGTCAATGCTGACTGCCGAACTCGGCGGGGTCATCGAAGCACCGTTGATGACACTGGCCTTTGGCGTTCACATCACCTCCGATGGTTCGGCTGCGATCGATTTATCGTCTATCGGCCTGGTACTGGAAGGCGCGATGACCTTGTCGTCCGACACTTTCGGTTTTCTCAATCTCACCGACCTGACCGGCAGTCGCGTCGTGGCGCAAAATGGCGCCCAGGTCGATTTCGCCGCCGTGACTGTCTTTGAAGATGCCGACGTGCAGGCCTTCGGTGGTTCGGTCGTCAGCTTCCCGGTGCTCAATATCTACCAGATGTTCTTCCAGCGGAATCCCCTCGCATTCTGGCGCGCCGAGGGCGCCTCCAGCCGGCTCGAGTTCCCGCAGCTGACCCAGGTCGATATCGGCAGCTTCGACGTTCCCGGCACCGTGACCTGGGAGGTGGAGGCTTTCGATGGCGGTGTGATCGTCATGAACTCAGCGACCTCGCTGGCGGTTACCAACGATCCGGCCGGGCCGGATACGCGGCGGATCGAGCTGCGGGCCGGCGACCCCGGCAGCCTGATTGACCTGCAGTCGCTGGGCAGTCTCAGCGATTCAGACTCCGATTCCTGTATCACCGAAATCAACGGTGGCGTCGTCAACACACCGCCGGGCGCCCAGCTCGATGTCCTGAGCGGACCCTGCCCCTGATCAAAAAAAACCCGCCAGTGCTGGCGGGTGCAGTTTGGGGGAGTTTTGTTATCGCCGGGGCCAGGCCGAACCAGCGAGGTCAGGCTCGGCCCGGCCCCGACCCTTTTAATTAAAAATCGCCGTCATCGTCGATGATGGTTCCGGTCGCGCTGGACTGGCCCAGCAGCGCGTTGACCGGGTTCGAAATCTCCACTGTGTAGGTTTCGTACTGCTGTTCCTCGTAGACACTGTCACCGACGATCAGCACCGAGATATCCAGCGACAGCTGGCCGGGATAGAAAACGATGGGAAACTCGTCGCTGATGTAGTCCTCGTCAAATACCGCAGTGCCGTCCACCACCTCCATGTTGACCGTTACGGGGTCGCCGCCCGGCGGCACCATTTCGGAGAGAGAAATTGTGAACATCGCTTCAGTGAACATGCCGACACCGGATTCCACCGTGACCGGGGCACCTGAAATGCTGACCACCGGCAACCCCGTTGTCGCCTGGGTGTACTCGATGAACTCACCGTAGCCCGGACCGTCGCCGCTGTGATTGCAGCCGGACTTGATCCACACGCCGGTCAGGAATTTGCCCGTATTTGCATCGCTGCCGGAAAAAGTACCCGAAAGTCCCTCCAGGTCCTCGTAGCGCTGCGTGCTCCCGTCGGAAAACAGCAGGACAATATTCGAAAGATCCTTTTCCGAGCTGACGTCGACACTGTACCCGTCCCCTGAGAAGTCTGCGCCGACTTCGGGCCAGCAGCTGTCGCGGTGCGCGTCAGCGTGTTTTTCAGGCTTCGGCTGATTCGTGGATTCGCCGGAATACCGGTCCCCCTTCGCCCGGTATTTGTCGGCCTTCGCGAAGTCGCCCATCGCCTCGTACTGTGCCGCCTTGGCGTAGTACTTCTCGGCCTTGCTGGTGCCTTCCCCGGCATTGGCATTGACACAAACCAGCAGCGCGGTGGCGGCGATGAGGGTGCCGGTCTTGCGAATTATTCTTTCCATGTCCAGGTTTTTCTCCCAAATAAAAAGGCCCACGCCGCAGCTCTCGCCGCCCTGTGGGCCTCCACTAATCGGTGCAGAATGTCGAACACGCTTTTCGCAGACACAAAAAAGCCCACGCCGCGGTTTGTACCGCCCTGTGGGCTTCCACTGATCGTGCAGATTGTCTGCGTCGCCGAAAAGCGCTTGCCAGCCTCTGCATCAACTGACGAGATGCAGTGTAGGGAACTGGCGGAAAATTTACCGTGAAGAAAGTCGCAGATTCAGCCGTTCAACAATAACCGGCGCGACGGGTTTAATGTCAAGGCGCTTCGATATGCAGCAGGTTCTTCTTGTAGTCGACCGTCAGTACGAAGTGCTTCAACAGGTCCAGGCCAATGCTGCCCCGGGCGGTTTGGCCGTACCAGACGGTTGAAACCGTGCGACCGCTTTCCTTGTTGATGAGTCTTTGCTGTTCTTCGGAGGGCACGATGACGGCGACATTTTCCAGGGTGTAAGGGCCCATCTTGATTGACGGTAATACAAAGTGGTCAAAGGTTGCTGAGTGGCCACCGCCGTGATCTATATCTTTTTGCGTGACCGGCAGGGTCTCGAGCCAGCCGCGCCTGATTGCAACGTCACGGTCGAGGTACATCTCGCTGAACGGACTGCCGACGAAGCCCAGCCACAGCGGCTTGCCATCCGGCAGCTCGACCGACATCAGCGGTTCGCCGGCAAAATCCTGCTGTTTTATATCGACGTTGGCGTAGTCTTTCAGCTTGATGGCTTTGCGGGGCAGGTAGCGCAGCCGCTGCCGGGTGTAGTCGAGCTGTACCAGCACCTTGTGAAAAAAATTCTTGCCCAGCATGATTTCCGACGACATACCGGGCATCAATGCAACGTTATTCAGCCGCACGGCCTGATCGAATACCTCGAACTCGAAGCGGGTCAGGTTCTCGACCATGAAGTCTTCCGGGCCGGTCGTAATTGTCGTCAGTCCCGAGGTCTGCACCGGGATGCCCTTGTTCTCGATGAACTCCTGGCTGATGGCAATGACGTTGGAGCCACCCGTGATCAGGGCTCTCACTTCGTGGGTGCCGATCCGCGCCGGGATCAGCAGATCGCCATCCACCACCTCAAACGGTGTCCAACCATCATTGGCAGCGGCGATTGCAGGCAATAAGCAAAGCAGTAATACGAATTTCAGGATTTTCATGATCGGGCACGAGCTGAAGGCTCGTCGATTCTAATCCAATCGTTCTGCCGCGGCAGCAAGGGAAAACCTTCAGCTCCCGTAGGGTCGAAAACAGCAGGCGGGGTTGTTCGTGGTTTGCTCCCGGACGAAGAAACCCGCCAGGCGGCGATACGCAGGGCAAGGGAGCTGCTGATGACGTTCCAGGCTGTCATGGTAATCCTGCAGCCGGGTATCCGGGGCGGGATTTCGTGGGTGGTCGCCAGAGCGTGTTGACGAGGTAGCCGTACGCGTAAGCCATCAGCGGATCCGGAGACGAATCGACGCTGGCCCAACCGTTGGCGTAGGCGCGCTCCAGTTCAGGCAGCGCATCGGCATCGCCGGCCTGCCAGGCCCGTTCCAGCCACTGGTAGCCCTCGTAGCTCTCGCCGTTGCGACGCGCGACTTCACGCATTGCCAGCGTATTGCCGATCTCGGCCGCCCGTAGCAGCCAGTCGTCCGACCCGGTGCGCTTGCTGTCCGGAACCGACAGACAGGCTTGATAGGTGCGATGAAAGGCGGCAAGCCCGGGGTCCGGGTCGAACCCGGCTTCCGTGAGTCTTTCACGAACCCGGATATCCATTTCCTGGTAGTTGTCGATAGTCGGCCTGACTGCGCCGAGGCAAAGCTGACCAGCAGGGTTCAGTCGCTTTCAATGGCAGTCCACGGCCAGCTCAACCACACATCGTATCGCCAGGGCATCCGCCGGCGGTCAGCGGTTGAGGTCGCCGTCGCGCCAGTACTTGGTGCCTTTGACAGTCGCCTGAAGGGCCAGTCCGCTCTCGGTGAGCTGGTACACGCTGACGTCGTCCAGCACCGCTTCACCGCCGACGGCGGCACCCTTGTCGCCCGCCTTGGCGGCAGCATCGGCCTGGCCACCGAAGGCCCAGCCCTGCTCGATGAAGTCTTCCATGGTTTCGGCATCGTGAAACACGAACACGACGCGGTAATCCTTGACGCCGGCACCGAGGCCAACGCCGATCTCGCCCATACGCATGTAGGTGTTCTGACCGGTGGCGTTGTTGTGCACCACCCCGTAGCCGCCGCCGAAGCTGGCCAGGATGACATTGATGTTTGCGTTGCTGAACACGGCATAGCCGGGCGCAGCGGAGATTTCCGCCCTGGCGCTCTGCTTGATGCGGTACAGATCGGTCAATACCTCGTTCTTCATCGAATGGATAGCCGCACGCTTGTCGTCAGGTGTCTTCCCCGTTGTTGTGACGCAGGCGCCCAGCACTGCCGTCAGAGCCAAAATACTGAGAAGCCGAAACTTTTGCATGTCTGTCTCCATCAAATGACATCGCGAATATCGCAGTACAGGCCCGCTATTGTATGCCAACAGCGAACAGCCCGGTGTACGCGACTTCAACGAAAGTCTCGCGAGGTTCCCCAACGGTACCTCACCAGTTCGGCGTCCTCGATATGCATCAGGCCCTCCGGGTAATCAAAGGTCACAATGAAATGTCCAAGGACATCGAGGCCAATGCTGCCGTGCCGTGTGTAGCCATCCATTACTGATGCAGTAGGCTCATGGCGACCGAGATTCTCCAGTTGTTGGCGATACGATTCTCCAGACAGCACGGATGCCCGGACGTCCTGGAGTGTGTACGGGCCCAGGCTGATCTCCCGCAACACAAAGGCCTCCAGCTCGATAGCGGTGCCGTCGGGGAAAGCGTGCTCTACCGTTTTGAGGGCCAGGGTGTCAGCCGCGTTCTCTCGCGATGGAGCGGGGGTAACCGTGATCGTATGCTTGCCGGTTCGAAGGCCGGCCTGCTCGACCAGCTCGAGGCTGACCCCGTTGACGTTGGCGTTGCCGTTAATTACTGCCGTTGTTTCTACCCCGGCCACGATTGCCGGCAGCGTGATCTGGCCATTCACAATCGTAAACGGTGTCCAGTCATCCCGGGCTGCCGCGTTATGGGTGACCAGGAATGCCACGGCCATCACGAGTATTACAAGAACGGGTCTCATGCCTGCCTCCTTTCGCAGGGGTTAATCCTGGCAAGCCGTCGGCGCAACACCAGCGGGGAATACCCTCAGGGGCGCCTCAGGCGACGGTGCCGGCCTCCGGGTCGGCGTTGTCGGTGCGGGTCTTGCTGCGTAGCAGGGGGATGGCGTTTTTCAGCGCGAACTGTTCGCCGGCATAGCCGGTCACGAAGCGCCCGCCACGGATTTCGCCGCGCGCCTCCAGCCGCCAGTACACCCGCAGCAGCTCTCGCCATGGCGGCAGGTAGCGTTCCTCGTCCAAAGTCTTGCGGAACAGCACGCCGTGCCGGTCCAGCAGCTTGCGGGCGATGTGTTCGACGGCTTCGGTGCGGCTTTCCTCGTCCGTTGCCGGGGCGCGCAGCAGCGACCAGCGGCCGGCATCTTCCAGCGACAGGTGACGGCGGCCGTCAGCCAGCCGCGGACGGCGCAAGGCCAGCGAGCGGATACCGGCAAAGCTGTCTGAGGTCACCAGTCCCCAGGCCGACAGTTCCGCCATCGCCGTGCGTACGTCCCGTTGCTTCAGGTCGAGGTCGAGCACCAGGTCGCTGAAAAACGAGGCGCCGCGTTCGGCGAGCATCTTGTGAACGCGTGCCGCGGTTTCGCTCAGCTCGATATCGTCGAGCGCTGGTGGCGCGCCAAAGATTCGCCAGTGCGGCACATGGCTGCGGGGAATCAGAGTGATGGGGGTGGCGCGCACGGGTCGCGTGCGCTTGCCAGTTTTCCCGACAGTAGCGCCGAGCCGCATCCACACGAAGCGACCCGCCGAACACAGCTGGTCGAGCATGTCCGGGCGGTAGCCGGCGATCCGGGCCGGGAGTATGTCCTGCTCCCAGGCGCTCGCCGGCGCCGCAAAACCCTCGAGCTGTTCGAGTACAGACTGCAGCGCCGCCAGGCCTTCCTTCGGTTCGCGACCCTTGCCCTGCCAGGTATCGACAAAGCGCCGGTAGGCCGCCTGCGACACGGGCTGGATCGTCTTGCGCATCGCCTTCAGGGTGTAGCGATGTATTCGCGCCAACAGCCGGCGGTCGCACCACTCCAGCTCGCCGTCGCTCTCACCCGTGAAATGACCGCGTACCGCGAAGCCTTCGTTTTCCAGCGCCAGCAGAGCCTGGTCGAGACGATCCACCGGCAGTCCCAGCGGCTTCGCCAGCGCACCGGCGGTGACCGGCCCCAGGCCTTCCAGCCGGCTGCGGGTCAAATCGACCAGCGCCTTATCCGGATCGTCAGGCGGGGTGCCGGTTTCGGGCAGCCTGCCTTCGGCCTCCGGCAACACCGACAGGACTTCCGCCTGGCGTTCCGCGCAAACCCAGAGCGATCCCGAGCGTGGCGTCCGCAGCACCGTGGCGCGGCGGTCCGCTTTGAGCTGGTCGAACAGGTGACGCCAGCCGAAGCCCAGTCCGCCATCAGCGGCGTCGTCGGCGGGCTGACCGCCGACCGCGACTTCCGCTTCGCTGATGAACCCGAGCACGTAGAGCGCATCATGCAGCTCGTCCGGTGTACGCGGTTCCGGCCAGGCCTGGTCGCAAACCTCTTTGATCGCGTCGGCATCGAGACGGCCCAGTTTCGCGGCATCATCCGGTTCGCTGAGCCGCTGCGAGCGTATGGCCAGTGTGCGCCGTTCTTCCGCGGGCACATCGTCGAGAAACGCATAGGGCCGGGCGTTGATGATTCCGGCTGAGAGTGGCGACGGCGCAGTCAGGTCGCGGCACTCGACCACGATTTGTCCGTCTTCGAGACGTCGCAGGATGTCTTCCAGCGCTTCGACATCCATCGTCTCGGTCATGCAGTCAGCGATAGTCTGGTTGACCAGCGGGTGATCGGGAATTTCACGTTCGCCGGGAATATTTTCCAGGCAGGCCAGCTGGTCGGGAAACACCAGGGCCACCAGGTCCTCGGCATCGCTGCGCTGCCATTGCGGTGGCACCCGCTTGCCGTTGCGGTTGCGTCGCACCGCCAGCGCAATGGTGGCATTCCAGCGCCAGCGCGCACCGAACATCGGGGCGTCGAGCAGCGCCTGGGTCAGCACCCTGCGCGCCGTCTGGCTCTTGAGATAACCGCTGACTTCTTCCAGCGGAAAACTGTGGGTCGGTCCCAGCGACAGCACCAGCGAGTCTTCCAGCGCGGCGGCCTGCAGCTCGAAGTTGAACTTGCGGCAGAAGCGCTTGCGCAGTGCCAGCCCCCAGGCGCGGTTGGCGCGCGAACCGAAAGGCGCATGAATAATGAAATGCATGTCGCCGGCATCGTCGAAGAACCGTTCGAACACCAGCCGTTCCTGGGTCGGCACCAGCCCCAGCGCAGCCTTGGCGCCGGCCAGGTAATCGGCGAGCTGCTCGGCGGCGGACCGTTCCAGTGCGAAGTCGCTCATTAGTTTTTGCACAGCGGGCTCGTGACCGCTGTCGAGCCAGTCGTCGACCTGGCCCCGCAGTTGCGACACCGCCAGCGACAGCTCGTCGGAACGGCCGGGCGCTTCGCCAAACCAGAACGGCACGTTGGGGGGTTCGCCGTGAGCATCGGTGACATACACCCGGCCCGTTTCCACCTTGGCAACCCGGTAGGAAAGATTGCCGAGCTGGAAGATATCGCCGGGCAGGCTCTCGAAGGCGAAGTCTTCGCCCAGCGTGCCGATGCGGGTGTCTTCCGGCTGCAGGATCACTTCGTATTCGAACTGGTCGGGAATGGCGCCGCCGTTCGTCATCGACACAATGCGTGCGCCGCGGCGCGGACGGACCCGGCCGTTGACGGCATCGTGATGGATGTGGGCGCCACGCCGGCCACGGCGAGTGGAAAAACCCTGCGCCAGCATCTCGATGACCCGGTCGAATTCATCCTGTTGCAGCGTGCGGTACGGCCACGCGCGGCGCAGCGCGTTCCACAGGGCTTCGGTTTCCCATTCCCTGCCGGCCACCTCGGCGACAACCTGCTGGGCCAGCACGTCCAGCGGCTTGTCGCGCACGTCGATACGGTCGAGTTCGCCGCGCGCGACACAGCCCGTAATGGCGGTGCATTCAACCAGGTCGTCCTGCGACAACGGAAACAGGCGGCCCTTCGGCGTTGCGCCGACCGCGTGGCCGGAGCGGCCCACCCGCTGTACGAAGGCAGAAATCGAGCGTGGCGAGCCGAGCTGGCAGACCAGGTCGACATCGCCGATGTCGATACCCAGCTCCAGCGAGGCGGTGGCTACCAGCGCTTTCAGCTCGCCGTTTTTCAGGCGTTGTTCAGCGCGCAACCGGTGCTTGCGCGAAAGGCTGCCGTGGTGCGCGGTGACGTTTTCCTCACCGATGCTCTCGCCGAGATGTCTCGCGGCGCGTTCGGCAAGCCGCCGGGTGTTGACGAAAATCAGCGTCGTTCGATGCGTTTCGATCAGCTCGGTCAGGCGGGCGTAAATCTCGGTCCATTCCTCGTTGGACATGATGGTCGACAGCGGTGAGCGCGGCAGCTCCATCGCGATATCCGGCCGCTGCGGGGCGCTGGTCGGGTCGCCGGCGAACACGTGCTTGCTGTCGATGATCTCGCAGGGTTCGTCCCGGTCGCCCACCAGGAAACGGGCCATTCCTTCAATTGGTTTTTGCGTGGCCGACAGGCCGACGCGGGCCAGACGGTGTGGCACCAGGGCATCGAGCCGCTCCAGGCTCAGGCTCAGGTGGGCGCCACGCTTGTTGCCGGCAATGGCGTGGATCTCGTCGATGATGACGGTGCGAACGGTCCTGAGCATCTCCCGACCCGACTTCGACGTCAGCAGGATGTAAACCGATTCCGGTGTGGTGACGAGTATGTGTGGCGGGGTACGCGCGGCCTTTTGCCGCTCGTGTGCGGGCGTGTCGCCGGTGCGGACCCAGGCGCGGATGTCGATGTCACCCGGGGCCGCCTGCAGAAAGAGTCTCTCGCGAATGCCCTCGAGCGGTTGCTGCAGGTTTTTCTGGATGTCGTTCGACAACGCTTTCAGCGGCGAGATGTACAGCACGCGGGTCTCATCGGGCAGCCCGCGTTCCAGCCCTTCGCGGACCAGGTCGTCGATGGCCGACAGGAATGCCGCCAGGGTCTTGCCGGAGCCGGTCGGCGCGGCCAGCAGCGTGTGCCGGCGCAGGCCGATGCTCGGCCAGGCCCGCTGCTGCACGTCGGTCGGCCGGCCCAGCGTCTCGCTGAACCATTCGGCCACGGCCGGGTGAAAGGACTCCAGGGTCATGGCTCTAGCATAGCGCACTGCCACTGTTTATACATACAGTCATTTTTATGATATGAGCCAACGGCTTAGCGCGGCAACAATGCCGTGGGGGTATAGTCTGAACACACCTGCCTGGGGGAGACGGGAATGAACTGGAAGCTGATCGTACTGGGTGGCCTGGCGTATTTCGTGGCGACGTTTGCCGTCAGCATGATTACCGGGCAGATCATCCATACCGGCATCCTGGATTCGGCCTATGACATGACCGCGGCGTTCTGGCGGCCGGAGCTGAACCAGGATCCGCCCGACATGGTCCCGCTGATGCCGATGTGGATCATGAACGGGCTGATCGCCTCGTTTGTGGCGGCGGTTCTGTACAACTGGGTACGTCCGGCGTTCGGTGGCGCCGGCTGGATGAAAGGCCTGAGTTTTGGCATCGTCCTGGCGCTGTTTACCGCGACCTATCATCTCGGTCTGTCCGGGGTGTTTAACCTGCCGATGAACATCTGGTTCTGGTGGACGGTCGACGTGGTCGTTATTTTTGCCATCGGCGGCGCGGTGCTCGGCCTGGTCGCAGAAAAAGTTGCGCCGCAGGCGGCCTGATCGAAAAAGGAGGATTACGGGGGAACGCAGCACCGAAGGCTGCTCTCTAACCTGACATGCTGTCGTTCCTGCCCGTACCCGTTCGCGGGGTCATCGGTTTTGTCCTGTTCGTCCTGAACCTGACGTTCTGGATCATCCCGTTCTACGTCGTCGCGATTCTGAAACTGCTGATCCCGATCAAGGCCTGGCGGCGGCTGTGCATACGCTGGCTGGAACACATCGGCGAGATCTGGATCGACGGCAACAATTTCTTTATCCAGCTCTGCCACGGGGTCGACTGGGATATCGAGGGAGTCGACGGCCTCCGCCGCCGTGACTGGTACCTGGTCAGCAGCAACCACCGCACCTGGGTCGATGTCGTCGTGCTGCAGCGAGCGCTGAACCGGCGTATTCCGTTCCTGAAGTTTTTCATCAAGAAGCAGCTGATCTGGGTGCCGCTGCTGGGGCTGGCGTGGTGGGCGCTGGACCTGCCGTTCATGGCCCGGCACTCCCGCGAGGAGATCGCGAAAGATCCTTCGCTGCGCGGCAAGGACCTGGAAACCACCCGCCAGGCGTGCGCGCATTTCAGCGAGATGCCAACCGCGCTGATCAACTTTGTCGAGGGAACGCGGTACTCGGAAGAAAAGCGTCTTGCCCAGGAGTCACCCTACCGGCACCTGCTCAAGCCAAAGGCCGGCGGACTGGCATTTGCCATCGCCGCAATGGGCGAGACCATGCACAAGCTGCTGGACGTCACCATCGTCTACCCACCGGGGCGCGGCACCTTCTGGGACCTGCTGTCGGGTCAGATCGACAGGATCTCGGTCCGGGTGCGCCAGCTGGAAATACCCGAGGAGTTCCTGCACGGCGATTACCTAAACGATCCCGAGTTTCGCGAGCGTTTCCAGGCCTGGGTGCGTGAGCTGTGGGGCGACAAGGACCAGCTCATCGAAGCGGTCTACTCGTCCCGGGATACCACGGTGCACTCATCGTCGTGATTGCTGCCGGCGGGAGACGCGCGCGGCGATCATCTCATTGGGTACAGGCCCGGCCCGCCGGTGCGGTTTCCAGCCACGATCCCGGGGGCGTTGCCGGGCAAATCGCAGCTGGAAGCCGGTTTGACGCGGTTTCGGTGCGATTGACGCTTCCCGGCACCGCCACAACGCCTTGAAACTTGTCGCTTATCCACTACGCTTATCAGACAAGGTTTAAATAACGATAATAAGCAAATCACTGATTTTCATTGCAATTTGAGGTTTCCCGTGGCGGCGCCGGTCAAGATACCGCGGTTTCCGGCCGTGGCTGCAAGGCATATCCTCATCGCACTGGTCGTCGGTATTGCAGGACCGTTCGGGCCCGGCCCCACCAACGCCCAGACGCCGCCTAATCTCGTGGTCGTCATGGCCGATGACCTGTCGACTGATGCGCTCGATGCCCTGCTGGCGGCCGGGCTGATGCCCAACCTGCAGCAGCGTGTGATCGATGTCGGCATCGATTTTGAAAACGCGTTCGTCACCGACCCGATCTGCTGTCCTTCGCGGGCAACATTTCTGCGCGGCCAGTACGCGCACAACCACGGCGTGCTGTCGAACGTGTCGAGCGACATCGGTCAGCTCGGGATTACCTGGCCGGGTTGGTTTCCCAGCGGTGTCGAACCCGGCAGAAACGAATCGACCGTCGCTACCTGGCTGCAGGCCTCCGGCTACTACACCGGCCACATCGGCAAGTACCTCAACGGCTACGGCGTCAGCGCTCCCGAGGGTGTCGCCGATCCCAAGACCTATATCCCGCCGGGCTGGAACGACTGGCAGGGACTGATCGACCCGACGACGTATCGGGTTTACGACTACGAGCTGAACGACAACGGCACGCTGCTCGCCTTCGGGGAACAGGTTGCGGACTACCAGACCGACGTGCTGGCGACGCGGGCCGTCGATTTCATCGATGCCAGGGCCCAGGCGGGAGACACGTTCTTCCTGGCGCTGATGCCGCTCGCGCCGCATGTCGAGGTCTTCGATGCGAGCGCCAGCGAAGGGATGCACAAGATCTTCGAGCTGACGATACGACCCGCACCGCGTCACCAGGTCTACCTGAACGGCGACCCGGCCGACGGCGAGGTGCCTAACCCGGTGTTCAAGCCTTCATTTAACGAAGGCGACCTGTCCGACAAGCCGAGCTGTCCGCGCTCACAGGAACCACCGCCGCCCGGTGCGCTGGTCGACGAACCGATCTGCGTCGGTGATCGCGTGCCGCTGGTGACGGCCGACGTCCAGGGCGTCATCAGGCACTACCGCACTATGCTTGCGTCGATGCTGGCGTTCGACGAGATGCTGGGCGACGTTCTCGATGCGATCGAGGCCAATGCATTGTCGGAGCAGACCATCGTCGTGGTCACTTCCGACAATGGCTATCACTATGGCGAGCACCGCCTGGGCAACAAGCAGGTCGCCTACGAGGAGGTCGCCCGCGTACCGCTGTACGTGCGTGCACCGGCGTTCGGCACTGGTGGGCAGACCAGTTCCGCCATGGTGCTGAACAACGACCTCGCGCCGACGTTGGCGGCGCTCGGCGGGGCGGTGATGACGCACGACCCCGACGGCCGGAGTATCGTGCCGCTGCTGATCGACCCCGCGCGCACCGACTGGCCCCGCAACATCTTCGCGATAGAACACTTTTTTGTGCCGAGCTTTGGCCTGCGCTACGAGAACCCGTCCTACACGGCGCTGAGGGCGGTCTCTCCTGCCGATTTTCTTTACGTTACCTGGCGTACGGACCCGCAAATGCCCGACGCCATAACTCATCGTGAGTTTTACAATCTCGCCGTCGATCCGTATCAGCTGCGGAGCATCGCGGTGCCCGACCCGTTGCGCAGCAACCTCGATGCACTGGCCGGTGCCTTTCGTTCCTGTGCCGGTGCCGTGTGCCGTAACCTGGAGGCGCGATGAAGCCATATTCCGTTGCCCTGCAGGTGCTCGCCACCTGCATCGCGCTCGTCTCGCTGGCGATTCCGCCGGCATCGGCCGGCACCCTGGCTACCGCCAATGGCCGCTTCGTCGATGAGTCAGGCCGCATTGTCGTGCTGCGCGGGGTCAACGTCGCCGGCGATTCGAAGGTGCCGCCGTTCACGCCGATGAACCAGGCCGAGCTGTTCGACCCGCTGCCGGACCTCGGTCTGAACGTCATCCGATTTCTCTTTACCTGGGAGGCTTTCGAGCCCACGCCCGGCGTCTACGACCAGGCTTACCTCAACTACTACCGGCAGGCGGTCGACTGGGCCTGGGAGCGCGGGGTCTACACGATCCTCGACATCCACCAGGACGGGTTCTCGCGTTTTACGCTCGGTGGCTGCGGCGAAGGATTCCCCGCCTGGGCGATATCCCCCAACGTCCCGCTCCGTCAGCCGGACAACGGGGTGGCCTGCAAGCGTTGGGGCATCCGGATGAACTACGACGGCGAGATGCAGCTGGCGTGGGCGGATTTTTATCGCAACGTCGGCGGCGCGCGCGATCGCTATATCGAGATGATGGCATTCCTGGCGAGCGTCTTCGAAGGACATCCCGGCGTCATCGGCTATGACCTGATGAACGAGCCCTGGGGCGACGAAGTCACCGAGCAGATGCCGCTGTGGGAAGACACCGTCGCACGCATCCGTGCCGAAGACCCGAGTGCGATCATCTTCCTCAACCCGACGGCGCTGGTCAGCGGCGGCGAGGTGTCGCAGATGCCGCAGCCGACTTTCGATAACTTCGTTTACGCGGCCCACTATTACGAAGGCTCTGTCGTGGTCGCCGGCGAATGGTTCGGTAATCCGCTCGACCCGCCGGTGCAGCGTATGCGCGACAAGGCTGCCGAACTCGGCGC
>JAHEKH010000093.1 GCA_024638445.1 Gammaproteobacteria bacterium | reverse complement strand
TGCTGGCAGGCCAGCGTCAGCAGCGCAATGGGCAGAGCCAGCACGGCAAGCCGCTTGTCTGATGCTTTCGTCTTCATGCGGCCATGTTAACGAACTTTGCCGGAAGGGATCAGGAATCCCCCGTCGGTTGTGCACCGCCGGCCGCAGGCTCAGCGGGGCCAGCTTCGGGATGCGAAAAACGTGAAATCGAGACCGGCAACGAAGGCATTGCCGAGCGTCGCGTCGGCACCGGGGTTGACGACATACTGCACACTGGGCTGAAGCACCAGCCACTCCGATACCGACAGGCGCCAGGTCAGCTCGAACGTGGTCTCGTGGGCGAGCAGGCCTGCAGCGGCGCGAGCGGGCGACCCGGTTCCGGCGCGCGCCACCGCGAATCCGAGCTGGTCTTCAGGCCGGCCGGCAACGGGTGCCTGCAGCACCAGCCCTGCGCCGAAGTAATCCCCGAGACTATTGAACCGGTCGTCGGCCACGCCATAGCGGGCGAAGCCTCGCAACTCACGGACGCCGGCGGACCACAGCTGGCCCTCGGCAAAACCGTAGAATCCACGGTTACCATCGTCACGACCAGCGGCACCTGTAGCTACGTTGTCGAAATCGGATGTGTACTGCCAGCCACCGACGCCAAGACGCAATCCGCCAGGCAACGTCTGCTCGAACTCCAGTGCGTGCAGCAGACCGTCGCCGTCACCCAGGCGAATTGTCGTGCGCGACGCATCGGTAGGATCGCCAGGCACACCGTCAAGCACCGCGTATCGCAGCATCGATGCGGCTGACGGCTGCCAGGCGACGCGGGCCGCGAGAGACGTTACCGGAAAAATCGACGGTCCGGCCCGGCCTGTTTGCCCGTATTCGGCACCGATACCATGCGAACTGTTGATGAAAAGACCTGCCGTGCCGATGGCATCGAACTCAGCGTTGAGATCGTAAAGACCGATACGCAACGACGACCGCTTCGTCAGCGCCCGCTCGTACCACGCCTCGTAGACCCGGAATGCTCCGGGCGCATCGATATTGGAAACGCCCTGCAAATCACCGGTGTAGCGATCGGAAAACGTCGTACTGTTATTCCACAACAGGTACAGAAAAAACGACGGCGCATCGTCGTCACCCGTCGACACGGTCATGCCCGCATCTTCGAGATAGGCGCTGCCCGTGGCCAGACCGCCATCAGCGTTATGCCACAGACTGGCACGATAGTACGCCTCCAGGCCCGTCTCCGCGCCGGCGACCGCCGGTAACAACAGCGCGCAGCCCAGCGCGGCACGAACCCGCTGGCCCCTGGTTAATTTGGCGTGATTCATCAGCTCTCCGTCAGCCCGCTATCTTGCGTGAGTTTTGTTGCAGACTAAACAGGAAGGCCGCCGGCCCGAGGACGCGGGACCGGCGGCCGGTGCGACAGGAGGGGCCGGAGGGGCCAGTCAGCTAATCTCGGGCAAGGGTAAAAAACAGGACCGTCGGGGAGGACTTCAAGCGTTCGCGCCGGGCAAACGGGTTGCGCAGATTTGAACGAAACCGGCCACGCCCCGGAATGGACGTGGCCGGCGGCGCCAGAGGAGCATCAGGGCGCGAAGTCGTCGATCAGGATCAGGCCAAGCGGCGCGCCGCCGCCTTCGGCGTCACGGGCAATTGCCGTGTAGATGCCGCCATTGACGATGGAAATCGCAGCCGGTCCGATCTCGGCATCCTTGGAGCCGGTGGCGGTGACGGTTACCTCATAGTCACCCTCGGCCAGCGACAGGAAGCCGGTATTGGCCTTGAAGGGCACGGCAGCCAGCGTGGGGTCGGTGGTTTCAAGATCGGTGCCCGGTGCGGTGACATAGATGTCGACATCCTCCGCAGTCGGAGAGGCATGGATGATACGCACCTTCGCTTCGGTGGCGACGCGACGCGGATCATCCGCGGCGATGAGTGCCTCGATCGCGGCCAGCGGGCCGACCGCGAGCACCGTGTAGCGAACGCCGGCATCTAGCGTGAGGTCGGCGTCGATAGCGATAACGCCCTGCGTGTCAGTGTCGGTCACCTTGACGTTGTAGGTGTCCGGTGCAACCGACACGTAGCCGGTGAAGTCCGGAAAACTGAGGGCCGACACCAGCGGGTTGTCAAAATCGTCGTTGACCACGACGTCGACGGTCGGCGCATCCGCGGAAGCGTGCACGACGCGCAGGTCAGCGGTCGTGTCGTTACTCGGAATTTCTGATGCTCCGCTGCCATCGAGTACCGCCAGGCTGATCGGCGAAGGACCGGTCGCGGTGTTCTCGACTGCGGCAACAAGCAGGTCGGCACCGTCGGCCAGATCTATCGGACCGCTATCGTAGACCACCATTGTGGGGTCACCGGCCACGGTCACCCGGGCCTGGTAAGTGTCGGCCGGCACTTCGACCGGGCCGAGGTCTTCACCGAACGAGAAGGTACCCACTGGCGCGCTTGCGGTAAGGTCTGCGTCGGGCGTAGTCAGGTAGACGTCAACAGTTGGCGCCAGCGGTGCCGCATGGGCCACGCGCAGGCGCACGGAACCGGCGGGAACGAGAGTATCCGGCTGCTCGAGAATGATCGGCGCGATCGAGGCGACATCACCTGCCGCGATGATCGAATACACCGTGTCGGCCTCGAATGCGAGATCGACCGGGCCGATCACCGCAGCGTTGCCATCAGGGAGAATGCCTTCGACCGTAACGGTGTAGGTACCCGCTTCGAGCGGGATGAAGGCGGAACCGCCCTTGTAATCGACATCATTCAGGGTACTGCCGCCAATCGACACATCAACGGCCGGTGCATCCGGAGAGCCGTGTAGCACCTGGACCTTGAATGTGGGTGCCGGCGTCGACGGGCCCTGGGATGGGGCGGGAAGCGATGTGTCGTTGTCACCGCAACCGGCCAGCGCCAGCAGTCCGGCGATCGCGGCGATCCTGGTAATCGAAAACATGGTGTCAGTCCTTTAGTGTGTGATTGGACCGAAACTGTGCTGGACTGCCGCCGCCGAAGGGTCTCAGTGTGGTAAGAAACTGTTTCGAAGCGTAACCGCCGTCAACAGATTTTCTCCGGCGTCCCGGGATGCCGGCCTGGTTACAGGATCAGCCACTCCGGCGCGGGAGCTAGCGCTTCAGCCGGAACGCCAGGAATTGCGTGCGCTGGCTCGTATTGAAATTGTTGTCGGACACCAGGAGCAGCGACTCAGCACCGTCGGGCAACCGGGGCCCGAGGGTCATGCCCTCCAGGTTGTCGAGCGGGATACCCAGCGTTGCCAGGTCGAGCAACAGGCGCTTGGGCATCGGCCGGATATCGCGACCGGCAATCGAGCGCAGCCCGGCGACATTGGTCGCATCACGCAGGGTCGTCAGGTAAATCCGCACCTTGGTCCCTGCACCCGCGGAGAACGATCGTTCCATCGCCAGCATCCGGAACCGGTCCAGCATCAGCAACTCCACCACGCCGTTTGTCGAAAAACCGTCCGGCCGGAGCGGCGGGTCAATAATCGGGTCGGTGACATAAATATGCTCGGCAACCGGCCTGCCATTGGATCGCTGCATGATCAGGACGCGAACCGGGCTGCCCTGTTCGAGACTGGCGGCCGGCCCGTCCTGCCGCAACCCATTTTCGGTAGCGACGATGACGTACTTGCCCCGATGGCCGAAGGTGAGGCTCTCGAAACCATAGTTGCTACGGGCACCAACACCCTCGCCTGGCGCATACCAGTCGGGCGCTGTAAACCGCGCCACGGATTCGCCGTCGGGCAGCATGGTCTGCACGTAGGGTGCGCGGGTCTCGTTACCCTCGCTGCTCCACCAGTGCCAGTAGCGGCCGATACGGATCGCCTCCGGATCCACCGAGCCGGGCGTGAATGCCTTTTTCTCGAGGTCGCGAATCTCGGTGACGCCGGTAAAGACCACGTCACCCTGGTCGAGCGTGCCGTCGGACAGGTCGATTTCGAGCTCATAAAAACGGGTGGGCCCACGCTGCGCCTGGTCGTCACTGATCGTGACATAACGGCCATTCCCCGGATTGTAGTCCAGGCCCGACAGGCCGCCGACCTCGGTGTCCTCATAGCTGAATGACGTCGGGAAAGCCGCCTCGCCGATAAAACTCAGCTCGTGACCGGAAACCACCGTGCCCTGGATGCAGCCCGACACCATCGCCCAGACGACTGCGGCGATAACGGTTGCAACGGCGCGGTTCGCAATCATGACGTCAGCGTACACAATCGTAAAGACAGGGGACAAGACAGGGGAGAAGATAGGTGACAGTGACCTTAATTCCTCGAATTAAGGTCACTGTCACCTATCTTGGTGTCCCCTATCGTGGCCCGCCGCGATGGTGTCCAGGAAGGCCTCGCCGTAAGCGCTGAGCTTGCGCTCCCCGACGCCGCTGATTTCAGCCATTTGCTGGATGCTGGCCGGACGACGCTCGACCATTTCGGCCAGCGTCGCGTCGTGGAAGATGACGTACGCCGGCACGCCCTGCTCTTTCGACAGCTCGAGCCGCCGCTCACGCAGCCGGTCGAACAGCTCGATGTCTGCCGGCTCGCTGAACTGTGTGGCCTTGCGGCTGCGTGATTTTCGCACCGCTGCACGTTTTGCCAGCTTGCGCAGCTGCAGCGTCACGTCGCCACGCAGCACGGGGCGGCAGGCCTCGGTGAGCTGCAGCCCGCCGTAGCCCTCGATATCAACCGCTAACAGGCCGCGGGCGATGAGCTGACGATAGAGGTTTCGCCACTCGTTCTGATCGAGGTCAGTGCCGATGCCGTAAGTCGGGATGCGGTCGTGGCCGAAACGCTGAATGCGCTCGTCTTCCTTGCCCAGCAGAACGCCAACGAGGTAGTTCACACCGAAACGCTGGCCGGTACGGTGCACACAGGACAACGCCATCTGTGCGGGCACCGTGGCATCCCAGGTCTCGGGCGCCTCCAGGCAGGTGTCGCAGTTGCCGCAGGGTTGTTCGAGCTCGTCGCCGAAATATCGCAGCAGCGCCTGGCGGCGGCAGGTCGTGAGCTCGCAAAAACCCAGCATCGCATCGAGCTTGTGGCGTTCGACCCGCTTGTGCTCTTCGCCGGCTTCAGACGATGCCTGCATCTGCCGCAGCATGATGACGTCGCTGAGCCCATACAGCATCCAGGCATCCGCCGATGCACCATCGCGCCCGGCACGCCCGGTTTCCTGGTAATAAGCCTCCAGGCTCTTCGGCAGGTTGAGATGAGCGACGAAGCGCACGTCCGGCTTGTCGATACCCATGCCAAAGGCAATCGTCGCGACAATAATAACGCCGTCTTCACGCAGGAAGCGTTGCTGATTGACCTCCCGCACCTCGGCCGGCAGACCGGCATGGTACGGCAACACTACCAGCCCTTTTCCCTGCAGCCATTCGGCGGTCTGATCAACCTTTTTGCGAGTGAGACAATAAACGATGCCAGCCTCGCCGTCGTGCTCCTGGCGCAGGAAACGCAGCAGGCGATCCCGCGCATTGCCGGTGTTCTCCGCTATTCGATACCGGATATTGGGCCGGTCGAAACCACTGATGAATTGCTCAGCCTTTGCCAGATCAAGCCGTTCGACAATCTCGCGGCGGGTCGGCCCATCCGCGGTCGCGGTCAGGGCGATACGCGGAATTGCCGGGAATCGCTCGTGCAGCACCGACAGCTGGATGTACTCGGGCCGGAAGTCGTGCCCCCATTGCGACACGCAATGCGCCTCGTCGATCGCGAACAGCGCGATCTCTGCCTGGTCGAGCAGCTCCAGCATGCGCGGCATCATCAGCCGCTCCGGCGCAACGTAGAGCAGGTCGAGATCGCCCGCCAGCAGCGCCTGCTCCACTTCCCAGGCCGCCTGCTGGTCGAGCATCGAGTTGAGAAAAGCCGCCCGGATACCCAGCTGGCGCAGGGCCTCGACCTGGTCCTGCATGAGGGCGATCAGCGGAGAGACCACGATACCGGTCCCCGGCCGGACCATCGCGGGGATCTGGTAACACAGCGACTTGCCGCCACCGGTCGGCATCAACACTAACGCATCGCCACCGCCAACGAGGCGCTCGATGATCTCGCGCTGGTGCGGCCGGAATTCGTCGTAGCCGAAGACTGTCTTGAGAATGCCGGCCGGTGTGGGTTGCTCCATCGCGCCATTGTCCCACGAATGAGCGCGATAACTCAGCCTGGAATCGGGCTGCAAATGGAAAAAACGCCACGCGCGGCGAACGCGTGGCGTTGTCTCGAACCGCTAAAGCCCGGCTCAGCAATCTTCGTTGCGGGCGTCGACCTCGTCCTTGAACTCTTCGCAGGCATCTTCCAGGTTGTCGGCCAGGTTCTCACCGGACTCCCGGAGCTCCTCTGCCGTTTCGTCAACCGCTTCGCCGAGGCGCTCGGCCGGGCCGTCAGGTTCCCGCTCACAGGCAGTCAGGCTAAGTGCCGCAAGCAGCGCTGCAATTGTCATTCCAAACTTGTTCATGCGTTTCTCCGTCGTGTCTCGCAAGGGGCCGGGCATTAAACCACGGCTGCTGTACCCTCTCTTTGCAGGTTCCGTGCCAGTGGCCAATACCGTGAAATTTCAGCAAAATTTTCGGCCGATACGCCTTTGGCGCCGGAAAAATTTGCCCCCCGCGAGCAAAATCTTCGCCGCGGGACGAACACGTTCAAACCACCCTGTCCGCGGCCAGGACCTGCTGCCACGACGGAAACAGGGTCTAATGGCCAGGATGAAACCCAGCACCCTCCGGATCGGCCGCCGTTACCGCCCCAACCGCCTGGCGACTGAGTACGACGCGATCGTGATCGGCTCGGGCATGGGTGGCCTGACCTCGGCGGCACTGGCTTCGGCGCTCGGCGAGCGGGTCTGTGTCCTCGAACAGCACTACACCGCGGGCGGCTACACCCATTCCTACGCACGCAACGGCTACGAGTGGGATGTCGGCGTGCACTACATTGGCGATGTCGGCGCGCCGACCCAGACCCGCAAGATGTTCGATTTCCTGACGGGCGGACAGCTTCAGTGGGCACCGATGGACGATGAGTACGATCGTTTTTACGTCGGCGACAAACTGTTCACCGCCAGGGCCGGCAAGCAGGCGTTTCGTGACAACCTGGTCGCACAGTTTCCCGGCGAGGAAGCCGCCATCGACCGCTACATGAAGCTGCTCGCCGGCGTGGGCGGCGCATTGTCCCGGCACAGCATGGAGCGGGTATTGAAACCCTGGCAGCGTTCCCTGGCGGGCCCCGTCATTCGCTGGCAGCAGCCGAAACACATCTACCGGAATACCTACGAGGTGCTGCGCGAGCTGACCGACAACCCGGATCTCATCGCCACGCTGTGTGGCCAGTGGGGCGACATGGGTCTGCCGCCGAAACGCTCGGCATTCCTGGCGCATGCGATGATCGCGCGCCATTACCTGTATGGCGGCTATTACCCGGTCGGCGGTGCGTGGCGAATCGCCGATTACACCATTCCGAAGATCCAGCAGTCCGGGGGCGAGGTCTTCACGTATGCCCGCGTGGATCAGATCAGGATCGACAATGGCAAGGTCACCGGAGTCCGCATGGATGATGGCCACGAGATTGATTGCGACTGCGTCATTTCGTCAGCGGGCGCCGAGAATACTTTCAACGGGCTATTACCTGCCGACGTCGCCACCGCCGCGGGCTATGCCGATAAGCTCGGACGGGTACGCCCCAGCATCGGTCATCTCGGGGTTTACATCGGTCTGCAGAAAACGGCCGAGGAACTGGGCCTGCCCAAAGCAAATTTCTGGATTTACCCGGGCAACGATTACGACGGCGCACTGGATGCCTTTCTCGCCGATCCGGAGGCACCCTTCCCGGTGGTCTATATCTCTTTCCCGTCGGCCAAGGATCCCGACTACCTCAACCGCTACCCGGGCACGGCCACGATCGAGATCGTCGCGCCGGCACCCTACGCGTGGTTCGAACCCTGGAAGGACCACACCTGGGGCAAACGCGGCGATGACTACGAGGCACTCAAAGCAAAGCTCGGCGAACGTCTCATGCGGCATCTCTACGACAAGTTGCCGCAGCTCGAAGGCCAGGTCGATTACTACGAAGTATCGACGCCACTATCGACGGCGTGGTTTGCCAACTACCGCTTTGGTGAACTGTACGGGCTGGAACATTCGGCCGAGCGGCTGCAGGAAGACTGGCTCGGACCACGCACCCGGATTCCCGGCCTGTGGCTGACCGGTCAGGACACGCTGACCTGTGGCGTTACCGGTGCGATGATGTCGGGCATGCTGACCACGCTCGCCCGGCTCGGCATGCGCCGGGTGTCGCCATTGTTAAAAGAAATCTTTGACTGAGACCCGCTGATGCTCTGGATCCTCGACCTGCTGGGCACCTTTGTCTTCGCCATCAGCGGCGCAATGCTGGGCGTACGGAAGCAGCTCGACCTGTTTGGCGTGCTGGTGCTGTCCTTCGCGGCGGCCACCAGCGGCGGCCTGGCCCGTGATGTGGTGATTGGCGCGCTGCCGCCTGCCGCACTGGCAGACTGGCGCTACCTTGGTGTGTCGGTACTGGCGGGAGTCCTGACCTTTTATCGTTTTCGCCTGGTTGAGAAGATGCAGAACCCGGTGCAGATTTTCGATGCGATGGGCCTGGCCCTGTTTTGCGTTGCGGGTGCCTGGAAATCGCTGGCCTTCGGCCTGAGTCCGATAGGCGCGGTACTGCTGGGCATGCTGACCGGCATCGGCGGCGGCATCGCCCGCGATCTTCTGGTTGCCGAGGTACCACGGGTGCTGCGCTCGGAACTGTACGCGGTCGCCGCACTGGCCGGTGCCGCGGTGGTCGTGGTGGGGTCCAGGCTCGGCCTGCCGCCCACGCCCTTGCTGGCCGGCGGCGCCCTACTGTGTTTTTTCCTGCGTTTCATGGCCATTCGCCACGGCTGGGGTCTGCCGGTCGCCCGTCATGACGACGCGGATTCCCCGTCCTCCGACGACAGCTGAGCCGCCATACGTCGAACCCGTTTCCCTGGTCTTTGTTACTGATCGGTGGCGCACGTTGACTGAATTTCGCCCCTCTGGCCCAGCCCTTGCCGGCAGACGGCGACCGGTACAAACGTCCGAACGCCTTTACCCGGCAGCAAATTCACGAATGCGCGACAATCCCCCGAGTCACTACCTCCCGGGGCAAGCATCCCGCCCCGAACGCAGCCATAACCAGGGAGACCGACCATGACTACCCATCGAATCGCAGCCGGCATCATGCTCTTGATCTCCGCGACACTGACGCAAGCCGGCGAGGACCGGCCACGGGCCCGTGACATCGGCCTGGCCGTCGGACACTTCGAGACCGGCACACTCAATGCCATCACCGATGTTGACGGAGTTCGGGTCGGCCACACCACCGTGATTCGCGGCGACGATATACGCACCGGCGTCACCGCAATCATTCCGGCGCCCGGCAATCTCTATACGCATCCCGTGCCGGCGTGGATTCATGTGGGCAACGGCTACGGCAAGCTGGTCGGCGAAACTCAGGTTCGCGAGTTTGGCGAGATCGAAACACCGATCCTGCTGACCTGCACGCTGTGCGTGTGGAGTGCCGCCAATGCCCTGAAGGAGTGGATGTACCTGCAGCCGGGAATGGGTGAGCACACGCTCAATCCGGTGGTCGGCGAAACCAACGATGCGCGGGTCAGCAACATGTGGGCGGACCCCATACAACGCGAGGAAGTCTTTGCCGCGCTCGACAACGCCAGCGACGGTCCCGTTGCCGAAGGCAGCGTCGGCGCGGGCACCGGCACCCAGGCGTTCGCCTGGAAAGGCGGGATCGGGACCAGCTCTCGCGTGCTGCCGGAATCGCTCGGCGGTTACACCCTCGGAGTACTGGTCCAGACCAACTACGGCGGCACGCTGGTCATGAACGGCGCGCCGGTGGGCCGCGAGCTGGGCCACTACGCCTACCGCGAAGCAATCGAGGGTGCCGAGGCAAGCGACGATCGCGAAGACGGTTCGATCATGATGGTGATCGCCACCGATGCGCCGCTCGATGCCCGCACCCTCGACCGGCTCGCCCAGCGTGCCATGCTGGGCCTCGCCCGCACCGGTTCATTCGCCCACAACGGCTCCGGTGACTACGTGATTGCGTTTTCGACCCACCGCCAGGCGCGCCGGCCCCGCTCCAGCGACGACCCCGTCAATACCCAGGTCCTGGTCAACGAAGCCATGTCGCCCTTGTTTGCTGCAACCGCCGAAGCAACCGAAGAGGCCATCTACAACGCCATCCTCAAGGCCACCACCGTCGAGAGCACCCGCGGCCGCCTCGAGGCCATCCCCGTCGACCGCGTCAGGAAAATCCTCAAACGCCACCGGGCCATCCCCTGATCCGTGACAGTGACCTAACTCGCGAGATCTGTGACAGTGACCTGACTCGTGGCTAGG
>JAHEKH010000092.1 GCA_024638445.1 Gammaproteobacteria bacterium | reverse complement strand
ACGTGGATTTCGAGCCCGCGAGCAGGCATGCGTCATGGATCACACCGGTACCTGGCGGGGTAGGCCCGATGACCGTGGCGATGTTGCTTGCGAATACGCTGCAGGCAGCCGAGCTAACCGATACTGACGAGTCCGCCTGCGACTGAGCAGCTAGATCCGGCGCCAGCCCGTGCCGCCCGCACCGTCTTCAAGCGCAATACCTGCACTTTTCAGTTCGTCACGAATCCGGTCGGCTTCCGCCCAGTTGCGCGCGGCGCGCGCCTGTTCGCGCTGCTCGATCAGGGCGTCGATTGCGGCATCGTCGAGTCCGTCCTGCGCCTGACTGGTCCCGCGTTTCGGCCGTCGCAGCCAGCCCGTCGGATTATCCTGCAGGATGCCGAGTACCCCACCAAGCTGGCGCAGCAGCGCGGCAAGCGCCGCTCCGCCAGCGTTGTCACCGGCATCGAGCACGCGGCTTAACTCACGCCGCAAATCCGCCAGCACAGCAAGCGCACCGGGCGAATTGAAGTCGTCGTCCATGCACTCGCGAAATCGTGCCGTGAAGTCCTCCTCGCGCGGCAGCTCGCCCGGCTCTACCCTCGCCAGCGCGGTGTAATACCCGTCCAGCGCGGCGCCGGCGGAAATCAGCTCCTGCTCAGAGTAATTGAGCGGCTTGCGATAATGACTGCCGAGCATCAGGAAACGAACTTCCTCAGGCTGAAAACGCGTGAGGATGTCACGCACCGTAAAGAAGTTGCCGAGCGACTTCGACATCTTTTCCTCGTCGACCTGGACGAAGCCGTTGTGAATCCAAACGTTGACGAACGGGTCGCCGGTCGCCGCGCAGGACTGGGCAATTTCGTTCTCGTGGTGCGGGAACTTGAGGTCCATGCCGCCGCCGTGAATATCGAAATGCGTGCCCAGCAGCTCCGTCGACATGGCCGAGCACTCGATGTGCCAGCCGGGCCGGCCGGCACCCCAGGGCGAATCCCAGGCCGGCTCCCCCGCCTTGGCGGCTTTCCACAACACGAAGTCCAGCGGATCGCGTTTGGCTTCGTCGACCTCGATACGCGAGCCGGCGCGCAGCTCGGCGGGATCCTGGTCCGACAGCCGGCCGTAGCCTTCGAAGCGGTCTACCGCGTAATAAACGTCGCCATTGCCCGCGGCATAGGCAAAACCGCCCTCTTCGAGCTTCCGGATCATCGCAATGATCTGATCGATGTAGTCGGTCGCGCGCGGCTCCTCATCGGGCCGCAATACACCCAGCGCGGCGCAGTCCTCGTTCATCGCATCGATGAATCGTGCCGTCAGCACCTGGTAATCCTCGCCGTTCTCAGCCGCCCGGCGAATGATCTTGTCGTCGATATCGGTAATGTTGCGGACCAGGTTCAACGCATAGCCCGATGCACGAAGGTGACGGGCAATGACATCGAATACGACCATCATCCGGGCATGACCGAGATGCAGGTAGTCGTAAACGGTGATCCCGCAAACGTACATCCCGATCTGTCCGGCAACCCGCGGTTCGAAAGGTGCTTTCTCCCGGGTCAGGCTGTTGTAAATCTGGAGCATGACGGCGAATGTTACCTCAGCTGCCGCCGCTGTCCGGGCGACAGTGCTCCAGGGCGGCCTCCAGCCGGACCCGCACCCCGTCGCGACCGAGATAGCTGTAGACCCGGGCGAGCTCCGGCCCATGGGTCTCACCGGTCAACGCCGCCCGCAGCGGCATGTACAGGGCCTTGCCCCGTTCACCGGTTTTTGCGCCCACGGCTTTCGCCCATTCCCGAAAGGGCTGACTATCGAGTTCGGCGACTGCCGCCCTGAAAAACCCCCGGTCGACCAGCGCCAGCACCGCCCGCGCACCCTCCTCGAAGCGCGGCGGCGCGTCCAGCAGCAGCGCCGCCCAGTGGGCCGCCTCTGCCGGCGACTCGACGTTGTCCCGTACGAGGCCAACGAAGGCGTCGGGATCGGTTACCCGCGCCGCCACGCTGCGCCCGTCCGGACAGGCGGCATCGCGCATCCAGGCCCAGAGCGCTTCATCCGGCTGGCGGTGCAGTGCCTCGCGCTGCCAGTGCTGCAGCTGCACCGGGTCGTGACGGGCCGGTGCACGGCCGAGGCGCGCGGTAGCGAAGCCGCCGGCCAGTTCCTCCATCGACATGTAGCCGTCGACTTCGTACTTGTGACCCAGCCGCGCAAGATGGTTACACAATGCGCCGGGAAAATAGCCGGCATCGGCCATGTCACGCACACCGAGACTGCCGTGGCGCTTGGACAGCGGCGCGCCGTCGGCACCGGTCACCAGCGAGATATGCCCATACCGTGGGGCCGCCAGGCCGAGCGCATCGAGCAGGAGCAGCTGGCGTGGCGTGTTGGTCAGGTGATCCTCGCCGCGCAGCACATCGGTAATTCCCATCAGCGCATCGTCGACGGCGTTGCTGAAAAAGAACGACGGCGTACCGTCCGAGCGACGGACGATAAAATCACCGATGTCCCCGCGGGCCATGCGTTGCTCGCCGCGCACGAGATCGTCGAATACGAGTGCGTCACCGGCGTCCACGCGAAAACGCAGCGTCGGCCGCTCGCCGGCCAGCAGCCTGCGGTCGCGCCCGGCGGCGTCGAGTTCGCGGCAGGTGCCCGGATAGCGTGGTGCCCGGCCGGCCGCCAGCTGGGACTTGCGGGCGACCGCCAGCTCGGCCTGGGTGCAAAAACAGGGGTAGACCCGGCCGTCGGCCTCGAGCGCCGAAAAATAATCCGCGTAGATTTCACCGCGGCGCGACTGCCGGTAGGGACCGCGACCGTCGTCCTCACCGGGTGCCGCGGCCCAGTCAAGGCCGAGCCAGCGCAGGTCTTCCAGTGCCGCCATGGCGTAGTCGTCGCGGCTGCGGTCACGGTCCGTATCTTCGGAGCGGATGACGAACTCGCCGCCGGCACCGGCGGCCATCAGATAATTGAACAAGGCCGTCCGCACATTGCCTAAGTGCAGCAGACCGGTGGGGCTGGGCGCGAAGCGCGTTCGTATCTTGGTGACCATTCGCCACAGAGTAGCCAAAACTCCAGCTATCTCAAAGCATTGGCTTTGATCGCCGATGGGTTAAGCATTATGATCCCCGAGCAGGAGGTGCAATGAGAACGTTTGTGACCCTGGTGCTGGCCGCCTGGATGAGCGCGGCAACCGCCAACGACAACAATCTGCCACTTTTCCCCAAGGTCGAGTTTGTGACCAGCCAGGGTAATTTCATGGTGGAACTGGACGGCAGGCGCGCGCCATTCACGGTGCAGAATTTCCTGCAATACGTTATCGACGGCCATTACGAGGGCACCGTGTTCCACCGCGTCATACCGGGATTTGTTGCCCAGGCCGGTGGTTACGACGACAAGCTGGTGGAAAAGAAGACGCGCAACCCGATTCCGAATGAATCGGGCAACGGCCTGAGCAATATGCGCGGCACGATCGCCATGGCGCGAATGGGTCACCCGCACACGGCTACCGCGCAGTTTTTCATCAACCTCAGTGACAACCGCACCCTGGACCCCAAGCCATCGCGCTGGGGCTACACCGTCTTCGGTCACGTCATTGCCGGTATGGACACACTCGACAAGATCGCCGCTATCCCGACCGGGGCGTCGGACAAGTTTCGCAGCGATTTCCCGCAAACCGTGGTGACCATCGAGTCGGTCCGGCTCGTCGAGGAACCCACCGGCAGCGAATGAGCACGCTATTCGTCTCTGATCTGCACCTGGATGCCGGGCATCCGCAGATCGGCGAACAGTTCCTGCAGTTTCTCGGGCAGGTCACCGGCGATGTCGATGCGCTCTACATCCTGGGCGACCTGTTCGAATCGTGGGTGGGCGACGACGATCCACAGCCGGAAAAAACCCGCGTGGCGGCCGCCATCAGGCGGCTCGCCGATGACGGGCTGCCCTGTTTTTTCATGCACGGCAACCGCGATTTTCTCGTCGGCGAGGCCTTCGCCGCGGAGGCAGGTCTGGAGCTGCTGTCCGAGGAAACCGTGATCGACCTGCATGGCGAACCCGTGCTGCTGATGCATGGCGACAGCCTTTGTACCGACGATGCCGAATACCAGGCATTCAGACAAACCGTTCGCGATCTGCAATGGCAGGCGCAGTTCCTGTCAATGCCACTCGACCAGCGGCTGGAAATGGCTAAAGCCGCTCGCGCCCGCAGCAGCGAGAGAAACGCCCAGCTGGCGGACGACATCATGGACGTCAACCAGGGAGCGGTGGCCGAAGCCATGCGCCGTAATGGCGTCAACCAGCTGCTGCACGGACACACGCACCGCCCGGCGATACACGAATTCGATCTCGACGGCGTGGACGCCCGGCGCATCGTGCTGGGTGACTGGTACACGCAGGGCAGTGTCGTTACCTGGAGCACAACGGGACCGGCGCTGCATGCACTCCCGCGCATCTGAGACGCGCCGGCTGACCGGCGCCGCGTCTTCTACACTCTATGGAAGTGAATCAGCTTCTGGAGAGTTATCGTGCGCTGGACTCATTCTTGCCTGTCCGCCCTCCTCGTTGTCGCCTGCCTGCCGGTGAACGCCGCCACGATCGGCGGCACCTTGTACAACGATCTCAACCGCAACGGCCAGCAAGACGCTGGCGAGCAGCCGCTGGCGGGAATCACCGTGCAGCTACAGGGTGCCGAGGGCACAGTGAACGAGTCCGTGGTCACGGTGGCCGACGGCAGCTATGCCTTTGCCAGCCTGGGCGACGGCGACTATATCGTTGCCGTTCCGGCGGTGTCGCAGCTGCGCGCCAGCCTGCCAAGCCAGGCCGCCGAGACCGCCCCGATCAGCAATTTCCCCTTTGGACTGCCGCGCTACAGCGGAATGGCGCGCACGGTTACGAATCTCGACCTGTTTGGCCAGTCGGCCAGCACCTACCTGCACATGGCGCTGGGTGATTCCATCGGCTTCGGATTCAGCGTTTGTGGCTCGCTGCTCGGCGGCGAAGGCTACATCGAGCCGGTCACCGACCGCCTGGCCCGGGCCACGGCCACCGACGTCGAGGTGGCCAAACAGGCGATTCCCGGTCATGAGTCGGCCGACCTGCTGATACCCGGACTGGGCCCGGACTTCCCGCTGTTTTTCAACGATATCTTTCGCGCAATCGATCGCGGCTCGGCGCTCGTGAGTATCTCGATCGGCGGCAACGATTTTCTCGGCCCCGACGGTGGTGGCGACCCCGCGCTGGCCGCCGCACTCGTAGACGCGCGTCGCAATATCCAGGAAATCCTGTCCACCCTGCAGACCGAGCTGCCGTTTGCCGATATCGAGATCAACACGGTCTACGACCCGGAAGAAGGCGACAACGCGCTGTACAACACCTGGGTGCCCATCTGGAACCAGGTCCTGCGGGAAACCGCCTGGGGCCAGGTTCGCCGGGTCACCATTGCCGAGGCGTACCGTGACTTTGCCCACGATACCGGCGGCACGATCTTTGGCGAGCCCGGACTGGTGTGCAACGACATCTTTGGCCTGGACGGCATTCACCCGACGGTACCCGGCTATGACGTGCTCGAGGAAAAGCTGTGGCAGGCGTTTGGCGGGATTACCCTGGCAGGCGGCGCCGACCGGCTGGATGTGGATCTCGGCTTCCAGCGTAGCGTGCCCGTTGGCCAGGCAACGAGCTTCAGTGACATCAGCGGCACGGCGCAAAATCCGCAGGACGCTATCGGCTTCGACAATAACGGTGCGCTGATTTCGGCCGATTCAGCTGAATTTCGTGTGCAGGGATTTGCACCGCAGGTACCACCCGGTGTCGAGGCACAGGCCGCGGTGATCAAAGTGCGCTATCGCACGACCGGTGCACCGCTGGACGATTACTACGTTATCGAGGCTTCTCTGGACGGCACCTTCAGTGCGCCCGGCTCGACGCCCTCGACCTGGAATACGCTGATTCCCCTGGTCGGCTCCGCCGGTAACGATGGTGCCGAACGCCTGGCGTTTCCCGATCAACCCGATTACCGCGTGGTCAGCGCGGCGCTGTACACCGGTGCGCCGGTCGACGGCAGCGGTGCAGTCAGCCTGGCCGATCTCGCCACGCTGTCGGTGCGGGTCGTCACGACCGCCGTCGGACCGCCCGATGCTTATGCCGTTGAGCTGGATGGGGCCTTCGTCGAAATTGTGCCGGTGCCCGCGTCCCGGGTGCGTGAAGCAGCCGTCTCAAAACGATCCACCGCAAACGCAAGCCGCGGCAGCCAGCTGGCGTCCCGACCTGATACGGATGCGCTGCTCGCGCAACTGGCCGACCCGCAAAAATCGCGGCAGGCGCGCCAGCAGCTGGCAAAGCGCACGGACGCGGTTCCCGGGCTGATCAGCGCAACCCGGTCCGGTTTGGCGCGCACCCGGGCGGGCGCGGCGTGGGCGCTCGGCGCTTTTCCGGCCCGGGCCGAGCGACTGCTGCCGGCGCTGCGGCCACTCAGCGCTGACCCGGAGCCTGCCGTCAGGCTGGCGGCTCTCGACGCCCGCTCGCGACTGGGCGATGGGCAGGCCTTGCCCGAGATCGTCGCGCTGGCATCCGAACCTCGTTATCGCGTAGACGCTGCCCGGGCACTGGGACGCTATGACCAGCCCGCCGCCATGCGCGAACTGCTGGCGATCGTGCTGGCCGACGATTCCGGCGGCACGGCACAGCGCACGGCAGCGCGGCTGCTCGCCCTGAGCGGGCCGGCCGCCGTTCCGGCACTGCGTCAGCTGCTCGAGCACCCGCGTTTACGGGTACGGCGTATCGCCGCCTCGGGCCTGGCCCGGTTTGCGGACAATCAGGCCGGTGGGCCGCTGTGAAAGGCAAACACCGTATCGGGGCCTGACGCCAGCTTTGCTTCGACCGCCACGAGTTCGGCGACCCGGTTATCGATCCGGGCGTCGAACTCCCGGGCGAGAGAAAGATAGACCTCGAAGTGACGTTGTTCGGAGGCCAGAAGTCCACGGTACAAGGCAGCAACATCGGCCGGAAGTTGCGGTGCCAGCAGGGCAAATCGCTCGCAGCTGCGTGCTTCGATCAATGCGCCGGTGATCAGGGTATCGACCAGCCTGCCGGGCTCATTATTGCGACAGGCCTCACGCAGACCGGCCGCGTAGCCCGAAACCGGTGCCCGGGCATGACGGATGCCGCGTGCCCGGATCAGCCTCGACACCTGCTCGAAGTGACGAAGTTCCTCGCGTGCCAGCTTCGACAGCCGGGTGGCAAGCTTGTCGTGCTGCGGGTAGCGGAACATCAGGCTGAGCGCCGTCGAGGCCGCTTTCTTTTCGCAGTTCGCATGGTCCAGCAACAGCTCCGGCAGCCGTTGTTTTGCCATGCGAACCCAGGTCTCCGGCGTCCGGCAGCCGAGAAAGTCCTCAATCGGCGCGGGAATCGTCATTGCATTTTCAGCAGGTCACGCAGCGTCGCGATCAGTTCCGGCATCCGGACCGGCTTTGCGACGAATGCATCGAAACCCGCATCGATAGCGCGCATGCGCTCCTCGTCCAGCGTGGCGCCCGTCACGGCAACCGCCGGGCCAGTGTAGCCGGCCTCCCGTATCGCCTCGATTGCGCCGATACCACCGAGCACGGGCATATTCAGATCGAGGATAATCAGGTCGTGTTGACCCTCGCGCAGTCTGGCGATCGCTTCACGCCCGTCATTGGCGAATTCGAGCGTGAAACCGGCCCGGCTCAGGAACAGATCCATCAGCTGAATGACATCCGGGTCGTCCTCGGCGATGAGCAACCGGCCGCTGGACCCGGGATTGTCGGGGGCCGCTTCTTTTGCCTCCGGCGCCGGCAGGCGCACGTGAAAACGGCTGCCCTCGCCGGGCGTCGAATCCAGCCCGATCGACCCGCCCAGCAGCTTGACCAGCCGCAGCGTGATATGCAGCCCCAGCCCGGCGCCGCCACGCCGGTGGGCGCCCTCGAGGCGCTTGAAAGCAGAGAATATCTTTTGCCTGTCTCCCTCAGCGATACCGGGCCCACTGTCCGCGACTTCTGCGTGCAGCTGCCCGTTGACCCAGCTCAGCGTGAGCTGAACGAATCCGTCCTCGGTGAACTTGACCGCGTTGCCGAGCAGGTTGATCAGAATTTGCCGGACGCGCATTTCGTCGAGCACGACCGGCGGAACGTCCTGTGGTTCGAGGAAGGCGGCAAAAGCGACGCCCTTGTCCGCTGCCAGCGGTGCCATGATGGCCGACAGGTCCTCGGCCAGCTGCAGCAGCTCGACGCGGTCTGCGTTGACGGTGGCCTCGGTGTTTTCCAGCTTCGCCTCTTCCAGGATGTTGTCGACGAGGGTAACCATGTGCTGGCCGGCGCGGGCAATGGCACGGGCCTGGCGGCGCGCCGGTTCGTTGTCGCTCATTGCGGAAGTCAGCCAGTCCGCATAACCGATGACTGACGTCAGCGGGGTGCGGAATTCATGCGAAACGCTGGCCAGGAACTCGCCCTTGACCCGCAGGGCATCCTCCGACTCGCGACGTCTCAGCTCGAGCTCGCTGCGTGTTTCGACCAGCCGGTCGACGAGCTTCTGCTGACGCTGGTAAAGCAGGCGGGTTTCGTTGGCCTGCTGCTGCACCTGGGCCCGGAGCTGGCGCTCCCTTTCCGCGCTGAGGAGGATGACATACCTGTGACCCTCCGCCTGTGGCAGAGCGTGGATATCGACCGCATGTCCGGTCCCGGGATCAACGCAGTCAAGCCGCTCATTTCCAGAGGCGCCGAGATCCGCAATGAACTCCAGCGCATCGATTGCGTGACCGGGCTGCGGGGGCGGCAATCCCAACGCACCGGCGTCACCCCACGATTCAATCACCCGGTCCCGGGCATCGAGCAGCAATACCAGCGGTTGCGCGCGGCCGTCTTCGAGCCGATCGAGATAATCGGAAACCGGAGAGGGAAGCATCGGCGTCAGGCTGCCTGCGGCCCGATCATCTCGGCGAGCGCCCGGATTGCCTCGTCTACGTTGGCCCCCGTCTTCGCGCTCGTGACGAATACCTGTTCGCCGCTGCCGCTGAGCCCGGCGAGGGTTTCATCAGAAACATCCCAGTCATCCTCGAGGTCGGCCTTGTTGACCAGGAAGACGCGAGGCACTTCGCCGTAGCGCTCACCGGCCTCACCGATGAGCCGGCGCGCCACGTCGACGGTATGTGGACGGGTCCCGTCGGCAACGACGAGGTAGCCCGTGGCCCCACGAAGGTACGAAAACTCCACCGCTGAAAAACGGTCGGTACCTGCAATGTCCCAGATCACCAGCTTCAGATCGGTGCCGTCGGCCAGGCTGAGCGTGCGTGTATCGATTTTGACGCCAACCGTGGTGAGATACTTTTCGGAGAACACGTTGTGCACGAATCGAGCGATCGTGCTGGTCTTGCCAACGGCGAAATCACCGACGATGCAAACTTTTCGGGTTATAGCGTCCATGTCACTCCTGCGCGGCGACGCCGGCGGTCACTTCGACCCGGCGCAGCGTCGGGTCCTCTCCCGGGCTGCCCAGCGACGATCCCGTTGCCTGGATTTCGATAATCGATGGCGAAACCCCGCCGTCGATCAGGTAGCCGGCAATCCGGCTGGCACGCGCGAGTTCGATATCGCGATTTTGTTCCGCGGTACCGGTTCCATCGCTGTACCCACGTATCCGGATTTCGGGACGGCTGTCGAGCTGGGCGGCCAGGGCGACGATTTCGCGGACGTCGAAAACCAGTTGTTCGAGCATGGCGTCCTGGCCTGCCCGCAGAATGTCGCGCGACGCAAAGTAGACCCGTGTGCCGTCCGCTGACGACAGTGCGCGCGACAGCCTGATACGTTCTTGGACCGCAACACCGAGAAGATCACCGGCGCGCAGACCTGGGATCTCGGGCAAGCGGACCGCGGCAGACTTCAGCCAGGCCTGGGGCGCCTCGCCGGTTGCGCTCAGGATACCGTCGCGAACCTCCAGCCGGACGTCGGCCGGCGGATCGAGCACCCTGTTTGCCGCTGCAAGCAGTTCATCGTCGTTCAGGGCCATCCTGCTCGTGTCGACGACGTCGACACCGGGTATGGCGGCACCGAGCGTGGCGACACGCTCTTTCCATGCCGCCGGGGCGCTACCGCTCAGCCTCAGGACACTGCCCTCCATGCGCAGGCCGACCCCGGTCGGTGGCTGCAGTATGCGGCGGGCGCGGCGCTCGACAATGGCGTTATCCAGGGACTGGTAGGGCTCGAGATCCACCTCCAGGCTGGCCGGATCGATATTCGCCGCCGGCGCAATCTCCGACGGTGCGCCGGACAGCGGGTCGCGCAGGCCCCGCACCACGACCTTGCCGTCGTCGCGATAGAGCTCGCTGACTACAATGCCAGGAGCAGACTCCAGAGCGTCACGAAAACGCTCCAGCCGCTGCGCGTCGCTGAATCGGGCAAACCACCACCAGCCCAGCAAGAGCAGCAACACCGTGCCGAAAATGATGGCGGGTAACGGCAGCTTCGACCCCGATTCGGGTTTGCGCTGCTGCTCGAGACCGAGACATTTTTCCAGCTCCATCTCGAGACCGGCTATCGACTTTGTGCCGTTGAATGCCGCCAGCGAATCGCTATGACGCAGGTGAATCTGTTCGAGTATCTCGCGTAGTTCGTTGCGCAG
>JAHEKH010000091.1 GCA_024638445.1 Gammaproteobacteria bacterium | reverse complement strand
ATACGCACGGACGAAATCACCCCGCGCCGTCAGCACCTCGTCGGCAAAACCGGCCATCTCCCAAGTCTCGATCACCCGCGCCTGCAGGATCGGTGCCTGTGCGTCCACCGGCATGCGCCGGGCGTAAGCCGCAAAACTGTCGGCGGCATCGGCAAAGCGCTCGTCTGCAAGATAATGCTCACCGAGACGTTGGTAGAACAGGTAACCCCACGCCGGCATATCGCTGACTGTGAATACCTGCTCGAGGTGTGCGGCGCCACCGAGTTCCGCCAATGCGATGCTGGTCGCACGCAACGCGTCATCGAGCATCTCGCGCTGGCCGCGGCTGAAGCCGTCGAGCTGCCTGACGATGTCGCTGTCAGCATCGAAAAGGTGGGCCGCAAGCCCGGCAAACCCGGTCACTGCCGCTTCATAGTTCATCGTGCGAAACAGCGCCCAGGCCTGCTTGTAGCGGGCGTTGCCTTCGAATCGGGACCCGGGGTGCGCCTCGAAAACTTTCGAGTAGGCGACCGCCGCCGCGGCAAAGCGTCGCTCGAGAAAAAGCATCTCGCCCTGGCGGAACAACGCTTCCGCTGCGAGCTTCGAATCGGGAAAACGCCGGGTCAGCTCGCGCAGTTGTTTCAGTGCGGACTCCGCGTCGCCTTCGAGGTCGAGCGCGCGGGCAAGCTGGTACAGCACACGGTCGCGCGCAGGATCGTCCGGGTAGGTGGCAAGAAATTCCCGGTATAGCGCGACGCTTTGATGGAAAGAAACTTCGCCACCTTCTTCAAGCACCTGCAGTGCCGCTTCCAGCTCGAGATCGGCCAGGCGGCGCAACGCCGTCGCGCGATGCGGGCTGTCGGGGCTGCCGGCGAGAAAGTTCGTGTAGGCCTTACGTGCCTTGTCAGCGGAACCGGTCAGCTCGCTGCCCGCCGGCACCGGCTCACCGCTGCGGATGGCATCGCCAACCGTACCGGCGCTGGCGCAAAGCGGCGCCGTCAGCAACAGCATGACGACGAACGGTTTCACGAGCCCTCCGCCGCGGCGCGATCGTGGATGGCAGCCAGCGCATAACGCGCCTGGTCGAGATACTGGGCCAGCCGCACCCGGCGTTGTTCGAGTTCGGCAGCCGCAAGGCGAACGAGCTGGCGATCGGTCTGGTGCATCGTCGCGGCGATGCGCAGGCGGGTAGCATCGATGCGCGGCATCATTGCGTCGAGCCGGCCGGCCAGGCGGCGATTGTCGGCCGGCGCACCGGCCAGGGCGCTGACGAGGCTTTGCTGGCGTTTACGGGCTTCCGCGAGCGCCTCACGCACTGTCGCCAGTTCCTGCTGCAGCCGGTAACGCCGCTCGGGATACTCCGCCGACAGCCGCCAGTGCAGCAAGCCCTGCAGCACGCGCTGTCGCTCCGACAACGCGGCAGCCTTTTCCGCGGGAAGTCCCGCCAGCTTTCCGGCGGCTGCTTCGAGCTCAGCCAGCTGCCTGCGTTCACCGGCATCGGCCAGCGCCAGGTAGTCGTTGTCGGCATCGACACGAACCAGGGTGTCCTGCAGCTGCCGCTCCTGACGGTGCAGCTGCCCGATCCGGCTGCGGTCGGTGAATCCGGCAGCCAGCGGTGCATGTTCCTCAAAGCGAGCTTTCCGCGCCGCCAGCATGTGGCGATAGCTGTCGAAATCGGCGCGCTTGCGATCGAGCAGCTGTGACAGGGCGCGCAGGTCACGATAGTCGCGCAGGTGCTGCTGAAATTCGTTGTCGGCCATCAGCAGGTACAGGTAGCGCGACAGCGGGTGATCGGGCGCTTCGGCCAGCTGCCAGCCCGCATCCCATTGCGCCCCCTCGTCCGCCGCCAGCAGTACGCCGGCAAGCCCGTGCCGGTCGAGATGATCGATCGCTGCGGCCAGCGCCCGGTCTTCCTGCTCGATCGCAGCAATACTGTCTTCGAAGGCAACTGCCGCCTGGCCATGGGCCGCCAGTTCCCCCAGCGCATACGGCACCGCGAACCACGCCTCCTGCACCGCCGGGTCGGCGGCATCGCGCTGCCGCAGTATCCGCCAGGCGTTGAGCGCAAGGTCAAAGCGCTCCATTTCCGCGGCAGCCCAGCCCGCGCCGAGCAGCGACGCACTTGCGTAGGGACCGTCGATATCGACGCCCTCGAGGGTTTGCAGGGCCTCGCCCGGCTCGCCGTTACGTATCAGCGCATAGCCCAGCGCCAGCCGTGCCTGGTCCTGCAGCGCCGGCAGCGTTTCGTCGGTTGCGGCGCGACGGCGAAACAGCCCGCGCCGCCGTTTGACCGGCAGCGTGCTGACCCGGGCCAGCTGTTTGGTGGCGGCATCGAGGTCGCCCTGCGCGGCCAGGGCGACGCCGAGGTTGTATCGGGCAAATGCGGCATCGGCGCTGCCGCGCAATTCACCCAGGACTACCTCGGCACGCGCATAGTCCCCGAGACCGAGCAACGCGCCGGCCATCAGGCCGTTGGCGGTATGGCGTAGTTCTGCATCGAACACCCGATTGTCGAGCAGTTCGACGCTGCGCTGCAGGTTGCCGCGCTGGTAGTGCGAACGGGCCAGCTGCAAACGGGCGCGTTGCTGAACTTCAGGGGTGGCCCGCTGCTCCAGCAGCCGGTCGAAAATGGTTTCCGCCTGGTCGTGTTGGCCATAGGCCAGGTACATCCCGCCGGCGAGCAGCTCGGCTTCCTCGGCGTGATAATCGAGCGTGCCCCGCTCTGTTGCGGCCAGGTGCCGGGTGATCGCCTCCAGGTAGCGGTCCTGGTAAAACTCGAAAAGGATCTCGCCATAGACGAGATCCTGTACGGTGGAAGGCGCTTTGGGCTCGCGTGCCTGTGCACCCGGCCACGACAGCGCAGCGGCCAGGGCGAACAGCAGCCAGCGTTTGCGTGCTAGTCCCATTCCCGCACGACAAATTCAGGCTGGCGGCTGCGCTCGGAATCGACAATTTTAAGCTCGACGTATTTCGGACCGAGGGTCTTGTCGAAGGTCAGCGTCGTGGCGCGCTTGTACTCGCGTTCGTGCGGCCCGATGCCGGTGAAAAAGGCAACGATTTCATGCTCGCCTGTCTTCAGGTTTCCGGAGTACAGGCGTTGTACCCCGCCGTTGCGCAAGGCTTCGCGCTCGCGGTCGGTGTACAGGTAGTGGGTGACCTCCCTGTCGTTGATTTTCAGCTCCACCGAGTCGAGATCGAAAAACTCGCCGGTATCGACCGACACGAACACCGACACCTGGGTGCTCGCCGGGTACAGCAGCTCCTCTTCGAGCAGGAACAGATCGCGGTTCAGCGACTGGACCGCCTTTTTGAGGTCCTGGACCTCGGCGTCCAGCGAGGCATCGCCGGCCAGTGCCGGCGATCCCAGTCCCAGCAACAATAAGAGAATGACTTTCTTCATGTGATTGTCCCGTTGACGATCGGGTCGAACGCCGTGAGGCTGTCGCGCAGCGTGGCGTTGCCCAGTCCATGTTGGGGAAAGAGAACATCGAGCTGACCCTGCTCACCGTGCAGCGCCAGATAGTTGAGAATGACAGTTTCGACCAGCAGGTTGACGTTGTTGGCCGCCGGCGTTGAGGCCGTTTCCACCGAACCGTCACCGCGGAAATAGCCGATCTGGATATGCCGCTCGGGACCGAGGGCGTCGCCGGTGAACGGCACCGGCTGACCGTTGGGATCGTAGACCAGGAAAAACGACGCAGCGGTCGATGAGTTGTCGCCGGTCCATTCGCCCTTGCCACGGCCGTCGACGCTCTCGTCAATGCGGCCGTTGCTGGCAACCGAGCCGTCGCTGAAAACGTACATCATCAGCGGCACGCCGACGCGTGCAGCATATTCCAGGCAGGCACCCATACAGCGGCCGGCCATCAGGTCGCGGCGCTCGCCGGTGCCGCGTTCGCCGGTGTGATAATCAAAACCACCCATTTCGATGGTGCCCGCACCGGCAAAGCCGTTGACAACCAGCTTCATCACGGCAGCAGTCTTGCGAAAGTTACTTTCTGCGTCGTACTCCGCCTGGCTGAAGATGCCGGACGGGCCAATGATGTCGGTATCCAGCTCCGGGTTGAGCGTCGACGGGTCGCCAAAGCGGTCACTCAGGTCGGCCGCCTTGACGTAACCGCAACGCACCAGCTCCTTGACCACGTCGTCCTGGGTAATGCCGGTGCTGACACGGTCGAGCTTCATGTCGCTGATTCGCTGAATCGACTCCATCACCGCCACGGCATCGGCCTGGTCGAGCAGGCCGACCAGCTTGCCCGTGTCGACCAGCCCGGTGACATCGCCGGCCCGGTCGATCTTGGTCGGACGCACGGTCGGGTCCATAAAGCCGTCCGGCGCCATCGAGTTGCCGCCCGAATCGGAGCTGCGCGAACCGACCAGCGTCAGCAGCTCACCGTCGGCGCCGGCGCGAAAGATGCCGTACATCGGGTTGTGCGGGTTGTTGCCGGTGTCATTTTCGGAGCGAGCGGGGATGACCGCACCGTGGATGTTGGCCATCGTCGCCGGCGACACTCGCTCGAGGATGCCGCGGAGAAAAGAGCTGTCGGTATGGAACGCCAGCCCCAGGCTCTCATCGATGAAATCGTTGGTGCCGGTCTGTGGGTTCTGCAGCGGCGGGATCATGTCGCCGGGCAGACCGAGACGGCTGTAGCCGGCGGTCGTCAGGAAATCCAGCTGACCTCCGGCCTTGCCGGTCAGTACGTTCGATCCGGCGATGTTGGCGCCACCGGCCAGGTCGAAACAGATGAAAGGAATCTTGCCGGCGCCCTGCACCGCGATGCCGCAGTTCTGGCGCAGGGTCTCGATATCCGGAGACAGCGCAGCGCGAGCCTCGCGCGGATTGGCGAACAGGCCGAACACGGTCGGCCCGGCCAGCACACCGGCGCCGGCCAGCAACCCGCGTCCCAGGAAGTCCCGCCGGGTGACCGGGGCGGCGTGGTCCGCAAATGTCAGCGGTTCGTCGTTGCGCAGCGCGCGTTTCTTTCGTCGCATATCGGGTTACCGTCTCATTGCACCAGCATGACCGCGCTGCCAACCAGCGCGGCGCACAGGCCCTTGGCCACGGTCTGCGTCCGGTCCGCCGGGCAGCTGCCGCCACAGGTAGTCAAACGGCCGGCCAGCGCTTCGAGTTCACTATGGGTATCGGCAGGCAGTGGCTGGGTCTGCAGGCTGTCTGCGGCCAGGCGCCGCAACAGCGGGTCGACCAGCGCCTCGCGCTCGGCCGGCGTATCGAAGGCCGTCGCCGCGGGCGCGGAAAAATCGAAGGCAGGGAACAGGGCGTCTCGCAGGGTCACGTCGTCGATCAGTGCGTTGCAGTATTCAATGGCGAGCTGCGCCACGCCGACCTGGTGGGCCGCCAGGAAACCGCTGATGTTCTCGTCGGCCGGCAGCTGCTGGCGTACCGCCCCGTAGGTCTGCACGACATCCGCGTGCTGCGGACTCACGCCGGTGGCGCGCGCCAGCGTCGCATTGATTTCATCGAAGGTGCGGATACCGATGTCGGGCGAATCCAGCACTTCATCGGATTGCGGCAACGGCACAACGGCCGGCGGTGTGCGGGCGTAGGTGCTGCTGCCGATACGGTCGAAAGTGAGGAAAAACTCGTCGGCATCGACGCCGTTTTTCACGCCGATAATCGTGCCCTGGGGCGACAGCTGCTGACCGGTGCCGGTGTATTCGGCACCGTTGAGCGTCGTGCTAAGGCGGCTCCAGGCCTGGCCGACTTCGGCCTCGGCTCCGTTGATACCGATTCGCATGCCCTCGATGGCAATGCCGTCGGGCACGACCGACTCATCCAGGCTGATAAAGGTCGGCTCGGTGAACAGGTAGGCAAAGCTGTCGAACTGGCTGACCTCGAAATAGATGTAGCTTTCAGGCAGACCGACCAGGTCGGTCACACTGAACAGCAGGTAAAACTTCTCACCCACCCCGGCCTCGAAGTTCTGCAACACCTGCTCCGGTGTGAGTTCGCGATTGTGCACCGCGACCATGCGCAGCGTGCCCAGCCACGGACGGTCGCCGGAGACCTCGTTACCCATTACCAGCGCATAGGTGTCGTCCCAGTCGGCAATCGAGCCGCCGCCCGCGTCGAGATCATCGGTGTGGACACCGTTAACATAGATTTCCCGGCCACCCAGCGGGCCGAAGTTGACCACGACATGCTGCAGCGTGGCCTGCAGGTCCTCATCGGCATCCGCGGTAGACAGCGCCGGCGCGCCGTTGGCGTCGGTCATGCTGCTGCGGTTGTAAAAGTCGTAGTTATAAAGCGTCTGCCCGAGCGTGAAATTGCGCGCCTGCGGTCCGGCCGAGTAGCTGACGATGCGGCTGTCTTCCTGCGACACGTTGGCCGGCACGACCCAGGCCTCGATGCTGTATTCGCCGGTGCCGCCAATCAGGTCGCGAAACTTGGCGCTGGCGCGGGTGGTGCCCTGCGCCTTGCCGCCGCGAAACTCGACGCCCCAGCCACCGACCCAGGCGGTATCGCCACTCAGCGTCAGGTCCACGGCCGGTTCAATGCCGCTGGTGTCGAAAGCGGTTGGACCCGAGCCGGTCTTGAACTCGTAGAGTGCAATGACACTGGCCTCGTAGCGGTTGCCACCGCTGGCCACGATGCCGTCGGGCAGCCGCAGGGCCTTGCTGGTGACCAGCGCGGGATCGACGGCGGTTTCGGGGATCCCGAGAGCAATGGTCTCGATCGCGAGCTGTACGTCGCCTGCATCTGTGCCGCAATCGCTCCAGCAGTTGTGAAACTCGTCACGCAGCCGTACGACCAGGCGGGAATCTCCCGCTGCGGCAAGGTCGATCTTCGATTGCACCGCCGCGTAGGCGGTATCGATATCGCCGTCAGCGAAATACGGTGACTGCGCCATCGTCACCCCGGAGGCGTGACAGGCCGCGCAATAAGTCTGCAGCATCGGGTAGAGCTCGGCCGAGAACAGCGTCGATTCCGGCGGGAAACTCTTGCTGACGCCAATCTCGCGGATGACCGGTGCCTCGAACTCGATCTCCCGCGTGCCGCCGAGTGCCTGCTCGCCGGCCCAGGCCGAGATCCAGGTCGCCATGATGTCTTCGCAGGCCTGGTCGCTGGCGAGCCAGCAGTTGTGACCGCCACCGACCTTGGTGACCAGGCGCGAATCGGGGGGTGACAGCAGGTCAACGACCGGGTTGGCCTGCTGGTAGGCGAGGTTCACATCATCCAGCCGCGCGAATGTCGGCGACTGGCCACCGCTGCCGTGGCACTGGCCACAGCGCTTATCCGTGCGAACGTTGTCCCAGACATTGATCTTGAACGACTGGACGTCAGCGGTCGCGGCGGGTGGCCCGGTGTAGTCGCTGGAAGGCGGCGGCGCTGCCGGCGGCAGCGGAACGGTGTCGGCCCCACCACCGCAGCCTGCCATGGCGGCAGCAGCGAGAGACAGCAGAATGAACTTGCGGATCACGGTCAGTCACCCATGCAGTAAACGGCGGCCTCGGCAAAGGCCTGTTTCATGCGGAATCCGCCGTTGCGCAGCGAGTCGGTAATGGCTGCGACCTGCGCACGGTCGGCATCGTTGGACGGTTCACGCAAGCAAACGGTCTCGAAAGTCTTCGTGGCCTGGCACTGGGCGAATACGTCGGTCGCCGCCAGCTCGGCACCCAGCGAGGCTGCGCCGTTACCGTAGCCATCGAGCACCGGGCTCCAGCCGAGGTTGGCGTTGCGGCCCTCGCGCCAGTAGTTATCCCAGCGATCGTCTGCGGTAACGAAACCGAAGGGAAAGTTCTCGGCGTTGATGTGGTACTTGGGGTTTACCTGGCTGGCGTCATAACGAATCCGGCCTGCCGTGGTGTCGTAGTCGTAGTGGGCAAAAGCCTGCGCCAGCGGATCCATCCCGCTGTGGCACGCAACACAGTTGTTAATGAAAATCCTGCTGTCGCCGCCGGGGCTGCGAGTCACGTCCTGGCGAATGCGGTCGGGCGAGCGCGACGTATCCTTGAGTTGCTCGAGATCGCGGCACAGGTAGTTGATCAGGGTAAAGCGCAGCATGGCGCGATTGGTGCCGGCCACAAAAAACGATTCCGCGGCGGCCCGGGTGGTCATTACACCGGCGACCGCTGCCGGCGGCAGGTCAGTGAGGCCCGTCTGGGTTTCACGCACCAGCGCGGTGCGCAGGTCCAGCCCGCGGGTCTCGATTTCGCGGTAGTGGTCGTTCGACGTCATCGAGTACGCCGGCAAACCGAGACCGGCGGCACCGACATAGAGTATGTCGGCGCTCAGAACGGTGTCGAAGGCCACGTCGTCCCGAATCATCCCGATGACGGTTGCGGTGTAGTCGTTGAAGTCCGCAAACACGTCAAAATCCCGGTTGGTCGCCGGCGCGAACAGGTTCTTCAGCGTAACTGCATAGAACGCCTCGTGATCCATCGCCAGGTAGGCCGCGCCGATCGCATTGCCGGCGGCTATGGCAGTGGACATGTCATTGAGCTTGCTCTCCTCACCCGCAACGCCCGTCAGCCGGTCATGCATGCGCTTGGCGCGTTCGTCGGGGCCCGCCACTGCCGTCGCGGCAGATGACATAACAATTAATGCGAAGAGGATTGGAAGGGGCCGTGACGGACGGAGGAGCTTTAAGCCATCTAGAAATGCCTTGGTTCCCATCGCTCCCTTGACGTACAGGGCGCACACACTACGTGTTTCCCTGTTCGTCGTTGCAAATTGCAACGTTTGAACTGGGTCACAGTAAACCCTCACATGCTGGTGTTTACTGTGACCTGCTTCACATACCGGACGGCACTTCGCTAAGGCCAGGTATCTTAGGTTGAATAGCCCAGCGAAAAATTTTTCAAGCCGACATATTCGCGGCTTGCGTCTTGCCGTTACGGCTTATGTCGCAATCGCCTGCGGTTGCGGCAGCGACGGTACCGTCGGCATCGCCAGCGGCCAGGATCCCGACCCGGTAGCCGTCGATTTTTCCATGGGCTACACCAAGCGCAGTATTCCTGTCGACGATAACGGCGACATGATCGAATCGGATGTGCGGGATCTCGACGTGTTTACGCCGGGCGCCGCTCTTTTTATACGCGACCGCGCCAGTCCTTCGGCTATCGAGAAACGTGTTTTCCCGGAGGAAGGCATTCTCGACTACGACATACGCGACCTGCAGGTGTCCTACGACGCCGAAAGACTGGTGTTTGCGATGCGTGGCCCTTTTGACCCCGATGCGCAGGACGACGAGCAGCCAACCTGGAACATCTGGGAGTACGAGCTGGCCACCGAGACGTTGAGACGGCTGATCGTATCGGATCTCACGGCGGAAGCCGGACATGACCGCATGCCGCATTACCTGCCGGACGGACGTATCGTTTTTACTTCGACGCGCCAACGGCGAACAGCGGCAGTACTGCTCGACGAAGGCCGCCCGCAGTACGCGGCCCAGACCGAGGATGGCCGTGCCGACGCATTCGTGTTGCACGTCATGGAAGCCGACGGCTCTGGCATACGCCAGGTTTCTTTTAACCAGAGTCACGATCTTTATCCGTCCGTGCTCCATGACGGCAGGATCGTGTTCACCCGCTGGGAAGACACGGTCGGCCGGGAAGGCATGCAGCTCTATCGAGCCAACCCCGACGGCAGCGGGCTGGAGATGCTGTATGGCGCCAACAGTCACGACCCGGGCGACGGCGGCGAGCCGGTCCAGTTTGTTCGCGCCCTGCCCGCGCCCGACGGCCGGCTGCTGACGCGGCTGGTGCCGTTCGAACCGGTCGACTTTGGCGGCGATCTCGTTGCCATCGACGGCACCGACTTCCTGGAAATGAACCAGCCAGTTGCCGAATCGACCAAGGCAGGTCCGGGCCAGGAACCGGCCACGGTCAATGACGTCGATGTCGATACGACTTCTCCGGGCGGACGTTTTGCGTCGGGCTGGCCGCTGTGGGACGGCACCGACCGGCTGCTGGTCAACTGGACCCAGTGCCGACTCGACGACAACGGCGAGATCGTGCCGTGCACCGATGACCGGCTCGCACAGCCCGGCGCGAATACCGCAGCACCGCTTTACGGCGCCTGGATTTACGACCCGGAAACCCAGACACAGCTGCCCGTCGTGGTACCGGCCGAGGGCGAGATGATCGAAGAGGCGGTGGCCGCCCGGCCGCGCCCCGCACCACCGGTCATTTTCGATCAGTCCGTCAACTTCGATCCCTCCCTGGCTGATGCCGGTGTCGGGCTGCTCGACATACGCAGCGTTTACGACATTGCCGGCAGCGATACCGCCAACCCGGATATCGCTACGGTTGCCGACCCGGCTGCGACGCTGGCCGATGAGCGCACCGCACGCTTCGTACGTATCTCGCGTCTCGTGCCGCAACCGGACGACGAGGTCCGCGACGTGCCGGGAACGGCCTTCGGACGACGTCGCGATCTCGGCATGCGCGAGATCGTCGGTTATGCACCGGTCGAGCCGGATGGTTCCGTGCGCGTCGAAGTGCCCGCGGACCTGCCGCTCACGCTCGAAGTCCTGGATGCGCGCGGACGTCGCACCAGCGCACGGCATCGCAACTGGCTGCAGGTGCGTCCGGGCGAAACGCTGAGCTGCCAGGGCTGTCACCAGGCCGGCACCGGCACCTCGCACGGCCGGTCCGGTGCGTTTACCAGC
>JAHEKH010000090.1 GCA_024638445.1 Gammaproteobacteria bacterium | reverse complement strand
CGACCAGGACGCGAACGGCGCGCACGTCAAAAATGTGTTCGAAGTCGAGCTGCTTGCGCTGCATTTTGCGCCAGATGCTGAAGATGTGTTTTGGGCGTCCCTGCACGTCGGCGTGTACACCCAGCGCGGCGGCTTCCGCCTCCAGGGCGCTGACGACCTGGCCGATAAATTGCTCGCGATCGGCGCGGCGTTCCTGCAGCAGCCTGGCTATTTTCTTGTAGGTGTCCGGTTCCAGGAATCGGAACGACAGGTCTTCCAGCTCCCATTTCAGCTGCCAGACGCCGAGCTTGTTGGCCAGTGGCGCATAAATCTCGCGGGTTTCCAGCGCTAACCGGCGCCGGGTGGCGTCATCGGCAGTCTTGACGCTGCGCAGGCGCTGCAGCTGGTCGGCCAGGCGGACCAGCACCAGCCGCACGTCCTCGATAATGGCCAGCAGCATTTTGCGCAGTGTCTCGGCCTGGCGCGCATCGAGCCCCAGCTCGGGGCGCCAGTTTTCCGGAAAAGTGAACTGGCCGATCCGTACGAGTTCATGCGCCAGCCTGGCGACCGAATCGGGAAGCTCCGCCCGCAGGGCATTCCGGCTCAGCGCGCCGCTGGCCAGCAGCGGGTAGACGATAGCGGCCGCCACAATTTCCCGGTCGACGCCCAGCGACTTGACGATCTCGCCGATTTCCAGCGCACGGGTGGCCGCATTGGCGGTTTCACCGCCGGCCGCCGCCTGGTCGGTGGCTAGGCGCGTTGCGATCCCGACGGGATCGACGCTGTCGTCCTGGTTGGGTGGGGTTGCGCTCACCGGGAATCCGCGTGCCCCCGCTCGTGTGCGGGGTGCTAAAAACCGCTATCATACCGTCTTTCGCCAAACCGCTGACGAACCATACGGTGCGTCGCGGGTCCCAACTGCGAGGATTGTTGAACAGGACGCGTGCATGAACAAAGCCCACGTCTTCCGGACGTTTATTGCCATGGCCGCGGTCATGGTGGCTGCCCCGACTTTCTCTGACTCCCTCGACCTCAATCTCAACGACGATGCTGCGCGGCTGACCTTTGCCCGTGCGATCTACGACGAGAAGCTGGAGTTCGATGCGGGCTGGCTGCATCACCAGGACCGCGGTGACCTGTTGTCGGTCTCATTGGGGCGGATCGGCGAGGCCGGCGGCGGCAGCCAGTCGGTCACGGCAGCTATCGGTGGCCGCCTCTATGCGATGAGTCCCGACCTGGTCAATCCGGGGATGGTGGAGGAGCTGGTCGGCGATGCCGTCATCCTGCGGCCGATCGACACTGACCAGGATGGCTTTGCGCTGGGTGTCGGCGGGTTTTTCCGGATGAAGCTGGCCGGTTACGACCGGATCGGGTTTTCCGGGCATGGATATTTCGCCCCTGACGTACTCGCCTTCGGCGACAGCAAGGACCTGATCGAAGTCGCAGGCCGGGTCACCTACAGCATCATTCGGGAGGCCGACGTCTATCTCGGCATTCGTTACATCAAGGCAGGCTTTGAAGACATCGATGTTTCATACGATACCGGCCTGCATCTGGGAATCAGGCTGGAGTTTTAACCGGATCCATGGCAGGCCACAGTAAATGGGCGAATATTCAGCATCGCAAGGGCGCCCAGGACAAGAAACGCGGCAAGCTGTTTACCAAGCTTATTCGTGAAATAACGATTGCGGCCCGAATTGGCGGCTCCGATGCCAATGCCAATCCGCGGCTGCGGCTGGCGATCGACAAAGCCAAGGCGCAAAGCATGCCCAAGGACAACATCGAGCGGGCAGTCAAGCGCGGCGCAGGCGAGCTCGATGGGGTGGACTACGAGGAGGTCCGCTACGAAGGCTACGGGCCCGGCGGTGTGGCGGTCATGGTCGATTGCCTGACCGACAACCGTAACCGCACCGTCGCCGAGGTGCGGCACGCTTTCAGCAAGTTCGGCGGCAACCTGGGGGCTGACGGCTCGGTCGCCTACCTGTTCCGGCAGGTCGGACTGCTGGCCTACGGCGCCGACATCGGCGAGGACAGGATCATGGAGGCCGCGCTCGAGGCCGGTGCGGAAGACGTCGTGACCAACGACGATGGCTCGGTCGACGTGCTGACCGACCCGGTCGATTTCGAGAGCGTGCGCGACGCCATGATTGCGGCGGGTCTCGAGCCGGAAAACGCCGAGGTGACGATGCTGGCGTCAACCCAGGCTGAGCTCGACGAGAGTGGGGCCAGCTCGATGGTGAAGCTGCTGGAGATGCTGGAAGATCTCGATGACGTGCAAAACGTTTACTCCAATGCGGAGATCTCTGACGAGATCCTCGCCAGCCTCGGGTGAGCAGCGCGGTTACCATCCTGGGCATCGACCCCGGTTCCCGGATCACCGGGTTCGGGGTCATCCGCAGCACCGGTAACCGGCTGGAGTATGTCGCCAGCGGTTGTATCCGTACCGGCAAGCTTTCTTTTAACGACCGGCTGGATGAAATCTACCGCACCATGATCGGACTGATCGCCGAACACACACCTGCCGAAATCTGTCTCGAACGGGTGTTCATGCATCGCAACCCCGACAGTGCCCTGAAGCTGGGTCATGCCCGGGCGGCGGCGATCTGCGCGGTCTTTGCCGGCGAGTCGGAGCGCCCCTTGCTGGCCGAATACAGCGCCCGGCAGATCAAGCAGGCCGTTGCCGGCTACGGTGCGGCCGAGAAGGACCAGGTCCAGCACATGGTGCGCCGGCTGCTCTGCCTGAGCGGGGAGCTGCAGGCCGACGCAGCCGATGCCCTGGCGGTCGCGGTCTGCCACGCCAATTCACGACGCGCGGCCGAAGTCCTGGCGGCGCACGGCGCAGCCCGATGATCGGTTCCCTCCGCGGCACGCTGACCCTGAAACAGCCACCGACGCTGATCCTCGAGGTTGCCGGGGTCGGCTACGAAGTGCAGGCGCCAATGTCGACCTTTTACCAGCTGCCCGACACCGGCAGCGCGTTGTCGCTGTATACCCACCTGATCGTTCGCGAAGACGCCCGCGAGCTCTATGGGTTTGCCAGCCTCGACGAGCGCGCGTTGTTTCGCTCGCTCATTCGGATCTCGGGAGTCGGTGGGCGGATGGCCCTGTCCATCCTGTCCGGTATGAGCGCCGAGGATTTCGCCGGCTGTATTCAGCGCAACGATGCGGCAACCCTGATCAAGATACCCGGCGTCGGAAAGAAAACCGCCGAACGGCTCATCGTCGAGATGAAAGACCGGCTCAAGGAACTTGGCGCGACGGTCTCGGCAGAACTGCCCGCGGGTGGTGCCGGTGCTCAGCAGGAGGCCTACAGCGCCCTGATTGCGCTGGGCTACCGTGCGCCCGAAGTCTCGCGCATGCTGCGTGATATTGACGGCAGCGGGCACAGCGCCGAGGACATCATCCGCATGGCACTGCAGTCACAGACCTCGAACAGCGCATGAGCCTCGAGGAAGACAGGCTGATCAGCGGCTATGGCCGGCCGGAAGACGAGGCGCTGGATCGCGCAATCCGGCCGCGCAAGCTGGATGACTACGTCGGCCAGGAAGCCGTCAAGAAGCAGATGCGGATCTTCGTCACCGCCGCCGCACAGCGCGACGACGCCCTGGATCATGTCCTGATTTTCGGGCCGCCCGGGCTGGGTAAGACGACGCTGGCCCATGTCGTCGCCAACGAGCTGGGCGTAAATCTCCGCCAGACCTCCGGCCCGGTGCTGGAAAAGGCAGGCGACCTGGCTGCGCTGCTGACCAATCTCGAGCCACGCGATGTGCTGTTCATCGACGAGATTCACCGGCTGAGCCCGGTGGTCGAAGAAGTGCTGTACCCGGCGATGGAGGACTACCAGCTCGATATCATGATCGGCGAGGGTCCCGGCGCCCGTTCCATCAAGCTCGACCTGCCGCCGTTTACGCTGGTCGGTGCCACCACCCGTGCCGGGTTGCTGACCTCGCCGTTGCGGGACCGGTTTGGTATCGTGCAGCGGCTCGAGTTTTATTCGGCTACGGAGCTGGCCCGGATTGTCACCCGTACCGCCGGCATACTGGACCTGGAAATCGATGCCAGCGGGTCGAAGGAAATTGCCGAACGTTCACGCGGTACACCGCGAATCGCCAACCGGCTGCTGCGCCGGGTTCGCGATTTTGCCCAGGTCGAGGCGGCCGGGCGGGTCGATCTCGAAGTCGCCCGCGCGGCTCTCGATATGCTCGATGTCGATGCCCTGGGCTTCGATCCGATGGACCGCCGTCTGTTGCTGACGATCATCGAGAAATTCGACGGCGGCCCCGTAGGTGTCGACAGCCTGTCGGCGGCGGTCGGCGAAGAGCGTGGCACTATCGAAGACGTCATCGAGCCGTTCCTGATCCAGCAGGGCTACGTGATGCGCACGGCACGCGGGCGGGTTGCCACCTCGCGGGCCTTCCGTCATTTCGGCCTCAGGCCACAGGGCCCGCCCGCCAGCATCCCCCTGTTCGATGGCGATGACGGCTGAGCCGGAACACGACAAGGCGCTGGCCGGCGACAAGCCCTTTTCATGGCCGGTGCGCGTTTATTACGAGGATACCGATGCCGGTGGCGTCGTTTACTACGCCAATTACCTGCGCTTCATGGAACGAGCGCGCACGGAATTGTTGCGCGCCGCCGGGGTCGAACAGGATCGCTTGCGCGAGGAGCAGGGGCTGATTTTTGTGGTTGTCGCCGCGGATATACGCTACCGGCGTCCCGCCCGTATGAATGATTTGCTGGAAGTGAGGACCAAGGTGTCGAACAGCAGGCGAGCCAGTATCGAGTTTCACCAGTCAGTTTGCCTCGGTGAGACCACACTCTGTGAAGCCGATGTGCGCGTCGCGGCAGTCGATGCCGCCAGCTTCCGGCCGCGTCCCATACCGCCTGGCCTGCTCGAGGTGTCTGCCTGATGGACATGTCATTCGTTGCCCTGATACGCGAGGCCAGCCTCGTCGTTCAGCTCGTTATGGTGGCCCTGTTGCTCGCTTCGATCGCATCGTGGGCCATCATTTTCCAGAAACGCCGGCTGCTGCGCCGCGCGCGCGAAACCTCCGATGCCTTCGAGACCCGGTTCTGGTCCGGCGGCAACGTTGAAGGCATGTACCGTGATGTGGCGACCCGTGAAGCCGAACCCGAGGCCATCGAGGGTATCTTTGAAGCCGGATATACCGAGTTCGAAAAGCTGCGGCAGTCCGGCGTTTCGCCCGATTCGTTGCTCGAAGGTGCACGTCGTGCCATGCGGGTGGCGCAGATGAAGGAAATGGACCGGCTGGAGCAGAGCCTGGCAACGCTGGCGACAGTGGGTTCGACCAGTCCCTATGTCGGTTTGTTTGGAACCGTCTGGGGGATCATGAATTCCTTCCGGTCACTTGGCAACGTCCAGCATGCGACGCTCTCCATGGTGGCGCCGGGTATCGCCGAGGCCCTGATCGCTACCGCAATGGGGCTGTTCGCCGCGATACCGGCCGTTATTTTCTACAACCGCTACGCCGACAACGTCGATCGTCTCGAATCGCGCTTCGATACCTTCACGGAGGAGTTTTCGGCCATCCTGCAGCGTTACGCGAGACAGGCGGACTGACGCCATGCCGGCATCCCGGAAAGGCCGCAGGCTGATGGGTGAGATCAATGTCGTCCCGTACATTGACGTGATGCTGGTACTTCTGATCATTTTCATGATCACGGCACCGCTGCTCACACAGGGGATCGAGGTGGACCTTCCGGCCGCGGATGCCGAGCCGCTCGATACCGAGCTGCTGCGCCAGACGGAGCCGCTGATCCTTACCGTCACAGCGAGCGGCGATTTCTACCTGAATATCGGTGACAACGAAGATGAACCCGTCGAAGCGCGCGTCATCGTCGCCCGCGCTGCAGCGGTTCTGCGCCGGGAAGCGAAGACGCCGATGCTGGTTCGTGCCGATAAGGCCGTCCCGTATGGCCGCGTGGTCGAAGGCATGGTCCTGTTGCAGGCGGCGGGCGCCGAGCGCGTGGGCTTCGTGACCGACCCGCCGGAAATTCCTCCGGTCGTGCGCCAGTGACTCCATGCAGCCCGGGTATCTCAAAGCGCTGACACTATCGATCGTTCTGCACGTGCTGCTGCTGGGCTTTCTGACGTTGAGCGTCGCCTGGCAACAGTTCAGCCGGGCGTCCCAACCGCCACCGGCTCTGGCCATCCAGGCGGCCGTGGTCGACGAGTCGATGATCGAGGCCGAACTGGAAAAGCTGGCCGCGGCGGACCAGCGGATTCGCGAGGCCGAAGAGCAGCGGCGCCGGCAGCTGGAGGAAGAGGCGGCCCGGGCCCGAGCCGAGCGCGAAGCGGAGGAAAAACGGCTGGCCGAGGTCGAGAGGCAGCGGCAGGTGGCCGAGCAGCAGGCACGCGACGAGGCGCGGCGGCTCGCCGGGGAAAAATCCGAGCGCGAGGCTCGCGAAGCCCGCGAGACCGCGGAGCGACAGGCACAGGCGGCTGCCGAGCAACAGCGGCTCGCGGAACTCGAGGCGGCCCGGCTGGAGGAAGAGAAACGGCTTGCCGCGCTCGCCGAGCAGCGGCGCAAGGAACAGGAGGAGCGGGCGCGCGCCGCGGCGGCCGCGCGCGAAGCGGCGCTGCAGGCCGAGAGAGAGGAACAATTGCGCCGCGCAATTGCCGAAGAGGCAGCACGCCGCGACGCTGAAGATGCGGGTTTGCTGGATGAATACCGAATCCTGATCAGCCAGAAGATCGTGCGTAACTGGATCCAGCCGCCGGGCGCGCACTCCGGGCTCAGGTGCGAGTTGTTGCTGACCCAGATTCCGGGCGGGGACGTGACTGGCGTGGAAATCGTCGCCTGCAACGGCGATGCGGCCGTAGTGCGATCGATCGAGGCGGCAGTCTACAAGGCTTCGCCGCTGCCGCCGCCGCCGGATCCGCGTTTGTTCGAGAGAAAAGTGAGGGTGTTTTTTGAACCAGACAACTAAATGGGTGGCGGGCTTGCTAGCGCTGGTGTTGATGCCGTTGCCGGTGGCGGCCGAGCTGACGGTCATCGTCCGGGAAGGTGTCAGCGATGCGATTCCGGTAGCTATCGTGCCGTTCGCCTGGACGGGTGAGAGCGGGGCGCCGTTCGATATCGCCGAGGTGGTCGATTCCGACCTCGGTGGCAGCGGGCGCTTTGCACCGATGGATCGGGAAGACATGATTGAGCAGCCGTCTGAACAGGCCGAGGTCGATTTTGCCGACTGGCGCCTGCTCGGCGTCGAAGTCATCGCGATCGGTTCCCTGGGCGAGATGCCGGACGGGCGCTACGCGGTGAATTTCCAGCTCTTCGATGCGGTCCGTGGCGAGCAAATGCTGGCCTATACCATCCCAGCGATGGCCGATGGCCTGCGCGCCGCGGCACACCGTGTCAGCGATCTCATTTACGAGGCGCTGACGGGCGAACGCGGCGCATTTTCGACCCGCATCGCTTACGTCAGTGCGAATGACGGCCAGTACGAGCTGATCGTTGCCGACGCGGATGGCGCCAACCAGCAGGTCATCGTGAGGTCGACAGAACCGCTGATGTCGCCAGCCTGGTCTCCCGACAGCAGCCAGCTCGCCTATGTCGCGTTCGAGAACTACGGCAGCGCAATTTATGTGCAGGAGCTGGCCACCGGCAGGCGGCACCGGGTTTCCGCGCGTCCCGGGGTCAACGGCGCGCCGGCCTGGTCTCCCGACGGCGGGCGTATCGCCCTGGCGCTGTCCGACAGCTGGGGTAACGTCGACGTGCACATCATCGAACTGGCCAGCGCCGAATTGCGGCGATTGACCACGCACACGGCCATCGATACCGAGCCGGTCTGGTCGGGTGACGGAAAAACCCTGTTTTTTACGTCTGACAGGGCCCGCGGTCCCCAGGTGTACCGGGTGAGTGCGGACGGCGGAAGACCGACCCGGGTGACCTTCGAGGGCATCTACAACGCCCGCCCCCGGCTGTCACCCGACGGGGAGAAGATTGCGGTTGTGCATAACGATCGTGGCCAGTACCGTATCGCCCTGGTCGATATCGAGACCGGCGTGACCCAGGTGCTGACGCGGGGCCGGCTGGACGAGTCGCCAAGTTTTGCGCCAAATGGCAGTATGATCATCTATGCTACGGAGGATCGCGGCATGGGAGTACTTGCCGCAGTCTCCACGGACGGGCGTATTCATCAACAGTTGGTCTCACGTGTTGGCGATGTACGGGAACCCGTCTGGTCACCGTTCGCCGCCCAGTAATCAAGAGGTAGGAGAGAGTCATGCTGAATTTTCGAGTGATCACTCTCGCGGGTATTGCGCTCACGCTGATTGCGTGTGGCCAGCCGCGTCAGCCCGATCCGGAACCCGAGGCCGTCGAGCCCGTCGAAACCGTGCCGCCACCGGTAACCCCCCCCGCGCCGCCGAAACCGACACTGTCGGCGGAAGAGCTGCGCGAGCGGGAACTGATGAAACTGCTGGGTCAGCGCACTTTGTATTTCGACTATGACCGTAGCGACATCCGCTCCGAGTTCGTCGACATTATCGAAGCTCACGCCCGCAACCTGGTCAAGAACCCGTCGAAGTCAATCCTGCTCGAGGGGCATTGCGACGAACGCGGCTCACGCGAGTACAACGTCGGTCTGGGTGAAAGGCGTGCCCACGCGGTACGACGCGCACTGCTGCTACAGGGCGTGTCCGCGGACCAGGTACGAACGATCAGCTACGGCGAGGAGCGACCTGCTGACCCCGGCCACAACGAATCGGCCTGGGCGCGTAATCGTCGCGTGGAGATTATCTACCGCTAATGCGATCCGGTGTTCTGAAAACGATTGCCGGCGCGGTGCTGGTCACCGCGCTGGCGTTCGTTTCGGGTTGTGCAACCGTTCCACCCGAGGAAGACCCTGTACTGATCAAGCTGCGTGAACTGGAATCGCGCCTGGCGCAGGTCGAGCGCGTGCTCGAAAACCAGGGGCTGGTGAACCTGCTCGCCGAGCTGCAACAGGTGCAGCAAGAGCTCGGTGAACTGCGTGACCAGACCGAGACCCTGACTTTCGAAACCGATGCGGCGCGTGGCAGGCAGCGCGACCTCTACACCGATATCGACCGGCGCCTGAACGCGCTGGAGAGCGGGTCACCCGCCGCGGCCGCAACACCGGCCGGTGAGGAAGGCGCGGAAGGCCAGCCGGCACCGGTCGTCAGCGATCGCGATGCCTACAAAGCCGCTTTCAGCCTGCTCGAAGAGGGCCGTTATGCTGAAGCCGGTGAGGCGTTCTCGGAGTTCGTGGCCACCTACCCGGACAGCAGCCTCGTAGACAATGCCCAGTACTGGCTGGCCGAGGCCCTTTACGTGGAACGCGAGTTCTCGCGTGCGCTTTCCGAGTTCCAGCGGGTCGTCGATGATTATCCGGATTCACGTAAGCTACCCGATGCGCTGCTCAAAATCGGCTACAGCCACTATGAACTCGAGCAGTATGACCGTGCCCGGTCGGCGCTGGAAAACCTGGTCGAGAACCATCCCAACAGCACCGCGGCCCGGCTGGCCACGCAGCGTCTCGAAAGAATGAGCGGCGAGGGTCGCTGAACCCGCTTCCGACGCGAACGCAACCGTGCAGACAGCCCGAAAAGATGACTTGCCGGCCGGCGAGCGGCTGAAGATCACCGAGATTTTTTACTCGCTACAGGGAGAGGGCCTGGCGGCAGGCGTGCCCACGGTTTTCGTCCGCCTTACCGGGTGCCCGTTGAGGTGCCAGTATTGCGACACCGAATACGCCTTTTTCGGCGGCGAGTGGATGGGTTTCGAAGGTATTGCCGAGAAAGTAGCCGGCCACGGCGCCAGCCATGTCTGCGTGACTGGCGGCGAGCCGTTGGCGCAGAAAAACTGCCTCGCACTGCTCACGCGTTTGTGCGACGAGGGCTACAACGTCTCGATTGAAACCAGCGGCGCCTATGATATCAGCACCATGGACAAGCGCGTAATCCGGGTCATGGATATCAAGACACCAGGCTCTGGTGAAGAGAAACGCAACCGGCTGGAGAACCTCGACCTGGTACGCCCCGTGGACCAGGTGAAATTTGTTATCTGCGACGCCGCCGACTACGGCTGGGCAAGCGAATTCGTCGCGCGGCATTCACTGAATGAGCGCTGCACGGTGCTTTTTTCGCCCAGCTACGGCCAGCTACAGCCGGTGCAGCTGGCGGACTGGATCCTGCGCGACGGTCTGGATGTCCGTTTCCAGGTGCAGCTGCACAAGTTTCTCTGGGGCGATACGCCGGGGCATTGAGATGAGTGATCCGCGTTGTGTCGTTCTCCTGTCCGGCGGTCTGGATTCGGCCACGGTGCTGGCAATGGCCCGTCGCGAGGGCTACCGGTGCTACGCGCTCAGCGTGTTCTACGGGCAGCGGCACGATACCGAGCTGAATGCGGCGCGGGAGGTGGCGTCCGCGCTGGGTGCTCACGATCACCAGGTAATTGGTGTCGACCTCGGCGCGATAGGGGGGTCGGCCCTGACCAGTCCCGCGATCGATGTGCCCGAAACACCGACGTCAGGCATACCCGTGACCTATGTACCGGCGCGCAACACGGTGTTCCTGTCGCTCGCCCTGGGCTGGGCCGAGGTGCTCGATGCCGGGGCCATCTTTGTTGGCGTCAATGCGGTCGACTATTCCGGCTACCCGGATTGTCGTCCGGCGTTTATCGATGCCTTCGAGCAGCTTGCCGCGGTAGCCACGCGTGCCGGTG
>JAHEKH010000089.1 GCA_024638445.1 Gammaproteobacteria bacterium | reverse complement strand
TGGCGAGGTGCTGGATGGATTCTTCGGCTGCAAGACCACGTATCCGGGTAGTCCCGATGCGTACCGGTCGTGTTCCGTGAACCACACGTGGCGCAGGCCTGACGAACCGGATTTCGTCGCAGCGGACGGCAGCAAATTCTACTATCACGGTCCCGAGACCGGCATGTACCGGGTCCGTTTCACTTACGCGCTCGGCTCCGTTCGTTACCACGATGTTTACATCGTTAACGACAACCTGGAGTTCGAGCAGATTCTCAGGAATCAGTAGCCGCCGGGAGCCGGGCCCGGGCTGCGCCACAAGGCCGGCAATTCAACGGCGTAGTTGCGACTGAATCGCTGCGTCCGGCCGGCGCGCGATGCCCTGCGCCGAAACGGGTCAGGGTTCGCCAGAGTTCGGCAACCGGCGTTGCTGCAGCGTCCTCACGGTAATACTCACCAGGATGAGAGATCCCGCGAGCAGCGCGAGCCGGCCGGGGGTCTCATCGAGAAACAACCACGCCCAGACGGGATTCAGCACCGGCTCGATCAGGATCAGTAGCGACGCCTCCAGGGCGGATACCCGGTGCATCGCGGCGGTAACCAGCACGTACGCAACCCCGATCTGGAACACACCCAGGTAAGCGATCAACAGCCAGTCGCGCGGTGCGCTGTCGACGACCGGAAACGCCCAGTAAGCACAAACGAGGAAGGTCAGCAGATTCCCGGTTGCGGCCGCCGCGGCGGCTGATCCGGGTCCGGCACTGATGGCCAGCCAGCGCAGCCCGAGCAGTGTCAGCGCCCAGCTAAAGCCCGCGAGTCCGCCGAGCAGGTTGCCCGCGAGCGGTGCCGGTGCGGTTTCGGTTGGTGCGTCGATCGACACAAAAAACAGCGCCAGTCCGCCTGCCAGGGCAACGATGAACCACCAGTCGCGTTTTTGCGTATGCTCGCGCAGCAGCAACGGCCCGAGAAACAACAGATACAGTGGCGCCGTGGACTGCAGAAAAATGGTGTTGGCGGCCGTCGTGAGCTTATTGGCCAGCACATACAACGCCAGCGTCGTCGCATACACGACCGACACCGGCAGCACCCGCCAGGACAGCTCTCGGCGCACCGACGGAATCATGACCAGGAGCGCGATGCAGGCTACACCGGACCGGAACGCGGCGACCTGCCAACCGGTGAGTGTCGTGCCCTTGATAGCGGCACCACCGGTGGAAAACAACACGGCGCCGAGCACGACCAGGACACGCGCATCGATTCTGGCGAACATTGGAAACACTCCGCTGGTTCGGGGAACCGGGCCGGGCGATTGAAACCGGTATCATTTTACCGGAGACACGAGCAGAGCGGAGAACGGCCTGATATCAACCCGCCTCGTTAGCTTGAGCGTAAAGCAGCGGACTGTCGATCCGCCAGACGCGAGTTCGAATCTCGCACGGGGCGCCAAACACTGAACCGGTACGCAAACCGATAAGCGGCCAGGCTCTCAACCTGGCGATTGCAGGTTCGGGTCCCGTCCGGTTCTCCAGATCTCGAGCGCGATAGCTCAATGAAAGAGCACGCCCCTGATAAGGGCGAGACGCTGGTTCGATTCCGGCTCGCGCAACCAGTTTCCCCGGGGAATAGCTTAGTGGCAAAGCTCGCGGTTTGGGCCCGCGTGACAGAAGGTTCGATTCCTTTTTCCCCGACCAGCTCTGTGGCTGTCGCTTAAAGGCAAAGCCCCGGGCCGTGAACCCGGACGATGCCGGTGCAAACCCGGCCGGCCACCCCAGATACGGATCGTTAGCTCAATGCCAGAGCACCCGGTTCTTACCCGGCGAGATGAGGGTTGAAGTCCTTCACGGTCCACCAACAAGACCTGCGGATGTCCGCTTAAGGGGAGAGCAATGCGTTGCCGGTGCAGAGCCGCGGGTTCAGCTCCCGCTGTCCGCACCAGGCAGGGAGGTTCTGCCCGGCCGCGATGCGACTCAGTGTCCCGGCACCGTACGGCCGTCGGCCCAGCTTCGCAGTGCGTGCACGGTCTCGGCCATAACGACCGATAACGGCTGGGTCCGTTCCAGTTCGCGCAGGATGTGTGCGGTCGATAAAGGTTCGCGCTTGGCATGCGCGGCATAGAGCGCGGATACGATGCCCTGCTCGATTTCGGCGCCGGAAAAACCGTCCGCCGCAGCCTCGAGCCTTGCGAGGTCGAACGCCGCCGGGTCGTGCCCTCGAAAACGCAGGTGCACCTCGAAAATGGCCATACGGACATCCGAATCGGGAAGATCGACGAAGAACAGCTCGTCGAAACGGCCCTTGCGCACCAGTTCGGGTGGCAGCGCCGAGATGTCGTTGGCGGTCGCGACGACAAACACCGGCGAGTTTTTTTCCGCCAGCCAGGTCAGGAAAGTGCCCAGCACCCGCCGGGTCGTGCCGGTGGAATCGTGCCCGGTCGACAACCCCTTTTCGATCTCGTCGATCCACAGCACGCACGGCGCCATTACTTCAGCGGTTTTCAGGGACTCGCGCAGGTTGCGCTCGCTCTCGCCGTGATACTTGTTGTACAGCGTGCCGAAGTCCAGCCGCAGCAGCGGCACGCCGTAAACACCGGCAGTTGCTTTCGCGGTCAGGCTTTTGCCGCAGCCCTGCACGCCGATCAGCAGCACCCCGCGAGGCACGTCCAGCCCGGCGGCCTGCGCCTCGCCGAGAAAAGCCGGCTTGCGTTGCTCCAGCCAGGCCTTCAGCCGGCTCAGCCCGGCCACGTCGGAGAACCGGTGGGTTTCGTATTCAAAGCCGAGCACGCCGCCGCGGTTGAGTAGCTCGTACTTGGCCGCCATCACGCCTTCGAGATCACTGCGGGTAATTGCGCCGTCATTGAAAATGGCGTTACGCGCCAGCCGGCGGGTATCGGATTCGGTCAGGCCGGCGAGGTTCGTGACCAGCAGCTCCAGCGCGCGGGGATCGGCCGACACGGTCTTGCCTTTGGCCTCGCGCCATTCGGAGGCGACTTCGCGAATGATCTCGTTGCGCTGCCGCTCGTTGGGCAGGGCGATATGGAAACGCGCGCCAAAGGCCTCCAGTTCAGGCGGCAGCTCCAGCTGGTGACTCAGCAAAACCACATGACGCTTCGCCTGCGGAAAATCGATGCAGATGTCTTTCAGCAACCGGATATTGACCGGGTCTTTCAGGTACGGGTGGAAATCCAGCAGCACGTAGATGCCGGTCTGCTGGGTCCTGCGGATATGCCGCAACACCTGCTCGGGGTCGAGTTCCTCGGTGTCGTCCTGCAGCGCCAGCTCCATGCGTTGCAGCCCGTCGGTAATCGTCCAGCGGAAAACCGGCTGGTAGTCGGCGGCGTTGCGGCTCAGCGAAACGCGCTTGAGCAGCTCGAGCATCGGTGGTTCGTCGTGGGTTTCCACCACGATCAGGGGCACCTGGGAATTGAGGATCAGCTCGAGGTCGTGTTCGTTGTTCATCGGCGCAGAAACTCTAGCATGCGCTACCGGTGAGGAGCACAGCCGAAAAGCCCGCGTGGTCCGGTGGCCGGACACCGCCCTTACAAGGCGGAACGCACAGTGGTTCGATTCCACCGCGGGCAACCACTCATGCGGCTCAAGCTCAAGGGCAGAGCACAACCGTGCGAAGGTTGAGGGTGGGGGTTCAAGTCCCCCGGGCCGCTCCAGATAGTCACCGCTCGTCTAACCGGGCAGGACACGGGGCCCTGAACCCCGGGGTCGGGGTTCGAGTCCTCGGCGGTGATCCAGTTAATTTCTTTGGCCGCCTGAAGGGAACCTCGGGTATACCTGCCCGGCTCAGACCCGGGTGATTCCCGGTTCGAATCCGGGGGCGGCTACCAATTCGGCGTGCCGATTCCTGCGGCGGGCCACACAGAGTTCTTTCTGCTACGGCAATCGTTCAGCGGTTCCGGTTCTGAGAACCCGGTCCGGTGCGCCAACGCGTGTGTTGCACGGCGTATACCGAGCGAGCGTCCGGCGAAGAGCGCCAATCGGGAATATAGCTCAGATGGGTAGAGCAACGACCTGAACGTCGTGGGTCGGAGGTTCGAATCCTCCTTTTCCACTCTACTGGCGAAAAGCCAACGGCTGTTAACCGTTATTTGGAAACCAAAGGGGAACGCCCCGAGCGACGCCCGGCCTTCGGCCAGTGTCGCAGCACCCGCGTGCGCCTGCGCCGGCCGCCCGGCCGGGTCGCCGGGTAGCGGTCACGATGCGCCAACCCGGGCACAAGGCCCGTGCGATCACTCAGGGAGGAGTGCGGCGCAGCGCATCGTCACTGTTACCAGGCTTCCCGGATCGCACGGCAGGCCCGCGGCACGGGTGTGGGGCCGACCCCGCTAACCCCTTCCGCAATCTCCGGCTGGCCTGGTTCCGGGATTGCGCGAGCGATCTGCCGGCAGCTCTTTCGCGCAATCCCGGAACCAGACCCAAAGAAGCGCGGCTGAAGCCGCTCCACACGGGGCACTGACGTAAGGCGAACCTGCGGCGAAGCCGCGACACGGGTTCCTGGGTTGCAGCGCCCAAATTTTCTGCAAGCAAAGGAGGTGATCCACGGGCATTGACCGACCGGTTTTTTGCGGCGGCCGGTCGCAGCTATCAGCCGCATTTCATCCAACCAAAACAAGAGGAGAGACACCATGTTTGGTATTACACGCAAGGTAATTGCCCAGCACGAGCGTGGCCTGGTCTTCGTGAACGGCATGTTCACGCAGATCCTGCGCCCTGGCGTCCGCTGGGTCATTGCACCGTTCAAGCGTGTCGCGGTCGAGGTCAACGACCTGACGGTGCCCGAGTTCGAGCACTGTATCGTCGACTTCCTGATCGATGACGAGCACGAGCTGTGCAAGCAGCACTTCCAGATTGTGGACCTGGGCGACTACGAGGTGGCCTTCGTCTACAAGAACGGCAAGATGCACACGGTCCTGGCCCCGGGCACCCGCCAGCTGTACTGGAAGGGCCCGGTGGAGATTGCCGTCGAGACGGTGAACATCGAAAAGGAGTTCGAGATTCCCCGTGGCAAGGCGGCCGTCCTGGGCCGTGCGCGCCCGCGTGACCTGGTGCAGGTTGCGAACTTTATCGTCGCCACCGAGGTGGCCGACCAGCACGTCGGCCTGCTGACCGTGGACGGTGAGTTCAAGACCGTACTGCAGCCGGGTACGCACGCGTACTGGAAGTTCAACCGCAACATCAAGATCGCGCATGTCGACCTGCGCCTGCAGGCGATGGACGTGGGCGGCCAGGAAATCCTGACGAAGGACAAGGTCACGCTGCGCGTGAACCTGACCGCTGCCTACAAGATCGCCGACCCGGTGAAGGCCCACAAGGACCTGGTGGACGTCACCGGCCAGCTGTACCGCGAGCTGCAGTTCGCCCTGCGTACTGCCATCGGTACCCGCACCCTGGACACGCTGCTGGCGAACAAGGGTGAGCTGGATCGCGTGATCTACGAGGCGGTTGCGCCCGCGGTGGGCGAACACGGTATCGAGGTGACTAACGTCGGCGTCAAGGACGTCATCCTGCCTGGTGACATGAAGGAAATTCTGAACCAGGTGGTCGAGGCCGAGAAGGCCGCGCAGGCGAACGTCATCAAGCGCCGTGAGGAGACGGCAGCGACCCGTGCGCTGCTGAACACCGCCCGCCTGATGAGTGAGCACCCCGCACTGCTGCGCCTGAAGGAGCTGGAGACGCTCGAGAAGGTGACAGAGAAGGTGGACAAGCTGACCGTCTTCGGCGGTCTGGACGGCGTGCTGCAGGACACCGTCAAGATCAACGTCAACGGTGACGCCTGATGTCGCCCGGCAACGATCTCAAAGAAAAACAACCGCAGCACGATTGACCGGCGGCGCAATGCCGCCGGTTCTTTTTTCCCTATTGCCCGTCGGTCCCGGCGGGAAACTCCCCCAGATCCAGGTGATCGATCCGGCGCTCGCGGAACAGCGGCGCCTCGTAACAGTGAACGACCTCGTTGTCGGCAATGACGACGTGGTGCGGCAGGCTCAGCGCCAACAGCCGGCCGTCGACCAGGAAGGGTTTGAATCGATACGTCAGGACGTCGGCAATGATGGCTTCGATGCGCTTTGCGCCGAAGTCTCCCACCACGCGGTGGGTCACGCCGACCACATGACCCTGCGGGCTGATCGACAGCGTCATTCCCAGGTAAGGAAGCGCCTCATGCTGGCAGGTCTTCTCGTGTTCAGTGATTCGCCGCGCAAAGACGACCGGGCGCGGTGGCGCCACCACCGGCTCGACCTGGACCGGTTCGGTCAGGAGCTCCTCGTTGTCTCCACAAACACCGGACACCGGCAGGGCCAGAACGACCAGGGCAAGCATCAGGCGAGGGTCCATGGCGTCAGGGCTTCTTTTCATCCTCGAAGGAGATTTCCGGCAACAACAAGGGCGCTATAAACGTGTAGCCGGCCACGAGCAGGCCCGCATAGGTGCTGCCGGCGTCGACGTACCACTGGAACTGCTCGAACGGTCCGCCCAGGCTGAACGCCCAGATCGCGAAGGCCAGCATGGCCAGGAGCAGGTGCCAGCGGTCGCTGACTTTCAGCGAGAACCGCAGGAAAAACCAGGTGGCGAAGATTCCGAAACCGTAGACCAGCCAGGGCACCGGCGGATGCACCAGCTTTGCGCCTTCGAGAATGGCCTGCATCGAGACATAAACGCCGATGACTTCGACCGGGATCAGCTTGACGAGCTTGTCGGCGTAGTCGTCCGGCGGAGGCGCCTGCGGGGGCGCCTTGTAGTCGCCGCTGGGCACGCCGCGGGTGTCGCCGGGCATTGCAACAGTGGGCGTCGAATAAACGATCGATCGGGGCATGGCTGTCGTCCTGTCGTCCGGTTATTGCGTCGAATGGAAACGCACTGGCTAGTTTACTACCCGGCACCCGGCACGCGGCGCGGGTCCGCCCGGGCTTTGCGCCCGGTTGATTTGCCGGAGCCCGGCGACCGATCGCCGGGCCCCGTTTTTTCAGTAGATTTCGAGGGGCTTCGAGACCAGCAGGTCGCCGGCATCGTTGTACAGTCTCACCTCGTAGCTGCCACGCGCGGGCGCGGTCGACCAGTCGGCGTGAGTGGTATTGCCGGCCAGGGTCATCTGGCGGGTCTTCCTGACCTCGTTGTCCGGCATCGCGTGATACAGCACCGCAACCTTCGAGCCCTTTTCGGCCGGTGTGTACTCGATTACCGTGTAGACCCGGCCACCCGAAGCCACGCGCGATACATCGCTGCACGGCGGTGCCTTCGTGCACAGCGTCATCCCGGCGACATCCATGCGCCCGGCCAGGGTCTCGAGTTCCTGCATGACCTCCGGGTAGGCGCTGGCGGTGGGTTCGAAATCGCGGGTCGCCTGCACCTGGGTCTTCCAGTCTACGTACGCCGCAATTTTTTCGGCCAGGGTGCTCGAGTCGCTGGCAAACCCGCTGCGCGCAAGTGTCTTCGTGGCGACCACTTCTTCGAGCGCCGCCCGGGTTTTCTCGATTTCCGACCGCATTTCAGCGCTCAGACCGCGGGCTTCGAGACCCGTCAATGTCTCTATCAGGTCTTCGGTGGCCACAGCCGGGGTACTGACGCTGGCCATAGCCGTCTCGTAAGCCGCCTGTACTTCCGGATTGATGCTGACCACCAGTTTTGCTGATTTCTTGCGGGGCTCGGCATCAGGCTTGTTGACGTCTACCGGGGTGGCAATGATCTCGTAATCACCGGTCTCCCGCGGCGTAATCATCGTGCGCCAGTAACCGTTGATCTCGTCGGTGTCGGAAACTTCGAGGCCGGTAGCGTTGGGTGCGGCCACCGACACGTTGTACTGGTCCAGGTGGGCCGTGCCTTCCGGGTTGTTGGTCGCGATGAACTTCACTTCGACCGGTTCATCGATGTAGGCCTGGATTTCCTCGCTCTCGAAATCCAGCGGCACCTTCTTGCCGCCGAGCATGAAGAACGCGCCGGCCGCAATGGCTGCCAGCAGCACCAGGATGCCGGCCGCCGCGCCGATGCCTTTTTTCGGCACCGAAACCGAGCCGTCAGGCGCTGGCGGGGCCGGAGCGGTTTCCGCCGCCGCGGCCGGGTCCGCTGCCGGTGGTTCAACGCCCGGGCGCTCGAAGAGACGGCCGTCCGGCGTGCGCATGTACAGCACCGGCGTGCCCCATTCCATGGAGCCCGGCTTGTCGGCCAGGATAGCGGTCCGGCCATGGGCTACCGCCTCGTCGACCGGCTGGCCTTTCTCCAGCCGCGTATAAAAGGTGCGCGCGAAAGCGATGGCGGCATCGTCTGAAATCGGGAACTGCATCGCTACGACCGCCGGCAGACCGGCCATCACCAGCCGGTTGGCAACGCCGGAAAACGGCGTGTCTTCACCGGTCTTGGCCAGGTCACACGCGTTGAGGAACGCCAGGCGGATGGTCGGCGCGTTACGCAGGAATGTGCCCAGCGTTTCAGCGTCGAGCAGGTTGGCATTGCCGTCATCGTCCTCCAGGACCAGGGCGCCTACCCCGGTCTTGTCGTCATGGGCGCCGTGCCCCATGTAGTGCAGCACGTGGTAATTGTCGTTGGTCAGCCAGGAACGCAGCTTGTTCGGTGTGGGGTTTTCCTTGATGGTCAGCTCGACGTTATCGTCGCCCGACCAGATCGACTCGATGAGCTTGCGTTCCTTGTCGAGGTCCAGGGCGTGCTCACCTTTCGGGCTGGACATCACGACCAGCACCTTGAGCTTGCCGGTTAGCGGCTGGACCGTGTTTGGCCGCTGCACGTCAAGATAACGAATGACGGGCGTCTGGCGGCTCAGGTTCAGATAATCCATTGTGTCGGCGTCGTAGACGAACTCCCATGGAACGCCGGCCAACGCGCCGACACCGGCGTCGTTCAGGTTCAGGTGAAGGTTTATGCGCAGCCCCATCTCAGGATCCTGCAGATCACGGCACATGGCGTTGTACATCTTGCCGACACGGCCGGTAAACAACGCGCGAAACAGCTGGTCGCCGAACTCGGAGGGTTTCATTGGCTCCGGGCCGTCGATTTCTACCTTGCGGCTGGCGGCGCCACGCACAACCAGCCCCATCTGGTGAAACTGTTTCATTGCCTCATCGATATCGAACGGCAGGACGATATGTTCATCGGCGTTGCCAGCCGGGGATTCGACACTCACGTTAAATCCGGTATCGGTCTTCGACTCGATACGAATACGGAAGTCCTGGTACTTCATGACGGGCCTTTCAGACTAAACGTCTCTTGATATGGAACGAACGGTTGATTGACTTCCAGTCATCAGAGGCTTTTTTCTTCTCGATCTTCACCGCGCGGGTCGCCGGACCGCCATAGGCGGCCATGAACTCTTTCTGCAGTGCGCTGAGGCCGACATCGCGGGTGGCACCCTGCTGGAGCCAGCGGAAATCGGACTCGTCGGTAGTAACGAAGATCTTGAGTGTTTCTACGCCCCGGTCCTCGGGGTATTCCTCTTTCGGATTCATGTAGGCAGTAACGTTTTCCTCCCGGCCGAGCTCCAGCTTCTTGCCGGCCGCCAGCATCTCGCTGGTGAGGCTCTGTGGATAAAACCCTGAAATTGCCCGGGTCAGCTCGAAATCGAGAATGCAGAAATGGATCGGCTTGCTCTCGTTGTTGATGACCTCGATAGACAGCCGCTCACCCTCGGTGAAAACGCTGTTGCCGCCGTTGGCCAGCTCCCACTTGCCATCGACCTCGCGGTACAGGTTGAACTCAACATCGAGCTTGCTGTCCGCGTTGTCGAGCGCCAGCGCATTGCGGTAGCGGGCGATTGTTTCGAAGTTGCTGACCAGCGTTTTGGCGATGCCGTCCTCGGCCACCGGGTGCAGCGGCATGGTCAGCTGCCCGCCGTTGTCAACGACGGCGAAGGTCGGGGTATCGACTTTTTCAACCTGGGGAACAGGGTCATCGGGACCGGCCGAGCTGCGGGGTTCGAGCACGTAGACCCGGAGCGCGTTGTCCACGGCATCGCTGGTCAGTAGTTTCGATTCCTCGATCCCGCCGGCCAGCGCTGTGCGCTGGGCTTCAGGCAGTGCGGAGAGGTCGATGCCCAGCTGGAATTTTTCGGCCGCCGTGGCGGTCTCCACGCAGCGCGACATCGGCACGACCTCGCCATGCGTTTCGCGCACCACGGCGCTCGAGGTCAGGGCCCCGACTTTTTCGATTTCCAGCACGGCCAGGCTGTCGACGCCGTCGGTGCTCTTGGTGCCGGGCGGATAGACGGTCCACTGTGAGTTGGGATACAGGCCATGCGCCTTGCCGCCGTTGAGCACGACTTTGTCGCCGTCGACCGATTTCACTGCGACATAGCGAATCGGCTCGATGTCTTTCACGCCGAAAATTTCGCGATCCAGCTTGCCGTCGATCTGGGGGTTCTGGTCGGACCATTTCGCATTGATCCTGCCGCGGGCATATTCGAAGGCGTCGCGATAGGTGGTACCGGGTGTTGCGCGCGTCAGGGCTTCGGTAAAGAAGTGAGTCAGCGCGCCGTTTCGGTTGTCCGGATCCTGCTTGGGAAATTCATGCGACAGCTCGTTGTCGCGGCAGCCGGAGACCACCACGTAGGAATCGCTGATTTCCAGCCAGCCGGCCTCGCTGAGTTTTTCGGAATCGATATCGCGCGTATCGGCGGGGGTTTCCGGAAGATCCATCGCTGTCACGGACCGTTTGTCCGGGGGCGCGGCGCGCACCGCGTCGCCAAACACGTCGCGGGTCATGGTGCCGGAGTGGCAGCAATC
>JAHEKH010000206.1 GCA_024638445.1 Gammaproteobacteria bacterium | reverse complement strand
CGCCGAACAAAGCGCTTGGCTCCAGCCGGGGGATACGGATCCGCTCGACAAACTCCCCCGGCTGCAGGGCTGTCTGCCGGTAACCCGGGTAAAAGCTGTCGAGCGCGATCTCCCGGGTACGGCCCGCGCATCGCAGCACGAGGGTTGCGTCAAGCGCAATGAGCGCCGGCATCGAATCGCCTATCGGTGACCCGTTGGCAATGTTGCCACCCAGTGTTGCGGCATTTCTAATCGGCGGACCGGCGAAACGGCGCAGCAACTCCTCGAGCGCCGGAAACGCTGCTACCAGGGCCGGCATTGCATCGGTCAGCGTAACAGCGGCACCGATCTCGAGGTGGGTATCGGTCTGCGTTACGCCCTGCAGCTCTGGCACGTTGCCGAGGTAGATCAACTCGGGTATTTCCTGCCGGTCCTTGGTGACCCACAGACCGACGTCGGTGCCGCCCGCCAGCAGGCAGGCATCCGGTTGCGCGGCATAGAGCGTTTCCAGCTCCGCGAGGCTGACCGGTGCGTGGTACCGGTGTCGTGCGCCTTCGCAGCTCAGGGTCGTCGCCTCCAGCTGTTCCAGCGCATTGACGGCGGCTTCGGGATCGGTTGCCGGCGCCGGGGCCCGGTACATGGACTGCGCCGCCTCCACGATCGGCCGGTAACCTGTGCAGCGACAAAGATTGCCGGCCAGGGCCTCGTCGATCTCTACGCGGCCGGGATCGCTGCTGGAGCGATACAGCGCGTAGAGCGACATGACGAAACCCGGCGTGCAGAAACCGCACTGCGACCCGTGCTCGTCGACCATCGCCTGCTGCACCGGGTGCAGCTGACCGTCCGCGGACGACAGGCTTTCGACGGTTACCAGTTCATGCCCGTCCAGCGTCGGCAGGAACTGGATGCAGGAGTTGATTGCCCGATACCGCACCTTACCGTCGTCGAGTTCGCCGATCACGACAGCACAGGCACCGCAATCGCCCTCGGCACAGCCCTCTTTCGTGCCGGTACGTCCGCGGTCCTCACGCAGCCACTGCAGCACCGTGCGATTGGGATCGACGTCGTGCAGCGTGACCCGTTCGCCGTCGAGCAGGAAGTTGATGGTATTTCGGCTGGCGGTGCTCATTACGGCAAGGACTCAGCTGCCGCGGTAGGTGGTGTAGCTCCAGGGCGAGACGAGCAAGGGCACGTGGTAATGTTCATCGGCCGAGAGGTTGAAGCGAATGACAACTTCGGTCAGGAAAGGCGCCTCGTTGCCCTCAAAATAATCGCCGACTTCGAAAACCAGTTCGTAGGCGCCGGCAACGAAATCCTCGCCCTGGAGCAGCGGTTCGTCCACCCGGCCGTCGTCATTGGTCATGAAACCGGCCAGCAGCCGCCGCTCGTTGCCGAGGGCATACAGGCGACCGGCGATACCACGCCCGGGTCTGCCGTTGGCCGTGTCGAGCACGTGGGTAGTCAATTTGCCCATGGAGCTTTCGCTATAATTCGTAATAGTTTGATATTAAACGAGATACACTTGATACACCAGTGCTGTTGCAGGTCCGCCGCAAACCGGTGGCCCGCGTTACTTTGGGCGTCAAGCTGACTAGAATGTGCCGCTGGATTTGCCTACTCCGGAAGAAGTTACCCATGAAGCATGACGTGCAGCTGCTCGGCCTGAGCAACGCGATCGTGGATATCCTCGCCCATGTCGACGACGACTTCCTGGAAGCCATCGGCGCACCCCGGGGCTCGATGATGCTGATCGATGCAGCACAGGCCGAGAGCCTCTACGACAGGATGGGACCAGCGACCGAAATGTCGGGAGGCTCTGTCGGCAACACGGTCGCCGGTTTTGCCAACCTCGGCGGCAGCGCGGCCTATATCGGCCGGGTCGCCGACGACCAGTTCGGGGCGATATTTGCGCACGACATGAAATCGCTGGGCGTGCAGCTGCGGCTGCCACCGGAAACCCGCAAAGCGCCCACCGCGCGCAGCCACGTGCTCATCAGCCCGGACGGTCAACGCACCATGCAGACCTACCTCGGCGCCTGTACCGAGATCGAGCCGACGGACATCAATGAGATCACGATAGGCCGCCCGCAGGTTCTCCTGCTGGAGGGCTATATCTGGGATACCCCCCATGGCCCGGAAGTTACGGGGAAAGCCATGAAGCTGGCGGCTGCCGCTGGTGCCACGGTAGCGCTGTCGTTATCTGACGATCAGTGTGTCTTGCGTCACCATGCGGCCTTCCGGTCGGCCATCGAGGGCCCGGTGGGCATGGTGTTTGCCGACGACACCGAGATCATGGCGCTGATGGAAACCGATGACTTCGACCAGGCTGCCGATCGCGCGGCCGGGACCGGCGTGCTCTGCGCACTGACGCGCTCGGCAGAGGGTTCCGTCGTGGTGCATGGCGACCAGCGGCACGTGCAGGCGGCTTTCCCGGTCGAAAAGGTTACTGATACCACCGGCGCGGGCGATGCCTACACGGCCGGCTTTCTTTATGGCTACAGCCAGGGCAAGTCGTTGCCGGACTGTGCGGCACTCGGCAGTCGCTGTGGCTCCGCCGTCATTCAGCAGGTCGGTGCCCGGCTCGAACCCGGGGCACTGGCCGCCTGAACGGCTTGGCCCACTACTTCAAACCTTATGACCCGGCGCTGGTCGCCGACCCGTACCCGGTCTATCGTCGCCTGCGCAACGAAGACCCTGTCCTGGATTGCCCCGAACTCGGATTGACCCTTTTCA
>JAHEKH010000205.1 GCA_024638445.1 Gammaproteobacteria bacterium | reverse complement strand
GATTGCATCATCCCCGTTGAGCGTATTGCTGTTAATGGCGACGCTGCTGTCATTGAGGACGGCTACGCGGCCGAGCGCCACCAGTTCATTCATCCGCGCGCCTCCGATCACGCGGCCGGCACCACGCTACTGACACCAGGCAAGCGCATCACGCCGATGGATATCGCAATCCTCGCATCCGCCGGGCTGCGTGACGTGACCGTCAGCCGCACGCCCGCCATCAGCATCATTTCCACGGGCAACGAGCTGGTGGCACCCGGTTCTCCCATCGAACCGCATCAGATTCGCTTGTCGAACGGCCCCGCGATCGAGGCCATGCTGGGCCGGCACGGTTACGAAAATTGTAGTCCGGAGCATCTCGCTGATGACATCCAGGTACTGCGCGACCGCATCGCCGCGCACCTCGACAACGCCGACATACTGATCCTCAGTGGCGGCGTGTCCATGGGTAAAGCGGACTTCGTGCCCCAAGTGCTCGCTGATCTCGGCGTCAAGGTTGTATTCCACCGCGTCAGTCAGCGACCGGGCAAACCGATGTGGTTCGGTATCGGCCCGCAACAACAAGCGGTATTCGCGTTGCCGGGCAACCCGGTATCCGCACTGGTCTGCTGCCGGCATTACGTGATCCCGGCACTGGACACTGCAGCAGCCGCGGTGGCACCGCTGCCCGAGTTTGCAGCACTCGCCGCCGACGTGACCTTCACGCCGGACCTCACCTGCTTCCAGCCCGTACGGGTGCTGTCCAACGCCGCTGCGCAGACGCTCGCCATGCCCGTACAGACAAACACCTCCGGCGACTTCACCGCCCTGTCGGCTACGGATGGTTACGTCGAACTCGCCCGCGACCAGTCGCACTTCGCTGCCGGCGCGATTGTGTTGCTCCACCGCTGGGCCCGCACCTGACCGGCCTTGCAGCCTGCGAGGCCCTGCCCGATACTCGGCAACCATGATCACCGCAACCCAGGCCCTGGAAAAACTCGTTGACGGCAACCGCCGTTTTGTCAAAGGCGAAATCGACGCAGACTCGCAGGCACGGCGCGCGCATCAGCCTGGCCAGTCGGGCGGACAGGCGCCCTTTGCGATTATTCTCGCCTGTTCGGATTCCAGGGTGCCGGTCGAGATGGTCTTCGATGCGGGCTTCGGCGATCTCTTCGTCATCCGCGTCGCCGGCAACATTGTCGCGCCATCGCAAGTCGGCAGCATTGAATTTGCGGCGGAGAAGTTCGGCTGTCCGCTGGTGATCGTCCTCGGACATACCCATTGCGGCGCGGTGGCTGCGGCGCTCGATGAGCTTACTCTCAAAGAGTCACACCGCTCGCCAAACCTGCGTTCGATTGTGGATCGCGTGCGCCCCGCCGTAGAGCCCGTACTCAAAGCACACGGTGGCCGTGCCAGTGAAGCGGCACTCAGGGAATCGGTCCGCAGCAACGTACGTGCATCCGTCGAGCGACTGTCGCACGGCTCGTTGATTCTCGAGAAGCTCATTGAAGCCGGTGAACTGACCGTTGTTGGTGCCGAATATTCGATTGAAACGGGTGAGGTCGAGTTCTTTCGGGAAGGCGCGCGTTGAATTCCGTCCGCGTTCCCGGCGGGTGTTTTTGCGGCAACGTTCGCTACGTCGTTACGGGCCCGGAGAAATTCGCCTGCTTTTGCCACTGTAAGAGTTGTCAGCACGCGGCAGGCGCACCGCTGGTCGCTTGGGCAACCTATTCGCGCAGCTCCTTCGAAGTCACTGCGGGCGAGATGCATTGGCACCGGTCCTCCCCTGGAGTGACGCGCGGGCTTTGCAGCAATTGCGGTACTGCAATCAGTTACGAAAACAACCGGCGACCCGGCGAGATTGACCTGACGTTAAACAGCCTCGACGGCGCTGCGGTACCCGAGCCACGCGCTCATATCTGGACGGAAGACAAAGCGCCCTGGCTGCAGCTCGGCGACAACCTGCCAGCTTACAAGAAGAACATCTCCGGGTAGTTCCAGGCCAGGGAGAATTACCGGCAAGGGGCAGCCGACAAAAGGATTGGGGCAGGTGCAGAAAAACACCAGAAATATTTTGTCATGGCTGGCAGGCCTCGGCGGACTAACAGTGCTCCTCTGGTATTTTCGACCCGCCGACCTGCTGCTGGCTATTCGTTCTATCGGGATCCCGGGCGTTTTGGCCTGGTCCGTGATAATGGTCGTCGCCAGGGTCTTGCATGCTGAAACGACAGCGGCTCCACTGCGAGCCATGGGCCATTCCATGCGACTTGCCGACGCTTTCTGGATTGGCTGGATACGGACCTTCGCGCACCAGGTCTTTCCGACTGCCGGTGTCGTTGCCTATGCTCAGGCACTCAGGGTAGCGACCAGTGCTTCGTGGTCCGAGATTGCGATGCTTGCCGCGCCTCAGTATGTCCTCATCGTTGCCGCGCTGGGCCTGGTCGGGCTAATCGGCACCGTGTGCAATATCGCATTGCTGCGACACGCTTTTGCCGGGCTTGCAGGCGCTTATGCAGCGATGGTCGTCGTCTCGTTAGTGATAACCAGGGGTGCTCCACGCCTGATCGGGCTGCTGCCAGAGCCGATGGCAGATCGCCTTGAGCAGACCTCCACTGCGCTGCGGGAATTCATTGCCCAGCCCGGGCTGGTCTCGAGGGTAATCACCTGGCACGCATTATCGATTGTAATTCATGGCGGCAGGCTATGGATTTTGTTCGCGGCTGTCGGTGTAAATCTAGACTGGCGCGAAGCACTGTTGCTCATCGCTGTCGCTGAATCCAGCATGCTCATC
>JAHEKH010000204.1 GCA_024638445.1 Gammaproteobacteria bacterium | reverse complement strand
GCGAACTTGTCGTGGCCGGTGAACTTGCCGGTCAGCAGGCCCATGCCGAGGGCTCCGCGCACGATGACTCCCACACCGTGTTTGCGGCAGTACGGCAACACTTCTCGCTCGGCATCACGGTTCAGAATCGAGTAGTCGATCTGCAACGTGTCGGCGCCGGCCTTCGCAAACGTCTTCACCAGGCCCAGTCCGCTGGTCGAGCAGCCCCAGGCACGGACCTTGCCCTGCTCTTTCAGTTTTGCGAAGCCCTCGAGGAATACGGGTGTCGTCGAATCCTCGTACCAGATGTGACACTGGATCAGGTCCACGTAGTCCGTTCCCAGCCGCCGAAGGTTCTCCTCGACGCCCGCGATAAGCTTGTCCACCGTCGTGTACTGGCTGTGTCCCGCATCGCCGTTGTAATCGACCCAGCCGAGCTTGGTCCCAACGATAAATTTTTCCCTGCGTCCTCTCATCGCCTGTCCAAGCAGCCGCTCCGACCGGCCGTCGCCGTAAACGTCGGCGGTGTCAAAAAAGTTCACCCCGGCCGCGAGGGCGGTCTCGATCGCCTCGAGGGCGGCCGTGTCATCGGTCGGGCCCCAGTGCCCTCCGACCGCCCACAGGCCGCAGCCGACTTCCGTTACCTCTATTCCGGAGCCTGCGCCCAGCGGACGAGTGGGAATCATGCGGGTTGCCATCAATGCCTCCTCAAGAATCGATTCAGTTGGTTCGGTCAGGACTGCTGCCGATCGCGCCACCGCGCGCCTTCGCTGCGTCCCGGGTGCCCGACCCTGAGCCGTGCTTACGCGGCACATCAATCCATCGGCCGCGGACAATGAGAAATGGGTTCATTCCCGGGTCTCAGCCCGAGGCGGCGATTCGCTCGTCGATGAAGGCGATGGCGCGGTCGATGCGCTCGAGGGTCCGGTTGCGGCCCAGCAGGCGCAGGGTAATGTCGATGGGCGGCGAGATGGGGCCACCGGAGACCGCGACACGAATCGGCTGGGCGACCTTGCCCATTTTCAGATCGAGCTCCGCGGCAACCTGGTCAACGACCTCGTGAATGTCTTTGGTCTGCCAGGCGGGAACGTCGGCCAGTGCTGCGCGAACCCGGACCAGCGGCTCGCGGGCCGCGGCCTTGAGGTTTTTCTTTGCCGCCTTCTCGTTGTACTCGTGGACGTCGCGATAAAAGAACTCGCTGGCCATGGCCATCTCGGTCAACGTCTTGGCGCGTTCCTGCTGGGAACGGGCAACGTCCGGCAATGCCGGGTCGGGGTCGTCGCCGGGATCGACGTCCAGCTTTCGCAGGTAGTCGCCGAGCAGTTTACCGATTCGCGCCGAATCGCCGTCCTTGATGTGGTGCTGGTTCAGCCACAGCAATTTTTCCGGGTTGAACTTCGACGGCGCCTTGTTGACGTCGGCGAGATCGAACAGCTTGATCATCTCGTTCATCGAGAAGATCTCCTGGTCGCCATGCGACCAGCCCAGCCGCACCAGGTAGTTGAGCAGCGCCTCGGGCAGGTAACCCTCGTCACGGTATTCCAGCACGCTCACTGCGCCATGACGCTTGGACAGCCGTGAGCCGTCGGCGCCCAGGATCATCGGCAGGTGCGCAAAAACCGGCACCGGCCGGTCCAGCGCGCGGTAGATGTTGACCTGTCGCGGCGTGTTGTTGAGATGGTCGTCGCCACGGATGACATGGGTAATTTCCATGTCGGCATCATCGACGACCACGGACAGGTTGTAGGTCGGGGTGCCGTCGGAGCGGCGGATGATCAGGTCGTCGAGCTCCGCGTTGTCGAACACGGTGTAACCGTGGACGAGATCATCGATTACCACCTGGCCGTCATCCGGGTTGCGGAAGCGGATCACGTGCTCGCCCTCGCCTTCCGCGCCACCACGGCACTTGCCGTCATAACGCGGTTTCTCGCCTGCCGCCTGCTGGCGCTGGCGCAGCTCGTCCAGCCGTTCGCGGGTGCAGGTGCACCGGTAGGCGTGGCCGGCTTCTATCAGCTGGTCGATGACCTCGTTGTAGCGGTCGAAACGCTGGGTCTGGTAATACGGCCCTTCATCGGCGTTGAGACCGAGCCACGCCATGGCATCGAGAATGACCTGCACCGAGGCCTCGGTCGACCGCTCGCGATCGGTGTCCTCGATCCGCAGCACGAAGGTGCCGCCCATGCGGCGGGTGTAGAGCCAGCAAAACAGCGCGGTGCGGGCGCCGCCGATGTGCAGGTAGCCGGTGGGGCTGGGGGCAAAACGGGTTCGGACTGTCATGGCAGTAATCGGGTCTCAGGCAAGGGAGGGAAGTCTAGCAGCGATCGGGAAACCAGCCACGGATCACGCCGTGCAGGGTGTCGACCGCGCTGGTCGAGGTCGGGTCGGCGGCACCGTTGAATTTCGCCCGCCGCTCCCGCGCCAGGCGGTCGTACTGCTGCAGCGTATCGCCGAGCTCGGCAACGTCATTAACGACCAGCACCGGGGCGATCTCGCTGACCACCTGGGCAAACTGGTACTGGTGGTCGTCGACGATCTCGTTGAGCTGTTTCAGCCGCGGCACGATGACCGGGCTCTTGTCCGCCGCCAGTGCCAGCAGTGCGGTCGAGCTGCCGTGAGTTACCACGATACGCGCCTCGTCGATGCGTGCCTTCATTTCGTCGAAGGACAGAAATTCATGCGTTTCGCAGTGCTGTGGAACGAACTCGTTCATGCCGTACTGCACGACGAAGTCATCGTCGACCTCGCCGCTGGCGGCCGGCTCGTCGACGGCACGCAGCAGCCGCGGAAACTGGTG
>JAHEKH010000203.1 GCA_024638445.1 Gammaproteobacteria bacterium | reverse complement strand
AAGGGAAGCACAATAGAAGTAACGCTGGACCCGTCGGAAACGGTTCCCGACGACCCGGCGCTCGACGACACACTGGCCGGCTTTACTTCCAGCGGGCCGGGTCACGGCGGCTCGTTGTTCAAGCCAGACCTGGCAGCACCCGGGCGTGGCATCCGCTCGGCCGATGCGGGCACCGGCTTCGACTCCGTGGCCATCAGCGGCACCTCGATGGCGGCGCCACACGTCGCCGGCGCGGCCGCGCTGCTGAAGCAGCTGGATCCGGAACTCGGGCCTGCCGGCATCAAGGCGCTGCTGCAGAACAGCGCGATCAACGCCAACAGCGCCGGTCCGTCAACGGACACGCCCTACAACCTGACCCGGCAGGGCACCGGAATCGCCCGCGTCGATCGGGCCGCGGCGCTGGCCGCCTACGCAAGCCCCGGCGGCGTATCGTTCGGCCGCATTAACAACCTGGCGCCTTACCGCGACAGCCGCACCGTGACCGTCACGAATCGCGGCGATACAGCGCTGGATTTCCAGGTCCACCACGAGCCCGGCCAGGCGGTGCGGGGCGTCGAAGCCTGGTGCCCCGCGGACTTCAGTGTTCCGGCCGGGGGCGAAACGACGGTAACGCTGGAGATTGATGCCGATCCGGCGCTGATGCCCCACGACCGCGGCGGTGACACCCAGACCGAGGCGGACGGCTGGTGCGTTTTCGTTGCCGATGACCAGGTCCTGCGCACGGCCTACCTCGCCGTGGTCGACCCGGCATCGCAACTCGCCGTCGACAACACCGGGAGCGTTGCACGATTCAGCAACGCTGGCCCGGCCCGCGGCTTTGCCGAGATGTTCACGCTGAGCTGGCAGTCGGCGGGTGTCCGGCCTTCGGGCGGGGCAGCGCTGGCGGCACTCGGCTTTCGCGCCACGAGCTACGGCAGCTTTCCCCTGATGAACCTCGGGATCGCCATGCACGAGGGCTGGGAACACCCGGCGCACCTGTCGTTCGAGATGTATGTCGACACCGATGCCGATGGCATCGAGGACTGGCTGCTGGCAATCGCTGACTGGTCGGAATTTGGCGGCACCGCCGGTTCGCTGGTCAGCGCCCAGTATCCGCTCGACGAGAAAGGCGAGCCGGATACCGACGCCGGCTTCCTGGACTGGATTTTTTCGACGGCCGATTTCAACGACCAGGTGATGATCGTGCCGTTCACGCTGGTCGCCGCCGGTGGTGACGCTTTCCTGCTGCCCGGCGACAATGATTTTTCCTGGCGGCTGGTCATCACCACACGCGAAGGCGAGCAGACCACGCAAAGCGGATTCATCGACCTGGCTGATACCGCACCGGAGTCAGATGAGACCTTGTGGCTGGATGCGGACGAGTCGGCCGTGGTGCCGGAATCACCCTGGCCATCGCTGCTGCTGTACCCGAACAATCCCGCTGGCCGCCAACACCAGGTCATTGCGCCAGCCGGCGCGCCACGGTAGCTAGTTGAAGATCACCCGCCGCGGTGGTTCGCCACAGGGCGTGGCGGCCATAAGAGCAGCAATCTCCCCGGTCGAGTACTGCAGCGCCGCACGTTCACCCGACGACAGCATGATGTCGACGTAATTCGACAGGAGTTTTTCATCAGTGAAAATCACCTCGTCACTGAGCGCTACCCGGCGGAGTACCTCGAGACTGTCGTGCTCACGCTGCTGCAGTTCGGCAAGCCACGCGGTGTCGTCTTCGGCCAGGGCTATGGCCCTCTCGATCGCCAGGCCGGTGCGCTCATCGAGCAGCATCTGCCCTTCCCGCTGCAGGCGGCCGGCATAGTCCAGGCAGGCCTCGCGCCAGTCAGTCCGGACCGCTCCGAGCTCGGCACAGGCCTGGTACGTTCCCGCAAAGCCGGGTGGCACGGCGGTGAGGCCAATCGCCAGGTAGACCCGCTCGATGTAGTCGAATGAGCCTTCGATCTGGAGGACTCTTTCAAACAGCTGCAGCTGTTCCGGCCAGTACTGCACCATTTCCGGGGCGGTGCGTGCGCGCTGCATCGCGACCAGCGCCTGGTCGTGATTCCCGGCCTCGTAGAGCAGCCCGGCAATGTTTCCCCAGACAACCGCATTGTCGGCTGCAGACCGCTCTGCTTCCGCGATAAAAAATTGCGGATCGCAGCTGGCATCGGCGGGTTGCTCCTGCCCACAGGCCGACAGGTGCAGCCAGAACGCCAGCGGCCGGTTGGGGTTATCTGCCAGGCGTTGGAGGACATGCACCGGTTTTTCGGGAGAAACGCGCTGACCGATATAGGCGGCGGCCAGATCCAGCTCTGGATCGCCGGTATCCTCGAGGCTCACCGCCAGGTCGGCGATCAATTGTCTTACCGTATCGGAATCGCGGCCGTCGAGAATATCGACCAACTCGGGATCCGGGCAGTCTGCATCCACGACGCTCACTTCAGAGGTTGCCGCGGTTTCGGCAGCCTGCCCGGCAACCGCGCTGGCGCGAGCGGCGCCCTGAATTTCCCCGGTCGTTGCTGTAACCGGTTCCGGATCAACGGGTTGCGGGCCAACCCCGGCGAACCAGGCCAACCCGAGTACTGCCGCGATCACGCCAGCCAACACGACCCGGCGCAGCATCACGATTCAGCCTTTCTCGCGGCATTCGCGGTAGCGGAAACAGCTCACCACGTGGTCGTTGACCATGCCCGTGGCCTGCATGTGAGCATAGACGATCGTGCTGCCGACAAACTTGAAACCACGCTGCCTGAGATCCTTGCTCAGTGCATCCGATTCTTTCGAAGTTGCCGGCACCTGCTTGTCGGTC